>CAWWCC010000211.1:0-5421 GCA_963935315.1 uncultured Planctomycetaceae bacterium | reverse complement strand
CCTCCCCCGCCCCCCTTGCCATCACGTTTTTGACGAAAGAACCCTATCCATGGAAGCTGGAATTGTCGGGTTGCCAAATGTGGGAAAATCAACCCTTTTCAACGCACTGACCTCTGCGGGGATTGCCAATGAAAACTACCCATTTTGCACCATTGAGCCAAATGTGGGGGCCGTGCCAGTACCCGATCCGCGGCTCGATATTATTCAGAATTTCATCCCTACCCAAAAAGTCATACCTGCCGTACTCCAATTAGTCGATATCGCGGGTATCGTGCGCGGTGCGTCTGAAGGAGAAGGGCTGGGCAATAAGTTCTTATCCCATATTCGCTCGGTAGACGCAATTCTTCATGTGGTGCGATCCTTTGACGACCCCGATGTGACCCATGTGGATGGAGCCGTGGATCCGCTACGTGATGTCGACACGATCGATACGGAACTGATGCTTGCTGACTTACAATCGGTTGAATCCATGACCGACAAAGCCCAACGTATCGTACGCTCCGGCGACAAGGAGGCCAAGCAGCGCTTAGAAATTCTGGCCAAGTGCCAATCTCTGTTGGCCGCAGGTAAGCCAATCCGTCAATTGGAATTGGAAGACCCTATTCAATCCAGAGAGCTGGCCCAACTACAGTTCTTGACTGCTAAGCCTGTGCTCTATGTAGCAAATGTTAACGAACACGATTTATCCGGTGAAAATGAGTACGTGCAACAACTTCGCGAGAGAGCCGCTGCCGAAAGAAGTGCTGTGGTACCTGTCTGTGCCAGCTTAGAAGCCGAATTGGCCGAGCTGGACGGAGACGAAAGAAACGAAATGCTGGAAAGCCTTGGCTTGCCAGAACCCGCTTTGGCCGTATTGGCGCGTGAAGCCTATCGTTTGCTCGGCCTGCAAAGCTTTTTTACCGCTGGCGAAAAAGAAGTGCGTGCCTGGACCGTACCCACAGGTGCCACGGCCCCCCAAGCTGCGGGTGTGATCCATACCGATTTTGAGCGCGGTTTTATTCGTTGCGAAACATACAGCGTGGCAGACCTGCAAGAATTCTCGAGTGAAAAAGCAATCCGAGACGCAGGCAAGATGCGGGTGGAAGGCAAAGACTATGTCATGCAAGACAGTGACGTCTGTCACTTTCTTTTCAATGTCTGATGTTTACGCAGACAGTTCCTCAACGACATCGCCACCATCGTTCCATTTGATGGGGCGTTCGATAGGACTGACTTTTCAATATTAGGGTCCATTTTGAGTGTGTCGTAAATAGCACGAAAAAAGCCGCGCTCACGAACTGAGCACGGCTTTGTAATTGGTTGGAATTTCTTATCCGCGTTAGCGTTTAGAAAACTGTGTGCCACGACGTGCACCATGCAGACCTGGCTTCTTACGTTCTTTCATACGCGAATCACGCGTCAGGAAGTGTTTTTCGCGAAGTTTTTCTGTGAGGTCGCTGTCATGCTTCAGGAGCGCCCTGGCAATACCCTGCATGCAAGCACCTGCCTGGCCCGTCGTACCTCCACCATGCACACGAATGATAATATCAACCGAGTCACGAACTTCGCAATGTTCGATGGGAGCTAATACGGTATTGCGATCCTGCTGGACATTGAAGTATTCATCCAGCTCGCGCTTATTGATGGTAATCTTACCACTGCCAGCACGCACCCGTACACGCGCCACTGAACTCTTACGACGACCCGTTCCCAGGGCTTCTTCTACGGCAGCTGTTGCCATGTGTGAACTTCCTATGATTTTAGCCTAGTTTTTTGCCAATGATTTTTACAAGGGTATTTTAATCGGACTCGATTAAGCTTTGATCGCTAAATCGGTCGGCTCGGGTTGTTGTGCTGTATGGGGGTGTTCCGAACCCTCATAAATTTTTAGCTTCGACAGCATGGCCCGACCAAGCTTGCTCTTGGGAAGCATGCGGCGGACTGCTTCGCTCAAAATCATTTCGGGTTTCTTTTCTAAACGTGCTTCAGCAGTGATGGTGCGTTGACGAGGATAACCCGTGTACCAGGCATACGTCTTTTGCTCCCACTTTTTGCCAGTGAACTTGATCTTCTCACAATTGACGACAACGACGTAGTCGCCCGTGTCGACATGAGGCGTGTAGGTGGGGCGATGCTTGCCCATCAGAATAACGGCAATCTCACTTGCCAAGCGGCCAACGATCTTATCGGAGGCGTCTACGAGCAGCCATTTCTGCTCCAATTCGCCCTTCTTGGCCATGTACGTTTTCATCAGTTGATTTCCCCTGTTGATATCCCAGTATACGTCTCTATTAATAATTTCCCCACGCAGGCATACGCCTCCTAAAAAGACCCACTACCGGAGCTTCCCGGCCACCCACGGAGAACCCACCAATTTACCGCTCCCAAGACCGTCAGACAAGGGTGGAAGTCTTGAATCGGAGCCTGTGAGTCGGGGCTGATCCGCTTCTTCCAACTCTTCTTGCCCATTCTCCTGGCGAAATGAATCCTCGCTCCCTATGGCAAAATGGGCCAATTCCCGGGATTCACGTGTCCTGGGACACCTGCTTCCTGTCCTGGTGTTGTGTCTTCCGCTTGACTTTTGCGGCATGAATCCAGAGCACAAGTCCCCAGAGCAATAAAAACAACCCTGTAGTGGCTGCTACCACCAGCAGCTTGCGGTGATCACTACTTGCTGCCTCATCGATAGGTGCCCAAAAGGCCCCCAGCGCCAACAAGCCTCCCCAGATAGCCAAAGCGCCCGCAATCAGCACAACCGGCAACCATGTCTGCTTGGATTCATTTTGCATGAGTCGATGATAGCGACCAAGGTCTGATTAATCCAAGCCTTCCTGCCGTAAGTTCCTGAATTTCATTCCAGAATCGGTAGGCCCTGATAGGAGTGAAGGATTTCAACAGACAAATCTCCGCCACAAACTCTTGGCAAATTCGAGCGGCGTCCAGGAGAGCTCTACCTATCAAAAAAGTTGCCCAGCCCACCAACAGACAATGATTCCCAGGGATATCCATGTCCTCTATGCTACGCTGCGTAAGATTTGGACATGGTTTGCCCACAGCCCATGTTCGCCAAAGAATTGTCGCACCCATACTTTTCGACATAAACTCTCTTGCATCAATTAAATGTCCAGCCCTTGAATTCGAAACCTGCGTGTCGCTTGTCACCAATACGAAAATCAACAGAGGATCCTATTCATGATCATCGGCATCCCTTGTGAAATCAAATTGGATGAATATCGTGTTGCCATGTTGCCCGTTGGCGTAGAAGAACTCACACGTCGTGGACACCAGGTGCTCGTTGAGTCTGGGGCCGGACTGGGATCTGGGTTGGCCGATCACGAATACCTGAAGCATGGTGCTGAAATGGTCGCAGGTCCCGAAGCAATCCATGCACGTGCTGACATGATCGTCAAAGTCAAAGAGCCACAAGCGGGCGAATGGAAAATGATCCGCCCAGATCAAATCGTGTTTACGTACTTCCATTTTGCAGCCAATCGTAATCTTACTGAATCGATACTTGCTACGGGCTGTACGGCAGTGGCCTATGAAACCTTGTCTGATGATCAAGGGCGTCTACCACTGCTAACTCCCATGAGCGAAGTTGCCGGGCGCATGAGCGTGCAAGAAGGAGCCAAGTACCTGGAACGTCCGCAGATGGGTCGAGGAATACTGCTGGGGGGAGTCCCCGGTGTAGCGCCCGCCAGTATCACAATTTTAGGTGGGGGTGTTGTGGGAGCCAATGCTGCTAAAATCGCTGCCGGGTTTAATGCCAACGTAAGTATTCTCGACATCAACATGGAACGACTTCGCTATCTGGCAGATGTCATGCCACCCAATGTTGATGTGTTATTCAGTGACCGCCACACCATTCGTGACCAGCTCAGCCGGGCAGACCTGGTCATAGGCGCAGTGCTTATTCCTGGCGCAAAATCTCCGCGATTAATCGATGAGGAAGACCTCAAAGCGATGAAACCTGGCAGCGTGATCATTGACGTAGCCATCGACCAGGGCGGCTGCATCGCCACCAGCAAGCCGACATCGCATAGCGAGCCTACTTTTGTCGTCCACAATGTTGTGCACTACTGCGTGACCAACATGCCGGGAGCTGTGGGGCGTACTAGCACCTACGCCCTTTGTAACGTGACCTTGCCTTGGGTTCTGGAAATTGCAACGCGAGGTCTTGATGGGGCGGCAAATGATTTGCCTCCCCTGGCCCGGGCAATCAATATGCATGCCGGCAATGTGACGAACCGTGCGGTTGCCGAAACCTTTAATCTCCCTTATAGCAATCCGTTTGAACCATGAACCAACCCCTGCCGACCTTACGCTGGCACGGTGAACACGATGGACATTTGGTGCTCATCGACCAAACTCGTTTGCCCGCAGATGTCGTCGAACGACACTGCCATACGGTCGCAGAGGTCTGGAAGGCTATCCGTACATTGGCAGTACGTGGAGCCCCTGCCATTGGTTGCGCTGCGGCATACGGAGTCTGCGTCGGCCTGGCAGAAGGTCTACCACTTCAACAAATTTGTGATTCTTTGCGGACGAGCCGTCCCACGGCCGTAAATCTCTTTTGGGCCCTCGACCGCATGCAGAAAGTTGCCGAAGAAGTCACCCCCGACCAGCTACGCGAGGCCCTGCTGTCCGAAGCAAAAAAAATCCACCAGGAAGACCGCCAGATGTGTGCAGATATTGGCACACAAGGAGCGGATTTGCTCTCAGGATTGGCTCCAGGCAGTGATTTGCTGACACACTGCAATGCGGGTGCTCTGGCTACTGGTGGTGATGGGACAGCGCTTTCGGTGATTTTTGAACTCGCCCGACGCAAGAAGCAACCCCACGTTTGGGTCGACGAAACACGACCCCTACTTCAAGGCGCACGACTTACAAGTTGGGAGTTGCAACGCCGCAACATCGACTGCACGCTCATTTGCGATTCCATGGCAGCTCAAGTAATGCAAGAAGGACGAGTGCAAGCCATTATCACTGGGGCTGACCGCATCGCTGCCAACGGTGACACGGCCAACAAGATTGGCACCCAAAGCATTGCAATCCTGGCTCAGTACTTTGATATTCCTTTTTATATTGCTGCCCCAACCAGCACGTTTGATCTGGCGTTGGCTACAGGTAATGAAATACCCATCGAACAGCGCGAAGCCCAGGAAATTACACATAGTTTTGGCGCAAGCACAGCACCTCCAGGTGTCGGTGTCTACAACCCGGGTTTTGATGTCACCCCAGCAAAATTAATAACCAAAATAATTACCGAAGATGGAGTCCTTACCCCCCAAACCGAAGCTATCCAAAAATTTTTCAGCAGCCAGGTGGCACATCCCTGGTCGTCAACCTGATTGGACGATGAACCGATTTGTGAACCCCCCTCCCACCATAAGGCAGAAAAGACACAAGGGATTTCATTCATCTCCGCATCAAGAGACCTGT
>CAWWCC010000210.1:0-5432 GCA_963935315.1 uncultured Planctomycetaceae bacterium | reverse complement strand
AGCGACCATCCGTCGAACCGCTGCTAACCAGCAAGGCGCAGTCAGGCACTTGTGCGGAAATCTCCGATACCAATTCGATTGCTCGATCCGTATCGCTGTCCATAGCCACGAGCCCAATATCCGGGTTCGTCTGCTCGACAACATCCGCAAAGAAATCGTAGCGAGAGCATTCAGCCTCAAGCCAAACGGTATCCAAACCCAGGAGAGCCGTTTTCAGGTTCTCACGGGTTTGATCGTTTGGATCTACGATTGCAATACGGAGTACGTTAGCCATGATGCCGCTTGGGATAGACTTGTGGGTAATGTTCTAGAGAGCAGGTAGATGCCGTATGATCCAGGTTATTAAGACCAGCTACTTTTACCGCTCTTTAAATCTATTAGACAAATGAAGTAGACTCCTTATCTCTTAGCTAAAACAGCTTATTTTTCGACATCATAGCCAATAGGACCGATCAAACCGGGAGACGCTGTCTTACTGACCACAGGTTTGTCAGAAGTCTGGTATTTCGGATTATCACGACTGAACTGCGCCGACATCTGATTGCGTACTGGATTGGCCCGCCAAGACGACTGCTGCCGCATTGCCTTAGGATCCGGACCATGACTATCTCTAACCAAGGATGAGGCTGTTTCTGCAGGTTGGAGGAGTGGCCGGGATGGCTTAACCTGAGCAGAAGGACCGGGGTCAATACTTTCTTCAATTGGCGTCGGCATCTCTATATCTGCCGGTGCGGGCATCCCTTGATCAACGGCTGGCTGATCAAACTGCTGCATAGGTACAGGTTGTGCATCCGACTCGATGATCATTCCGGATGCACCTCCATAGGACTGACAACCCGAACCATAGTGTCCACATACTCCAGGACCACAAGGTCCACAAGAAGGTACTTCGAGATGGCCTCCAAAATAGAGTTGGCTATTGGATGGAGATACTGTCTCCATTCCTGGTCCACACGGGGGAACTTCATGGGCATCTAAACCATCAACAAATTCTGGAGTAACTAGAATCAACAACTCAATTTCATTGACTTCTTCACTAACCTTACGGAAAGCAGAACCAATATAAGGCAAATTACTTAAAAAGGGTAAACCTCGCTCCTGTGCGTCGATGCGAGTCTGGACGAGACCGGCTAAGGCCAACGTTTGTCCTGCTTTTAGTTCTACACCCGTGTCGACTTCACGCACTTTTAGCGCGGGCACCGAAAAAGTGCCAACATTTACACTTCGGGTATCGTCCAGCTCACTCACGCGTGGGCGAACTTCCAAGCGGATATTTCCATTACCCAACACAATGGGTAAAAAATCGACTTGCGTACCAAACTTCTTGTACTCAACAGTAGTTTGCCCGAGTCCTGAAGGAATAATGATTGGCAGCTCACCACCAACATTAAAGTGCGCTGGGCGGCCACTGACGGCAGTCAGGGTTGGATCGGCAAGAATTTTAGCCAGATTATTCTTTTGCAAAGCTTCTAAAAAACCAAAGAAGGCGTTGTTTCCGTCAACGACAGAAAATTTGAACGTTTCGCCAGCTGCGGACCCCCCAGAAACAACTGATGCTGTCCCACCCGAGGTCGTAGCGTTGGTAATCAAACCGGATATGCTGGATGCAACGACAGACCCACTACTAGAAACGTGTGCCCAGTCCACTCCTAACGTACGTAGCTTCGTACGCGATACTTCCATCACCTTGACTTTGAGCATTATCTGCTGAACGCCACCTACGGTGATATTATTTATGATCTTGGGTGCGTAATCTTCGGCCAATCTCAAAATTGGACTTACCGCTTCGGGCCTTTCGACAAATCCTTCTAGCACCAGGCTATTTGTCAAGCGTACGACCTTCACGGAGGAATTTGGAAATAGCCGCTTCAGGGCATGCTGTAATTCACGAACATCACCGTAGATCATTACATCGACTGTAAAAACTTTACCCTCTTCATCCCACAGATTGATCTGAGTCACACCCGGTTTGCGAGCTGCTAATTGAACTTGGGTAGCGCTGATTGGTGTCGCAGTAATCAGTTCTGGATTATTGACAACCACCCGAGGGATACGTTTATCCAGCGTAAGAATACGGCTGGAATTAACCGTCAGCTCGAGCCTCTCCGTAGGCTGTGTGATATTTCGAATCACATCCGCCTGGTTCGTAGCATAACTGTTACTGGAAACCAGTAGCCCAGTCACGCTGATTGCGAACAGAGATTTAATAGAATAAGAAATCGACAAGCGGCATAAATGGGCAACCGTGCGCGGGAGATTTCTGGCGTACATCCTTGTACTTCCTTCGCGTTAAATTAGCTAGTGGAGAGCCAGCACACAAACACCAGCTTACCAGCTCATGGGCCAAGAGACGTCCTTGCCTCAAAACCTTCAATATGTCACTAGCTCTTCAGATCGATCGGAAAATCTGCGGTGTCCGGGATATCCTCATCACTGGGTGTGTCGTATCCATCCCCGTCACCGTCGCCGTGACTGCTTCCGTCACGATCACTTTGATATTCTTCATCAATGGGTTCGCCTGTTTCGTTATTGAACTCAACTACATCTATTTCATCCGGAAATATGAGCTTCATTTGAAATGGCGGATCGTTGTTAGCATAATCTCCATTTGCGAATTCATCAGGGATCGACTCTTCAGTACTCCTGTTATTGAGCCCTTGCTCTGGTTCTCGATTGTCAGCATCACTTTTGCCAAAAAGAAAGTCCGCAGACGATTCGGCGTCATTGACAATATGATCATCGTCTGGATGGCGAGGAATCAGGCTGATCTCGCCCAGATTCTCAGCAGTCAGCATTTTATTTGCCTGCTCAGGAGTCACAACCAATGACACCGTTTTTGCCACAGTACGGGCTTCGGTTCCATCGGCCGATCGTTGAACTGCCTGGTCGACAGCAAAAACACGGATGTTTTGCAGAATGATCTTTGTAAATGGGTAAGCAATGCCCTCCCGTTCGTTACGTTGCACAAAGATCTGAATATCAACACGATCTCCAGGACTTAGCAATCCGGCTGCACTTTTACGTGCATCTACCGAAACTGTTTTTAATCGCATACCTTCAGGTATTGAAGAGATGGGATCTTGAGTCTGGCCTTTTTCAAGAAACTTACCATCTAAGAGTGGCTCGCCTTGAAATATAGTCGTGCGTGGCCGGCGATCTTCAATATCTTCCCATTGCGTAATGGCACCCACGGGAACTTTATCTTTTGGCCATTCCAATAAATCAACCATCGAATCATCGACGGGATCGCCAAGGTTAATATTCTGAAGCGCTACATAGATGGGTACCGACTCAACAGCAGCTTGATTCTTGCTATTGCTATCAAGAACCTGGCTAATGCCTATCGATGCAACAAGGCCGCAGCCCATCGCAAGTGCCAACAATACTAGTGATTTTGGACGCATCACACCCCCCTGGCATGAAGCAGGATTTTAGTGATTTGGGTTTACTCTACTTTAGCAGAGTTTTGCCCATAATGAGACTCAGCGAGCCTCCCGATACTTCTAATCGAATACGTTCTGTCTGTCTTCTAATATCACTGGGTGATTGACATTCCTTGCGCATAGCCTACGCACCTTGTCGTCTTATTTCGGCTAGGCTGACTCTAGCGGTTCAGGTAAATCAAACCATTTTGCGTACTTATCGGGTAATTCCCAATTTGCTAGCAAGACTTATAGTTGCATGCCGTGCCAGGCAAAATACCCAATCGACCCAATTGCGATCGGAATGCCATACGGCAATAAAAACATTCTTGGCTTCCGCTCAGCAGCAATCTCTGCCAGCTTTTCAGGATCTTTAACGGTAACAATCTCGTTGACGATGCCCCAAAACTGAGTCTTGTGCTTTTCCCAGGACTTCGTCCACAACACCATACCCACTGCAATGACAGCTCCCACGATTGTGGACACGGCAAAGGCGTAGAATGTCACAGTACCCCACATCCAAGCTCCGACACCTGCCAGCAGTTTCACATCACCGGCTCCCATGCCGCCGATAGCATAGGCAGGCAGCAAGAGCCCTAGACCTACAGCGGTACCAATCAGGCTGAACCAGAGTCCTTCCCAACCGGGATAAGAAGACAGTGCAGCACTATAAACCCATCCACTTATGATCATGGGATAGGTAATCCAGTTAGGAACTTTCAATTGCAAACCATCAATGACGGCCGCCACAATCAGAGTGATTGTTACAAACCAAACATGCCAGGTATCACCCAGTAGATTGGCTATTTCTGTGGATTCAAACATTGGTTTCGCCCATTACGCAAAAATGAATTCGGGTTAAATCGAGCACTGACAATGATATCTCAGTGCCTTAGGATTACGTACGCGGCACGAACAACCAGGTTACCACTGTCATAAAGGCAACCAGGCAATAGCAAAACATCTGGCATGCAACAACCAACAGCTCATCAGGTATCAGGTTGAACATTTCAGTATCTTCCTTTGTTCGTAAATCTCATTCTCTTGAATCTTGTGATCAAGAGGCGAGACTATCGAAACCTAGCTTACAAATGGCATGTGAGGAACTTTTTGCCTCAAAATCAGCTTCTCTTTCACAAAAATCCTTGAGAACCAGCCAAGAACGAACAGTACGGGGCTGTTGTCGCACTGTGCAAACTAAACCTGGCTCTTTCTTGACGTTTTTACAAAAAAACCTCTCGGGACGATGGTGTCCCGAGAGGGTTTAGCTTCACACATATCTGCCCCTGATAGGGTGTTGCTCCCCAATCATTAACTGGGAGCAATTTGACCGGCAACGGAATTAAATGTTGCAGCAGTGTTAGTTCCTACTGAACGAATCGCGGTTAGACATACGATCACAATCAAGGCGAGCATAACAGCATACTCAACCGCAGTTGGACCATCTTCGGAGACGAGGAAACGTTGTACCTTCTTAGCAAAATTCTTCATAGCATTCCTCCAATTCTCGATGCCACCCTCTGAGGACGACACCCTACAGGTTGTCAGGAGTTTTAAACACTCCCGTTTATGGCACTTTTACCGCACCTCAACTCACTGTGACTTGAAGCTGCCTGCAATCTGCAATATCAGCACCTATACGAAATAAAAACATGTTGTGCGTACCACCCCGTTTGGCCTCGGTCGCTGCGTCACGATCGTGCATCCTTTCGGTAACTGGGCGAATAGCAACCAATGGCTACCATCCCTCAGCTTTGCGTACCAATCTCTCAATTGGCTTGCCTTTATCGAGGATGATTACGCAGCAGGCTTTTGCGTTTGCTACTCACGCCTAAACGTCCCTGAAAAACCAATAAGGTTTAGGAGAAGAGAAGCTTCGCTGGTAAACGCCTGCAGCGTTCACCGTGGAGCCATCCAGACAACTGATCTTTCTGACTCCACTTGAAACCTATGTCACATAATCCTCCTGTCTCTTATACACATCTGACGCTGCCGACGATACTCCTTGTG
>CAWWCC010000209.1:0-5433 GCA_963935315.1 uncultured Planctomycetaceae bacterium | reverse complement strand
GATAGGAGTCCGTCTCGTGGGCTCGGAGATGTGTATAAGAGACAGGATGATATAGCGTTCTAAATGGGCAATGATACCCTCAGCCTGCCCAGGTACCGTCAATAATTCGAGGTACTCATCAAAGATGAGAACTATTGCATGCGCTAGGATTTTTCCTTTTACGTCTGTGAAAAAGGCTTCGCAACATTTACCAGAAGGTAATGCCTTAATTTCATTCGTACACATATTGTGTAAAAATATTGTACGATCCTCACCGTAAAGTCTCACCACGGACCATTGTGACAGTGTGAAAACACCCGAGCCGCCAGTGGAAGCCTCGTAATTTGAAATAAAAAGTTCTGAAGGAGTCATGACATCCTTTGGGTCAGCAAAGCATCGTCTTAAACCGACTTTTAAAAACGGTTGCTAGCTGGCGAAAAAAGAGATTCGAAAAAACTACTAGGCATTGTCATACTCGATTGGCAAAAGGCGCTGCGCATCTTCCAGGACTATCGTATGTCGGTGCGTTTCGGCAAGTCGATCCAGTTCTTGATCGATAGCAATAGGCGTTATCCCCAGACTTTCAACCCAGGCATCTGGCAAGTGACTAAGTAAATAAACAGAACCACGTCGCAGGGCCTGGCATACTTGCCAGGCCGCCCCACTGTCCCCATGCTGGTCACGGACAATTTCACGTGAAATCACATCGTAATCTTCATGATCAACAAAGGCCTGGAAAGATTGGCCTGCCAGCTGGTCTATTTCTGAACAAATGGCAATTGAGCCACCCTCGCTTAAAAGAGGACTCGCTGCTCGTAAAACACGAGCCAGATTTTGCCAGGTCTGTTCGCTTGCGTCTCCGGTTAGAGTTGCAATCACCAAATCTGCTTTTTCAGCAGTTGGACAGGACCAGAGCTCACGGTAAATTCGCTCACTTTCAGCAAAGACTTTCTTGGTTTCTCCGGCAAGTATTTGAGCAACCTTATCTCCCAGGCCAGGAATAATCTGGACAACCAACCCCACTCCAAGCAACCAGCCTGATTCCAAAATCTCTTGCTGCCGCTCTTGAAGTAGAGATGAATCTTCAGTCGCCAAGGGCGCTTCGACCCGGTTGATTGTCTCTCGATCTGAAAATCTCGGAAACAAACCATTGAAGCTTGAACTGGTGTCCTCACTACTTGATCCTATCGAAAGCACGACATCTGCGTCACTCAATAGACGGTTGATCCGGATCGGTTGCCCATTTCGCGTGACTCCTATCATGGCCGTGGCATTGGTGTCATCCGGGTCGTGTTTAAGCAACAAACAGTCTTCAGAGTGTCGGGATTTTAGTAACTGCCTGAGTTGATCTTCACGTGCAAAATTCTTGGGAACAATCACAGATATAAACTCACTTTCTACCCCTGCATCTCTCAGTGCCAGAAAGGCACCCTCCACCACTTCGAGAGGACACACAACACCTTGGGCAAGGGCGATAACGGCCTTGTCCCCAGGTACCGTTGCATCTGATAGAGGTGGGTAATCCATCGGCTCAGCAAGTGCTGCTCGCATCTCAGAAATGACATCCAGGTTAGCATGCATCTGGCCCGATGCAGCCTCCGGTGATACGCGTAGATGGGTAATACGGCCCGCATCCAATTCGCAGGAAATTCCATTACCGTAGCTTAGTGTCGTCACAATTGTATTCCGGTTGAGCAAAGCAGCACCAGGCTGGGCTTTGCTAGAGGGTAAGGGGTGTGGTAGTTTGAGAAATCATGCCTCATTGGCGCAGTGTCAGGCCTTTTGGTCAAGTGGCCTTGCCCAACGCATTTTTGTTTTTTTGCCAAATCCGAATTATGCCGATCTACCGCATTCAAATTGCAAGTCTTCTGCCAGTTCTTGCAATCCTGGCTGGTTGCACTAGTAAATCTCCCACGCCAAAGCCGACCGAAAATATCAGCAACAAGGCAGCCAAAGAAGTCTTGAGCCAAATGCGTACGGTCTACCGAAATGCAAAATCCTATGTCGATAATTCAACCGTGATTGCAAGTTCCGTAGAACGGACGAAAGGTGTTGAAAACGAATTCCCTTACCAGGATCTGTCGATAGCCTTTGAACGGCCCAATAAGCTCTCGATATTGTACTCGGGTGCAGTGGAAGGTCTTTCGGAGAAGACCGTGTATAAGATTGCCTGCAATGGTGAAATAGTGCGCAGTTTTGCCAATGAGGTCCCTTTGCAAATACACGAGACTATCGCTCCTGAAACCCTGACAACCGAAAATTTTCTTCCTGAACCCGCTCTTCGAGCGGATCTTTTACAAGTATCCTTGGAAAACATCTTGCCACAATTGGCAATGCTCCTTACTGAGGATCCTGAGCAACCTATTTTCTCGAATAGTAGCCAACATAAGCTATTGCGTGAAAAAGAACTGGACGGCAACACTTGCTACCGAGTGCAATCTAAGAGCCCTGAAGGAAATCGCGTATTATGGATCTCAAAAGATGATTGTATTCTGCGCAGGATGGAAATTCCTATCGATAATCAATCCGACATCCTAGATGCCGAAGATCGTTTTTTGAAGTTTTCGATTTGGATTGATTTTCGAAATATCACCTTGGATTCCACTATGGATGCGAGTTCCTTTGAATTGGCAGTCCCCACGGGTGGACGTCGGGTGCGTCGATTTATTGCCCCACCTCCTGAGGTTCCAGAAAACGCCGATACCGAAACTCTGACAGAACATCGTCGACTTGTTGCTGAGTACGAACGAGCAATTTCTGCAGCGACGATCAAGGATTCGATACTCAATATTGAGTTTTCTCGCCCGCAAGCTGGCCCGGAAAAACTACCCAAACTTTGGAAACTCGAACAACTTTGGCAGACTTCATCCCGTGTAGTTTCACAGCCGGGCAATGTCTTGCTGGTGAATAATGCAAATCAGATACTGGTTCTTGATGGGGGACAGTCCATCGTAGAATTCGATATCCAGGGAAATTTGGTAGACCGCCACGAATTACCAATCCACGAGGTCCAAAAGGGTGGGATCTTGCGTACTTCGGTCGACAGCCAAGGGCAGCCTTGGTACCTGGCTAGTGGGGTGGGCTGGCAACAGGTCTACCTATTTGATGAATCCTGGCAAAACATCCTAACCTTCCCGGAGAAGAAGCATTCGGGCATTGGAGATGTTTATCTGGGAGATCGTGCCGAAAAAAACAATCCTACCTTTTTGGTAGGCTATTGGGGTGGCCTGGGTATTCAAGGGGGAACTTTCGACGGACGTCGACTTTGGGCCAATCGCAGCATGGATCATGTGCTGCAAATTACTTCTGGGCCACCTGACATCAAAGGCGAAACCACAATCTGGTGCACGAGTACACGTGGCACAATTTTAGTGCTCACGGCAGAGGGAAAAACCTCGCATGAGTTGTATATTGAGGATCAGGCCCTAATGGCGGTGGCAAGGAACCCCAAAAAGGACTCACATTGCGGTTTGGCAATCAAGTCTTCAGGCTGGTACAGCGCAGTCGGTTTTTCAGAAGACGGCTTGAAGCAGTGGGAATATCCATTGCCGCCCGGCGAGTATGTCACACAGGCGCCACGCATTCAAAGGGCTGATTTTCCAGATGGCACGCTGGGATGGCTCCTATGTGCGGCCAATGGCTCCTTACACTGGCTGGATCATGAAGGCCATCTCGTTGATCGTTTTGATTACGACCAACTCATAACAGGTGTTGCCATGGGCACCGTTCCAGACGGGACACTCTTGCTGATTTCTACCGATCAACATCTCACTGCCTGGTTGGTCCAACTCTAAATCCTGGATGAGTCACCAGCAACCCGCGGAAGCGGCATTGGCGCCGCCAGAGATTTGCAGGTCCGAAGATTTAGTCAGTCTGGCCCAGCCCGTGGGCCAGACAGTACTAATCTTTACACTTCTTACAACCAGTATTACCCCAACCTAGAGACCCGCTGGCCAATCAATATGCGGTCCAGAAAAAAACTATTTGCGATCCACAGCACGTGTCATTGAGTCTGAGAATTCTCCGTATTTCCGCCCTCTCATAGACCAGAAACTGGCGCAACCGCTACGAACGAAACACGTGGACTCCACAGACTCAACTGGCTTAGCAATTTGTCGAATCTCGTCAAGGTCTCCTCTCTAAGTCGTCGATAGCCACTGGTAACCAATGGAGCGTTAGCCGCTCACCAGGGTTGATGAAGAAGGGTTTCGTACCGGCACTCAACAAAATTTATGTGCGGGCGAGCCACTTCAACCTAAAACAGCGGCAACAGTGTTTCCCCCCCTTTAAAGGAGCCTTCCCAATGAGAAACCAATTTGTACTTTCGACAGCTTTTGCTGTCGTAGTCGCATTGAGCAGTGCCACGAATGCAAACGCATTCTTCGGTATACTCGGATGTGACTGTGAGCCCAGCTGTGGCTGTGCTTCCGATTGTTGTGAGCCCAGCTGTGGCTGTGCCGATGACTGCAGCTCTGAGCCAAGCTGTGGATGTGCCGAGGAGCCAAGCTGCGGATGTGCCGACAGCTGCTGCGATCCTTGCTGCAAGGAGAAGCGTCAGGGTTGCCTGGCCAAGTTGCGTGCTCGTCTCGCTGCTAAGAAGTGCTGCGACGAAGCAAGCTGCGGTTGTGCAGATTCTTGCTGTGAGCCAAGCTGTGGTTCCGCTGAGGAACCAAGCTGCGGATGTGCCGACAGCTGCTGCGATCCTTGCTGCAAGGAGAAGCGTCAGGGTTGCCTGGCCAAGTTGCGTGCTCGTCTCGCTGCTAAGAAGTGCTGCGACGAAGCAAGCTGCGGTTGTGCAGATTCTTGCTGTGAGCCAAGCTGTGGTTCCGCTGAGGAACCAAGCTGCGGATGTGCTGGCTAATTGAAATAGCAAGCAGTCGAGGTTGTACCTCGAAAGATTTAAAACCAAAACGGTCTCCAGCATCTGCTGGGGGCCGTTTTTTTATTCAGGGATTTCATTTGGGGTCAAGCCACATGGACCGGTCCTCCCGCGATTTAAAAAACACGGTAATAATAGACTTTCTACCGAGCTGAACTGTGTAGTTTTGTAACCAGTTTTAGACATCAGTAAACGATTGCGGGAGAATCCAGTATGAGGAGAAAGAATTAGCGATACCAAAACCTTCTACTCCTGGAACAGCCGTTTGAGTCCTGGCATGTCGAGAATAAACAATTTTCATCGGTTGCTGAGAGTCTATCTGCTGGGCCGTTCTTATTAGCTCAGCCGCTTGCTTGCTAAAATGTCGTCAAACAAAAAGGCCCTGATTTGCTCCCTGTTGCTATGCCAGGCATGCCTGACCAACCGAGGCTTCGCCCAACAGCAACCTGCCAACATTGAGAGTAACCCAGGCAGCACACCGATCGCGAGCATGAAGGGTTCTTCTAAGGGGCAACAAGGGGGATCCGCGCAAGCCGACTTCGATAGTCTGATTGATTTGATCCAATCGACAGTAG
>CAWWCC010000208.1:0-5500 GCA_963935315.1 uncultured Planctomycetaceae bacterium | reverse complement strand
TGATACTTCATCAACAACCCGGAACGTTTGGGCCCTGTAAAGATCTTGTAGGAATGCTCAAAAGATTGTCCCGATGCGATCGTATGCGGAAAACTGATCAACCGACAGGTGACATTGGCGTAACGCCCATCAACCGATCGCGGTTTGGGTTTGGGACCAATCAGAATCGGACGGACTTCATCAATCCATAAATCTTCCAGGTTTTCTTTAAGCGGCAAAGCAACTGCAGAAAAATACTGTGCATCCACTCCCACATAAGCCAATGGATTGCCTTGCATCGTTTCGGCTTCGCCACTGGCAATGACTGTCGAACTTAATTGCAGCGGATCCTGATCTAAATGGCGCGCCACAATATCACGGATACCCCCAGCCGACCAACTACGCGACTTTTTATTGGCGTACCACCAACCCTCAATTGGCAGGCCGTTGGCTCCATCAAGTCGGTAGGCCATATGCAACTCATCATTACCCAGATTACGAATAATCAAATCGAGTATGAGGCCATAGCCTGGATAATTGGCATCATCCCTTTCCTCTTCGGGAACAGGCTCCAGAGTAAAACGTTTTAAAACTTCGACCCCATGCTCTGGCAATCGCTGCAAAAAAGTCACGGAGCTCTCATTGTGTTCAACTATCTCCCAATTGGCATCGCGTAGATTAACACCAGCTAGTTCAGACTCTTCTTTGAAGCCGCCTTTCCCCTCGCTAGAATTCTTAGCTTCCAGCTTTGTCAGATTGCTTAAACCAAGTTGCTCAAACGTAAATTGAAAAGAAGGAGGTGAAGGGAAGTCTGCTGGGATTTTCCCGTCACGCATCAAGACATTCCCTACTTCAGGGCGAATGACTTCCAGAGGGCGACGACCCAGTGTGACTGGGTAGTCCTGAGGATCTCCCTCTCCTTTCTGGATCTGCAAAGTAATTTTTTGGCCAGGCCTGGTACTCTTGAGAATACGGATCAATTCCTTGCCTGCGTTGAGAACCTTTGCCTCTTCATTGACCTGGATAGAAAGTACGCGGTCTCCTAGCTGCAAGCCAGCTTCCGCCGCAGGTGTCCCTGCACCGATAGCACATATCAACAATTGCCCCTTGGCATCTTCAGCCAATTCCAAATGTCCTAAATAGCCACCTCGATCGTGCAAATCGCGAAAGCGAGTACTCGCCAATTCAATCCGCCTGACAGCTGCTCCGGAGTTGGTCAAAGTAACCAGCATGCGATAAGGGGAATCTTCTGCCACCGAACCTAACGACACGTACTCCTGCTTGGCTGAAATAGCAGCCCCTATCTCCTCATCTGCCAGAGGCGGCTTAATCTCGGCAGCCACATCGTTGCCATTTGCATTGCCTCCATCAACATTGCCTCCATCAACACTGCCGCCATCAACACTGCCGCCATTTACTATGTCTACTCCCTCAGCAGATTCCAGCACACCCTCTACCTGCTGTCCATCACCAGGAGGTGGAAGATCTTTGCGGGGCTGAGGCTTCGGCGCAAAGATCATGCCATGGATCATGAGTACCAGGAAGGAAAGAGCCAGAAAAGCTACTACTCGACGTTGATCCACGAAATCTGAGCCTTGAGGGATAAATGGGGAAGGGAAGGAGGAAAGGGAGTAAGGGTAGTCAGTCTGTAAGGTAACTCGTGCGTTGATTCATCCGTTTCTTCTTTGGCAAATCTCTTCTTAGGCAAAATCACGCCAAAATACAAAATAGGATTTACAATATTGCCTACCGGCCATCCTTGATGCGGTCGCCTAGAAAGTTGTCGAGGTCCTGCGTATCGTAAATCTTATTGGCCGTCCGTTCGATATCATACTCCACTCGATGGTAGGTCAACTTGTCGTCCTCAAGGATGATATAGCACGATCGTGGATCACCGTCTCTAGGCTGGCCTACAGACCCCACATTGACCATAAATTTCTCATCCCTGAACACAAAAGTGTTTTCTGTCTGGTCGGGGGTTATGAACTCCAAACTCTCCAAAAATATGCCAGGCACATGGGTGTGACCTTGAAAACTGCCTTTGGTAATCAGGCCAAACAGTTTCTCCATTTTTTTCTGGTTGTAGATGTCTTCGGGAAAGACATATTCGTTGACAGGATTACGTGGCGAGCCATGAACAAATAACCAGATATCATCGCGATGCACTCGTGGTAATGTGCCCAGAAAATCCCAGCGACGATCTATCTGATCGCGTGCCCCCCCCGAGTTTTCTAATTGATCGCGGGTCCAAAAAATGGCACGCTCCGCCCCACTGTTGAATCCCTCTGGATCGAACATGGCACCCTGGTCATGGTTGCCTAAGAGACATATCTGGCAGTTTTCGATCACAAGATCGAGACATTCGCACGGATTCGGCCCATAGCCAATGATATCGCCCAGACAAAAGATCTCGTCCACTTTTTGATCCGCGATATGGGCAAGCACGGATTGCAATGCTTCGAGATTGCCATGAATATCGCTAATGACTGCGCGTTTCACTGGTTGTAACCTAATGCTTAAGCTGCAAGGGAGGGGCACGGAATGATTGTGCTTGGCTCTGCCGTGTCGCTGGCCTGAATATTTCACAATTTTCTTCGTGAGAGACAGCAAAGTGCAGCGAATGCCTGGAAAACGGTAATTTGAGTGTGCAGCGTATGCTGGATACGTGAACAGACTCTAATAACCGTTTGACGTGGCAGACGTAGTGCTTTGCGGACTCCTGTCAGGTTGGGGTCCCCTACCGTCAGGAAGGAATCGCCCCTGCCGTCAGGAAAGACTCCCTGTAGCAAGGATTTACTGCAGGAAGTTATGAAATATGCAGGCTAGTCCAATCCGTCAGTCTAAGTGGCTAGCTGCAGAGGGTCAAGGACGAGTGAACAGCGGCAAATTGAGGTAAAATGGCGTGCAGATTTCCAAGGGAGTTTGGCCACAGGGCGATTCTTCAAGGACCCGTGTGTCTTCGTCATTTCTCTCTAGCATGACTCCTTGGCAATGACCGTCCAAGACTGATACGTTCAGGGGTTGCGTAAGCCCATCCATTCCTGTTGTACTTCCTAATAGAAGCCCGGAATGTAGATCCCATAAATGGCCCCTCCTAGGACCCTCCGATAAGATAATCCGATGCGCATTCTTGCTATCGAAACAAGTCAGCGTCAAGCAAGTGTATCCACACTTGATGCCCAGGGATCCGTATTGCATTCTCTCACACTCTCCCCAGAACAGCGAACGGCTCAGGCCCTGCATCCTGCAATTCGTGAGTTGCTGGCCACCTGTGGCTGGCAACCCGACAAACTGGACCTGATCTGCGCTAGCACAGGCCCTGGCTCCTTTACTGGATTACGCATGGGGGTTACCACGGCCAAAACGTTTGCCTATGCAACAGGTGCAAAATTAGTCGGTGTGCATACTCTGGCTGCAATGGCTTCCCGCAACAAGGCAACATCCGGTCGACTGTGGACAATTCTTGACGCTCAAAGGTCGGAACTTTTTGCCGCCTGCTTTATCAAAAACCAACCCTTCGAAACCCAGGTAATCTCTATCGATCATTGGCTGGACCTATTAAAACCTGGCGACACCGTAAGCGGCCCACCCCTTAAGAAAATATCAGCCCGCATGCCACCAGATGTCCACATCACCCCAGCAGAGAGTTGGTCCCCTCGTTCAGAAGAAGTTGGACAGTTGGGCCTGGCTGCTTTTCTTCAAGGTAAAGTGACCGAACCTGTGCAGTTCATTCCCAAATATTTTCGGCGCAGTGCGGCAGAAGAGAAAGCGGGCATCTAATCCTGATACATCCCACTCAATACTTTATTGGCAGCAGCAATCGTTTGATCAATATCGTCTTCGGTATGCGCCGCTGAAACAAACATCGCTTCGTACTGGCTGCAGGGTAAATAAATACCCTGGTCCAGCATGCCCCAGAAGTAGCGTGCAAAGTTTTTGGTGTCGCATTGACTTGCCGTCGTCCAATTTGTGATTGGCACCTCATGAAAAAAAAGCGTCATCATGCTGCCCTTGCGGGCCAGAGTATGTGGCAATCCCGCAGTTTCTGCAGCCTTGCACAAACCCGCTGCCAAACGAGCAGACAGATCTTCTAAGCGAGCGTAGGGCGGCTGCTCAGCCAGGAGCTTTAAAGTGGCGTTCCCGGCAGCCGTGGCAAGGGGATTGCCGCTGAGAGTGCCCGCCTGAAAAACTTCGCCAGATGGCAAGACATGGTTCATCACTTCAGCCCTTCCGCCATAGGCACCAACGGGCAAACCACCGCCAACAATTTTTCCCAGCGTGGTAATATCAGGCTGGAAATTCAAGAGCTGCTGTGCTCCTCCATAGGAGACACGAAAACCGCTCATCACTTCATCGCAAATGAGTAAGCTGCCGTGCTTCTGCGGTAACTGTACCAATGCATCACGGAAGCCCTCGCTGGGACATACGACACCCATATTGCCAACGATCGGCTCAAAAATTACCCCCGCAATTTGAGGACCCTGTTCATCGAATGCCCGCTGCAAACCCTCAACATCGTTGAATTCCAGGACAATCGTGTCTCGTGTCGTCCCGGCTGTCACACCGGGTGAACTTGGCACACCCAGGGTTGCTGCCGAACTCCCTGCAGCAACCAACAAACTATCCACATGTCCGTGATAATTGCCCGCAAATTTTATGATTTTTTCACGCCCAGTAAATCCACGGGCCAGACGAATGGCACTCATGGTTGCTTCAGTCCCCGAATTGACCAATCTTACTTTTTCGATGGAAGGAACCGCAGCTAGAATACGCTCAGCCAATTCACTTTCAGCAGCGGTGGGCGCACCAAAACTGGTACCTTTGGAGATGGCCTGTTCCAGTGCAGCAACCACTTCTGGATGGCGATGCCCCAAGATCATGGGCCCCCAGGAGCCGACGTAATCCAGGTAGCGATTCCCGTCGACATCCTGCAGGTAGGCACCATCTGCACGTTCGAAGAAAATGGGGGTTCCACCAACTGCCCCAAAAGCACGGGCTGGACTGTTGACGCCACCAGGCATGAGTTGTTGGGCTCGCTCATATGCAGTCTGACTGAGCCGACGATCGGAAAGTGTTTCTGGTAGTTCCATTTGTAAAATCCCAATGGCTAAACTATGAGCCTATCTCAAAACCTGACAACTAGGGGTTATTCGTTAATCGCTTGATGGCCCGGCGTGCTTCTTCAACAGCTGGTCTGGCCCAACTTTTTGAATCGTAGATTTCAATGATGGCTAGATACATTCTGTGGGCACTTTTTGGGTCGGTGCTTATTTGCTTTCTGGCTACCACCAGTCTTTCCTGGAGAGCTGGTAGCAAAGTCTCCTTTTCTGCCCGGATACGAGTGCTCAGTTTATCAATTTGCTTTCTGGCTGAAACAAGCAAAAGCTGGTCACTGTCTAACTTCTTCGATTTTGTATCGCGTGTCTGGTGTTGAGGTTCATAAAGAGCAAGCCATGCCGGTTATGAAACGACAGCGGTGGTATGATTATCTTCTGCGTCAGCCATCGCTTCAAAGTAAATC
>CAWWCC010000207.1:0-5502 GCA_963935315.1 uncultured Planctomycetaceae bacterium | reverse complement strand
CACAAGGAGTATCGTCGGCAGCGTCAGATGTGTATAAGAGACAGGAACAAATCCGACCGCTTTGCCATCGTGGTCTCCGAGTGGAACAAGTCCATTACCTCAAAGCTACTGGACGGAGCCAGGGAGACACTCGCAGAAGCAGGTGTTACCGACGACCATGTCGATATTGCGTGGGTCCCCGGGGCCTGGGAACTTCCTGTCGTTGCCCAGAGAATGGCCCAATCGGGGCAGTATGTGGCCGTGATTGCCTTGGGGGCAGTCATTCGTGGCGAGACATCTCACGATCAACATATAAACCGAAGTGTAAGTCTGGCCCTGATGGAAGTTGGACTTTCTCAGGATCTGCCGGTGCTTTTCGGTCTCTTGACTTGTGAGTCGTTGGAACAAGCCATACACCGTGCAGGTGGGAATGTTGGCAATAAGGGCTGCGAGTGTGCAGAAGCAGCTCTCCAGATGGTCGGATTGCTCAAAAACTGTCCACCGGCGTAAAATAGAACATACTGGTCGTGCCGCCACATCATTGATCAGAAACCTCAAAGATTTCATCCAGGAACCTCAAACCAATGGCTAGTCGTAGCCGAGCTCGTGAAGTTGCTGTGCAGGCTTTGTTCCAGGAGGACCTGAATCCCAGGGACTCACAGGATCAGCTTGCGCCCTTTATCAAAGCCCGCCTGAAGGATGAATCATTACGAGAGTTTGCCACCTATCTGGTTCTGGGAGTGCTTCGTAATCAGGGTGAGCTGGACACCTTACTTTCGGCAAAAGCCAACAATTGGAGTATCGACCGGATGGCTGCCACCGATCGGGCCGTCCTCCGGTTGGGTGCCTTCGAAATTCGTTATGCCGATACGCCCGACCACGTGGCTATCGACGAAGCCGTAGAATTAGCAAAACGTTTCGGGAGCGCCAATTCATCTCAGTTTGTGAATGGCATTCTGGACAAACTATTACCCGTCTCAGACACATAACCAATTTGAAGAGACGAATAGAACTCCCCCTGGTTTTATCCTTCTACTGGGACAATCCTTTTTCTGTTTCGACATTTCAAATCTACATTTAAAAATTCCATGGGTTTATTCGAAAAACTAAAGCGTGGCCTCACCAAGACCACCAATCTGCTCAAAACGGACGTCCGCGACCTCTTTAAAAGCGAAGGACGGCTTATCGACGACGGATTTCTTGATGAAATGCGCGCCATCTTGTTCAAAACGGACATGGGGTACGATTCGGTCGAAGAGATCGTGACTGAAGTCTCGACCAAAATGCGGGGCAGGGTGGTCACACTGGAAGAAGTGATAGCCACCTGGAAGCAAAAGCTCTCTGATCTCATGGCCCAGGACAGTTCGCCCATCAAATACGCAGAATCAGGCCCAACTGTGATCATGGTCTGTGGTGTCAATGGCGCTGGCAAAACCACTTCGATTGCCAAACTGGCCCACCTCCTCAAATCGGAAGGCAAAAGTATTGTGCTGGGTGCAGGCGACACATTTCGTGCCGCCGCTGTCCAGCAACTAACCATTTGGTCAGAGCGTCTGGGGGTCAATATCGTTACGGGAGAAGATGGGGCCCACCCTGCTTCTGTCGCCTATCGGGCAGTTGAAGAGACGATTCGCACGGGTGCTGACGTGTGCATCGTGGACACGGCTGGCCGGCTCCAAACGCAGAAGAACCTGATGACAGAACTGACTAAAATACAGGATTCCATCCGCAAGCAAATTCCCGCTGCACCTCATGAAGTACTGCTCGTCCTGGACGCCACCACGGGTCAAAACGGCATCAGCCAGGCCAGTAAGTTCACCGAAGCGGTGGACTGCACGGGCATTGTATTGGCCAAACTCGATGGAACCGCCAAAGGTGGCGTCGTGGTAGCCATCCGTGCTCAAGTAGGCCTCCCTGTCAAATACGTTGGCGTCGGCGAACAGCCCGAAGACTGGGCCCTGTTTGATCATGAAGAATTCGCCAATGCACTCTTTGCTGAAGTCGGAGCAGATGAAGCGACCCCTGCTGCGGGCTAGACAAATTGTTGGCATTTTGTTGGCATTGCTGCTACCAGGGCCATGCTGCCTAGCCGCGCGTCAGTTGCTGACCAACCAGCAGGCACTCTCTATTGACTCGTTGCCCATGTGCTAGGCAGCCGGATTTTCCAAATCACTGTAAAAGCCTTTTCTACAGGGGTTTAGTAGAACAAGATCCCTGAGCATATGAGGCCTTTTCTACTTTTGGCACATTAATTGCGATTAGCATTGGCACCCGCTGTAAGAAAGTTTACCAAGCAACAGCGATTGGCGGCATACCCCAAAACTGCCTGTCCCGTTTTTGTAGTACGGTCTGGTGATTTGGGAGTAGCAGCCCAGGATTTAACAGACGAGCACTATTGAGATGTCCTGAGCAGGGGCATCTCCGGGATCAATTAGGCGGTATTCTTGTCAGGTCGCTTCGATCCTGAATGGACTATTTTCCTTCTGACAAACTTAAAGGCGTACGAAAATGAATAACTTATTGGAGAGGGGCTGGCGCTCCTTGTTCGTGGCAACAATTCTATCAATTAGTGCCGTGATTGTGTCAGGTGAGTTGGCAGTGGCCGCAGAAGAAGCACCCGTAGAAACAGCGGAAGCCGCTGATTTGGGCGTGGGTTATGCTCTAGACAATGCCATGTTATTTTTGGCAGCCGTACTCGTATTCTTTATGCAGGCTGGCTTTGCCATGGTGGAAGCAGGCTTTAATTCTTCCAAAAACGCAGTCAACATTCTGTTTAAGAACTCCATGGACATCTGCGTGGGTGTCTTGCTGTTCTTTGTGGTTGGCTTCGGAATCATGTACCCGGGCAGTTACGGAATCAATGTTGAGGAAAGCAAGTATTTTGCCTTTGGAGGCATGGGTCTCGGCGGGTATGAAGTTGCTGCAGACCGAACCTTCAGTCCCGAAGTCGACTGGTTATTCCAGGCAGTATTTGCTGCAACTGCGGCTACGATTGTATCTGGTGCAGTCGCAGGGCGTATGAAAGTTGCTGGATACTTGATCTACAGTGCCATCCTCACCGGCCTCATTTATCCTATTAGTGGTATGTGGAAATGGGGCGGTGGCTTCCTGGCACAGGAAGGTTTCCAGGATTTTGCCGGTTCAGCGGTCGTTCATGGAGTAGGCGGTTTTGCAGGCCTTGCAGGCGCTATCATCCTGGGCCCCCGACTGGGTCGTTTTGTCAATGGCAAGAGTATTCCGATGCCCGGTCATAGCCTGCCGATTGCAGCGCTAGGCGTATTTATTCTCTGGTTTGGTTGGTATGGATTTAACCCCGGCAGCCAACTGGCATTTCAGTCCACCAGTGACATCGATGCCACCATGCACATTGCTGTCACCACTACATTGGCAGCGGGTGCTGGCGGATTATTTGCCACATTGCTGAGCTGGTATTTGTTCAAAAAGCCAGACTTGTCGATGGGCTTGAATGGAATTCTGGGTGGTCTGGTCGGCATCACGGCCTGCTGTGATTGCATGAGTTTGTGGATGGCAATCGTCGTTGGCATCGTTGCGGGTGGATTGATCGTTGGCGGTGTGATGTTGCTCGACAAGCTAAAGATTGATGATCCTGTTGGAGCCTGGCCCGTGCATGGTCTCTGCGGTGTCTGGGGCTGTCTAGCCATTGGTATCCTGCCAAACACACACCTGACTAGTGGTGCCACCTCGTTTTTCATCCAACTCAAGGGAACGCTGCTGATCTGTGGTTTTTCGTTTGTCACAATGCTGGCACTGTTCGCGGCCATGAAAATTGCAGGAATCCTGCGAGTTTCGGAAGCCGAAGAGCAGAAGGGCTTGGATATCAGCGAGCACGGTATGCAAGCTTATGGGGGAGCGACAACAATGGCTTAGGACAACGCTCTGCCTGCTTCAAAAATGCGTCTGGTTTCAGAAATGTGTCGGGGGAAACACCCTATCTCCCCCGGCACATCTTCATCCTGCTGAAAAGAAGCTAGGCCATTCGAAGTGAACGAATTGAAACTAAGTCCTTTTGGCTTGGCCGTACCAATCCGCCTAAGGTGCGGCCAGGCCGGGGACAGAGCTGACCGTCATAAAGAATCCAGAAGGATGCCCCAGACAAGGCTTGGGTAGGTTTGCCGCCTATTCCTGCCCAGGCCGGGGTATCCCAATGGGGGTGCTAACGGTCGAGGAGCGAGTTAGGCCAGGATTGAGTTTCTGAGGGATTTAAAACTTGTCCAGGCAGTAAAAGTACCAGGAATTGCTTCCTCCGCAGAATGGAATCGGCGTAGCAACGAACTCTCGCTCTTCGACCCACACTCCTCTTTTCATTCCTCTTTATCCTCTTGAGGAATAAGGATTTAAGGGCTAGGATCAGGAGATCCAAACACGGGCACCTCGGCCCTCCTTACCGAAGCCATGCTCTCATAAACCACGCTTTCCTCAGCTGGTTTACTCCAGCTATGTTTACTCCAGCTATGTTTCTACAATCATGAAACTTATCATTGCTATTATCCAGCCGAGCAAGCTTGAAGACGTGAAAGCGGCACTCTCAAAAGTTGAAGTCGTGCGGCTCACCATCATGGATGTTCAGGGATTTGGTCGTCAAAAGGGGCAGACTGAGATTTATCGAGGCCGCGAAATCACGGCAAATCTACTCCGCAAAGTGCAGATGCAAATTGCTGTCAACGAGGAATTCGTCGAACCCACCATTGATGCCATAGTAGAAGGCGGCCGTACGGGCGATAAGGGCCAGATTGGCGACGGCAAAATCTTCGTCCTTCCCATGGACGACTGCATCCGCATTCGCACGGGCGAACGCGGTCCAGAAGCCGTTTAAAAACCGATCTCAAATTTTCCTCCGCTGATTGAGGGTGGAGATAAGTGGAATTGAGGATCGCTCGCGACCAAGTCGGCACAAATACATGATTTTTCAGGCGATGATGGAGTACACGGCCAAACAGTTTAGAAGTCGATCGAGCGTTTCGAATTGTCGATCCTCAATGCGACAGCCCGATTTTAGTGTTCGAAAATAAATCTCAATTTGCCAGCGGATGAAGTAATGAAAAACAATTTGCTGCACTTGTTCGGCATTTTCGATCGGCAGCGTCGTTACGAGTAACCATTGAATCGGCGTTGCGCCATCTGGAGGATTCGGTTCTTCGGCAAGCACAAAGTTCAATGTGACTTCAGGAAGCTTCGGTATAGGGCGTTGCCGGTGAGTAGGGCACAAAGTCACAGTCATGGCTCGGATTTCTAATTCGACAATCCGTGCATCACGCGTTTGGTGGCGTTTGCGTGTCTCGGTTGTGGTTTTCGCAGTGCGCGCGCTCACGTTCACGCTACATTGAAAGAGACACGCAGTGGCACGTGCCGCCTCTGACCTAGCTCCCTTCACCGAGTCCATGCATTGATAGAGGATCAACGTTTTGGATGCCATGAAGGAGAGCATACTATGCCACGCAAGACTTATACAGCAGAACAAATCATCAGCAAGCTACGCGAAGCGGAGGTGCCTTTTCTCAAGGG
>CAWWCC010000206.1:0-5520 GCA_963935315.1 uncultured Planctomycetaceae bacterium | reverse complement strand
CACAAGGAGTATCGTCGGCAGCGTCAGATGTGTATAAGAGACAGCTCTTTATCATGGCGCCTACGATCATTCCCGAAGTTTTTGAAATCAATCCTGATTTCGATGAGGATGGCCGCGTCGGCGGTTTTGACTTCCTGGCTTGGCAACGTGGTTTTGGTACTCCGTCTGCTGAAGTTGTGGATGGGGATACTAATGGCGACGGGGCTGTCAATGGCGAGGATCTCAATGGGTGGGAAGCGGCTTATGGCACGGACACCAATACGGCGAGCGCTGCATTGGCACCGCAAACGGGCGACTTCAACCTGGATGGTCAAGCAAATGGTAATGATTTCCTGGCCTGGCAGAATGGTTTCGGTATCGAGGAAGGTGCATCTCTCAGTCAGGGGGATGGCACTCAGGACGGTAATGTCGACGCCAGCGACTTGTCGGTATGGGCTGAAAACTACGGACAGTTTGGAACCAACTCAGGGGGTGGAAGTACCTCGAATGTGCCGAATTCGTTTTCTAGAGGATCGACGAGCCTTTCCACCCGTCTTGAGAATCCGCTCGGGCCCAGTAGCAGTCACGCCAGCAATGGGCAGGACTTGAGTCCGCAACACGGAGACCAGATTGCGCAACGCTCTGCCTTGTCAGGGACGAGGCAACTAGCTGGCCTGGCCAGTCATTGGCAGCGACACAGACTCGTGCAGAATAGCCAGCATCTTGACACGATTGGATCGGGTGCGCTGACTCGTTTCGAAAACCATACGGCCGACACGGCATCCAGTCGTAATACCGAATTGGCGGAGCTGGGGATAGGATCGCGCGATCAGGCGTTGGATCATATGTTTGCAGGCCGACAAAAAGTTGGCTTGGCTTCCTACGAAGAGGTTGAGCAAGAAGAAGTAGCCGAAGATGTGCTCGAATTTGCCTTGAGTGAAGAAATCGATTGGCGTGTCGGCTAGACCGCATATTTCATCCGCTCCTACGCCTGCAGACTAAGTCGTTCGCTGGCTTTCGGTACGGTAATACGTTATGTGCGCTAGCTTACGGTTGCCACGTTTTCAGAAACAAAAGAACCCAAGGTGAGGAGAGAAATCCCAGGGGCAACAAAGCAAAAAGAGCCGCACATTGACCCAGGCCTCCATAGAGAAAGTACTCTATAGAGCCCGAGACACGTGCGGCTTTCTTTGTGTTAAGACGTAGTCCTACTGGTAGGAATTTCAGCCCAAACCAGTTGGGACACTCAGAAACTCGCCAGTAGTTGTATTTGGTAAAGATTTCTGCGCGATTAGGCGACAGGCTTTACATTCTCGGCACAAGGGCCTTTGGGGCCGCTGCCTTCTTCGTACTCGACGACCTGACCTTCATGCAGGCTATCGAAATCTACGTCGACTAGCGATGAGAGATGAAAGAAGATATCTCCCTTATCTCCTTCGATAAATCCAAAACCCTTGTCGGTCAGCTTCTTAATTGTACCTTCTGGCATTTTGCCAATCTCCACTACTTGATAATTAAACTTACAACATCCAACTTTGGCGCGATGCCCTTCAGGGGTTTAAAATAGCGAAATACCGTAGCCAGTCAAGCACTTTTAAGTAGCTTGGCACACTGGATAGAGCGGGTATAAAGGGCATTTCCGACCGTAATCACCTATTTTTATAAGGATCAAATCGGAATGACTAGGGATTGCCTTCAGTTTGCTCTCCAACAATCGTTTGATTTCCCTGGTCTTGATGGTTTTCTGGGCACTCGAGCATCCTTCATGCTGGATGTTGTATTTGTGGCGATGTTGGCTGTGATTCCGGTGATGTTTTGGAGTATTTATCAGGTGCGTTATCGGCAGCGATTTACACTCCACAAAAACGTTCAGCTGACACTGGCAGCTCTCTTGCTCGTGGCGGTCGTGGCATTCGAGATTGACATCCGGATCCATGGATGGCAAGAGAGGTCCTCTGGCCATTCGGGAAGTGGGGTCTCCCCGATTGTGTGGGGAGCCCTTTATACGCATCTTTTTTTTGCCATCACTTCTGCAGTTCTTTGGCCCTGGGTGATCTATCGGGCTTGGCGCAGATTTCCGGTTCCTCCAGTTCCTGGCGAGCACAGTCCTAGTCATATTTTCTGGGCTCGTCTGGCAGCAATGGACATGCTACTGACAGCGATAACCGGCTGGGTTTTTTACTTCCTGGCATTTATAAAATAGTACCGTTGGCAATCTTCCTTCAGGGGCTTTGCCTGCCTGCATTCGTCTGCGTCCAGCCTACCCGGACCAGCGATGGACGTGCGTTTCGTATGCTGACCATCATCGACGAATTCACACGGGAATGTCTGGTGATCGGCGTAGCCAGGAAGCTTAAGAGTGAGAACGTATTGGAACGGCTAAGTGCCCCGTTCGCTCGCTTCGGCTACGCCTCAGCAAGCCAACGGGGCTGGCCTGTAGGCCAGCCCTGATCTAAGTTAGACACTGGTACCTTACCTGGGGGCAGGTCAGTACGATGTTTGCCAATAAGCACTATTGGCAGGTTACTGAAGACGACTTTGAAGCGGCTGTTGGCTCGCAGGAACCTCTAGTCGATATGCTTGAAGATCAGGTCAAAACCGAGGCGGCGCAAAATCCGGCGCAGTCTGTGCGCGCAGAGGGTAGTTTGACGTTGCATTGGGAAAACTACCAAGACAAGAAAACGCTAGAATTGCAGGGGTCAGCGCTTTCCCGCGACCCCGTGCAACTCTACCATGTGGGCGATGAGGGACTCGAACTACCCACATAATGCCCGTGAAAAAAACGAATATCATCAAGCGCGCTCCAAAAATGTAGCCATTCTTGAAAATTCTTATCCTGCCGACGTCGATCTGCAGTTGATTGTCGACGCATGGTCCGATCTGCCCGAGTCAGTGCAGGCGTGCATCATGGCCATCATTAAAGCGGAGGTAGGCAATGTTTGACGACTGGGATTCCCCGATGTTTCCGTCTTTTGAAGACGTTCTTGCCGATAAGCTCTGCCGATATGAACATGCCACCGTTAGTTTTATTTTAAGGCGGTTGGATTTATTACACCTTGATGGTCGCATCCGTTCAGAAGACATGAGTTTCCGAAACGGCCGCTGTCTATCCCTTACTCCATTCTATAACGTGACAGACTTTCCCGTATGGCTTGCTGCTCGAAAGATACGGAAACTCTTTCAGATCTCAGTAAAGAATCTCTTCCAAGATTTTTGCAGGACGAAGTTGTATAAGGAATTCCAGGATGCACGATGGGACATCCCTGAGGAATTTCAGGACAGACCATACGGAATTGTATTCCCGTGTTACGGCGTCAAATTCATGACATTGCACAGTTGGGATTCATTGCCGAGCCATTCGGGCACGCAGTTTCGATTTGAGCAGGGTCCCGGTGCCCCCGTGTGCGTCTTGGAGAAACTTGATGACTTTCTAAAAGCCGTTCAAGCATTCGAGTTGCCAATAAAAGGTCGTGATGAAAATGGCCACTGATACCCTTGCAAAGATCGACGATGCTCTGACGCTAGCTCGGCAACAGGACCTGGAGCAAAAGGTTGTTTGGGGCATTGTGGCCGCAGCTGGAGAATTGAAGGGTCTGGAGCAATTTCAGCGGGATTGGTTCGAACGGTCTGGCCAACCGAGGCTGACCTCAGATTGGATTCGATTCCATTACCCCAAATTTCCGCTGAGGATCGTGGTTCGACGTTTTACGGAGGACCCCCTGCCACTTTGGCCAGATGTTTTTACGAGATTCACAAAAACACCTATTTTTATGGCCTACAAAAAGTGGCGATCGAAGAATGGCTTGGAAGATTGTCATGACCGCCTGGGGATGGTGTTCAACGCAGGGCCAGAATTAATGATGCTAACTGATTCTGACGAGGAAATTGCCGGGCCGAAAATGGTTCGTCAAATTGGTCGTCCTCCAGTTGCTTTGTCTATCGTGGTCTTCAAGGCATATTTACAGCAGCTAATAGTCAGTGGCATTCCCCATTCTCTGCAATCAAGGAAGGGCAGCGATGACTCAAATTGACAAAAGCGATCCTGTCTTGCAAAGCAGAGCGTCGCAGCAGCTGTCACATAAAAAAGGTGGAACAACATGGAGCCTCCAGCCGAGTAGGCCTCGACGGCGAAAACCGACTCGACCGAAAGGATTGTCACCGCTTGATTATCTGCATACAGATGACGAACCACGGACTTCCGTTTTTCCAGATTTTGTCCGACGCACAAAAAACGTTGCAGATGCTTTAATTCTTTCGAATATTCATTACTGGATGTCTGAAACAGCACACGGGATGAATAAAGGAAAGCCTCGCACTCACTTGATCGAGAAAGATGGCGATTACTGGTTGCCGAAGACTGCCAGACAGCATGCATTGGAGACTGGACTAAGCCTCCAGCAGGTGAACCGCGCGATGACGCGTCTTACATCGTCCGGTTGGATCGAAACTATTGTATTGAGCCGAGAAGGTGTGCGAATGCGCCATATAAGGTTTCAACCTGAACTAATATGGGAATCATTTACGACACAGAGGGTACTGGTGTACGGGAACCTCGTGCGTATGACACCATCGACAGAGGCAGCAATTACGTTGGCTCAAATTTGTTACTTGCTCGGTGACAACGGCGAGGGCAAAGCGCGTTGTGGCATCCTTAAAAAAGGAGATTGGTGGCTTGCCACAACTCACGCCAAACTGGCTCAGCAGACCGGCCTTGCCGAGAGGTCCGTGCGGTCTGCAATCGACCGCCTAGCCTATCAGGGGCTAATTGCAAAAAAGGCCTTTCGATTTAATTGCCTACCGACAACCCACGTCAGGTTCGATCTCGACGTGTTTCGCCAGGAGTGGAACGAAAGTGCCTTGAAAGCGTTTCAGCTCGAGCAAGAACTCGAATCGCGAGTTTGAGGCCTCAAGGGTAGTTGAGCTCGCTATGTCCTCGGCGGTCGCTTTCAGGCCACTAATCGAAACTTTCCTGTTTCGCCCTAGCGACGTATTTCAACCGATCAATATCGTCACTACGAGTAATCAATATCGTCAGTACAAGTAATCAAATTCGTCACAACCAATGCTCAGATTCGTCAATCCATTAACAAAGACTTAAACAAAGACTTAACAGAGAGTAAGCATACACTATTCAAACACTACAACGTTAACGATAGCGGCTCTCGCCGCATCGTTGAATTTTTTAGGACTAATATTTGACTAAGTATGACTACCGTTCAAACAAGTGTATCAGGTCGATGAGAATCAATGAATCCAGTGGACGCGTTTGAGTTTTCAATACCTCAATTTCACTACCTTCAGTCGATCTTTTAATTGTCAACAACTAGTTTTGCCGACTGCTAATGCACCTTATCGAACGGTCAACTCATTTGGCGATCAACACGAGTATTCAGTTGTATGTTTCAGGCTAATAGGATCGACATTCTTCGCCTAATGAGCTGGCCAATTACGACCTGATAGCTGCCTAGCTGTCAGCGCAAGTCTGCTGCGCTGTCACCCTGTCTCTTATACACATCTCCGAGCCCACGAGACGGACTCCTA
>CAWWCC010000205.1:0-5533 GCA_963935315.1 uncultured Planctomycetaceae bacterium | reverse complement strand
ACAAGGAGTATCGTCGGCAGCGTCAGATGTGTATAAGAGACAGAACTTGCATCATCAAGGGTTCACACATTCCCAAGGAAGCAAAGCATTGCAAGAAATATTCACTTTTTGAATTTGATTCCTCACGGACAAGGTCTGCCACCATCGCTTCAAGCTTGGATCCAATTTGTTCACGTTGCTGGCCATCTGCTTGTTGCCATATTGTCGAGACTTGCTCTTGGATCCAGCGTGGCAATGCGACTTGATGGTGCTGGCCTAGCCGCATGACTATTTCACGAGCATCAACTCTTTCAGACATTTTCACGCAAATATCAAATGCGCCCAACATGTCTCCCACATCGAGCATACCTTTTGCTTGAAGACGCAGGAGGGTGAGTTGTTCGTTGTCAGAAGGCCCTTGAACCTCTTCGAAAAGCGGCAGGTGTCTACGATATTTAACAAACTCTTCATCAAGGGCGACTTGCAAACATTCACTGAGCACTTCGCGCGTTTGCAAGTCTGCAGGGTCCATGGAATAGGCGTTCAGGAGCCACTGGATCGCCTGATCTAATTCATTGTTATTGAAGGCTATTTCTCCTAAGGTTCGCAGCGAATGGCTATCACCTGGCTCTACAAGAAGTTTTTGCTCGGCTGCTTCACGCAATACTTCAATTTGGCCATAACGGTCCAATAAGTATCCGCTCTGCGAAACAACCGCACCCCGATGACAAATCAGATTGCCTAACGGCCGCCCCTCACGTGACACAACACGCCCCATATATTCTCCACGAGCCGTGTCGATTGCAAAGACTTCTGCTGTCGACATGGGGAGGTAGTACCTGCCATGGCTCAGAAAACCACGCCCTGTAGGAGAACTACCCGCAGGAAAGGCGAGTCTTGTTTTGTCCCAAGCCAGTTTTCCATCAAGAAGACGAACGGCAGAAATACTTTTTGGGCCCACTATCAAAACGTTGCCGCCATCAATTCCTGCAACAAACACTCCATCTTTGCGTTCTTTTTTCCAAAGCAATGCACCAGTCGCCAATTCAATGCAATGCATGGAGTCGGACTCGGGAGGCGTAAGCAGCACACGGCCCTCAGCCAAAGTCACAGCCGCATCCAGCCATTGCCTGGCTGGCTCCTGTGCTCGCGCATCGTGCATGTGCTTCGAAAAACTATTGTTTGTTGAGTAGCGATATGCCCACGACAAAGCATTTTTTGCCAAGTCGATGCCTACGACTGCGCCAACACCCGTTGGACACACCAAGATGCCTTCATCATAAGATGGAATAGCTGCCTGCAATCGCCTTTTAGAATCAATCAGAATCCCCGATTCAAGATTTGCCAACTGCTGTCGCCATTGAAGCTTTCCCGTTTGTCGCTCGAGTGCAACCAGGTAGATGGCCCGCTCACTGTTATTTTCTACCAGACAATACAATGATTGCCCGATTGCTAACGGCGCCCCTAGAAAAAAGGCCCCTTTCATTTCATCTTGCCTGGCAGCACCGTCAACTTCCCACACCAGTTTCCCCTGTGTCTCCAGGTCATAGGCACACAGGCGATTTGTGCCTGCTAACAAATTGTCAACCATGGCATTGGGTCGAATACGAAGCTGCCAAGAGTCGTAGCGATGCGATGTTGGTGTTTTGAGATCACGTATCACAAACACTTTCTGGCCATCACTGCTTATTGTGTTGTAGAGATAATCCTCCCAAACTCGCTGGGCAAATGCTCTCGCTGGAGCGACACCTACTTGACCTTCCTCTTCATTACCACCATCTATCAACTTTGCAAAGGCGTCGAATTTTTGTTGCTGCGCCTGCCAGACCCTCTTGCCGGTCGTAAAGTCAATGGCAACAAGATTATGGGCTGACCGGGTGATTAAAAAGTTCCCCACGGCAAGTGGCGATGCCGCAGGTATGAGGGGTTGGTGATGATTCAATCGGCTTGCAGATATTTCCTGGAAAGTTGTTTCCAGGACGGGATGCGCAAGGAGACGTACCTGCCAATCGACACGCATATGTGGGAGTCCCCCTTCTGTCTGACCATTCCTCTGGGGGTTGCCCCTGGAAGTTAGCCATTGACTCTCGGGAATAGAGTCCTTGTTGGCTGGCAATCCAGTTTTACGAAGCAGTTTGTCTAAAAAGCCTGGATTGCTGAAATCCAGCAGCACATCTTCAGCGCCGATACGTACACTTCGGTACTTGGCGGCGCCCAATGCCTGAAGTAATTCCGAAGCACGTTTTCGATTACCAAGAGCTGTCCAACTAAGTGCCGCCTGCAGCGAAAGCTGAGGCTCAAAGCGGGCAACTGCAGCAGGAGCGTCCAGCAATTCCTGATAAGTGAGTGCTGCAGAGAGATGTCGACCCAAATCGGCATCGTATTGTGCCAGCAAAAGAGCCGCTTCATGGCCGGCAGGAGAATGAAAATATCGCTGCGTTAATTTTCGCAGCCCCTCATAGTCACCTTCTATCAAACACTGTTTCAGGAGCCTGCCCGCAGCTGGGCCAAAGGTCGTTTCATAAGCCTGGCGTCCAGACTCTGGCAAATCACGAATTATTTTCCAAGCCGTTTCTTTGAGCCCAAAAAACTCTCCTGAATGACCTACCCGCAAAAAAGAATCTTCATCGCGAGCGAGAATTTCGTCCAGATAACGGACGGCCTGCGAAAACTCTTCCTGAGCGATACTTTCTTGGGCACGCTTGATTCCACGTGTATCCGTTCGATTTGAAGGCAGTGAGATGCCATCGAAGTCGGGCCGTTCAGAAGCGGCCTCTTGAGCCACACTAATACGGGCTCCACCCGGACTCAGCCATCCTGGCAAAGAAATACCTAGTACCAGCCAGCACAAGCAAACGGTCGTTAAAGGCCCTCCCACAAATCGATTGCAGCAGCGAATAGCCATCATCCGTTTCGACCCTCTCTCACACCAGCATCCGTGTCCAACTGAAGCTACCGCTCGTGACCAACTGCAGCTACAGCTAATGAAGGACAGGCAGGGTCTCAACACGACCCACTAGATGTCCTTTCCGCATGGTTATGCCAGCTTTTTGCCGTTATAACCGGTTCTTTAGACAAGGTGGCTGCTTCAAAAAGCGGCGTAACACATTGCCTGCCAAAAGTTTACAGCATTTGAGAAAATAGGGCAATCGTTCTCATTAGGCGAGCTACACCAACCCAATGGGGGGCATCTCCCAGGACTCCAAGACTTTCCAGTCACACAGAAACCGCCTAAACCCACATGCGTAGGACCACTACAATCATGAAAAACACTATTTTTCCAGGTAATTTTGCCTATTTCGTCTTGTATAATCATGCCAGCAGTCTCTAAAACAGCAAGTTGCATCTGAATTAGATGCTAGATTTCAAGGTTATCTCACTACCGTATGACACTAAGGAGGGTTCAAAGCATGGGGACGACCTCAGCTCAAAAACCACCAACCAAGACTGAAATTTACGCCAACATCTCAGAAAGCACTGGCATCGCCAAAAAAGACGTCGGTGCCGTGTTTGATGCACTCAATGATGAGATTGCTAAAGCACTCAGCAAGAATGGTCCTGGGACCTTTACTTTACCTGGGCTTTGCAAAATTGTTGTGCAGAACAAACCAGCTGTACCAGCTCGCGAGGGTGTTAATCCCTTTACGGGCGAAACCACGATGTTTAAGGCCAAGCCGGCTCGCAATGTGGTCAAGGTACGCCCGCTGAAGAAGCTCAAGGATATGGTTTAGGCTTAGTTTTTTTCTAAACTGGGTTTGTTTTCTAAACCGTACCAAGTTCAAAACGCCCGCTGCGCTGAGCAGGTTCAACGATGAGTTGAGCTTTCAGCTGCTGTGGGCGTTTTTTTATGCGCTGTGATGAAAAGCTGTGCTAAAAAAAGGGACAGGCAAGCTCTGCCCCTTTTTACTCCTCTAGTGGACAGAGGCGGGCTCGAACCGCCGACACCGGCCTTTTCAGGGCCGTGCTCTACCAACTGAGCTATCTGTCCTACTGCATGGGCAATATGCTAACGCAAAGCTCGCCATGTTAAAACGCCGAACGGACGCTGTCAATTAGCCGAATAGCCCACTGTAACTCAGACCAATGCATATAAAGCTGGAGAGTTCGCCTCGCCAGATGATCATCAGCAAACAGCTTTGGGTTTCCTATCCATAGTCATTCGAGCGACGTGCTGAGGGGCCCTCCTGGGACCTGAAACGTACACATTTCTGCTTGGAACTTTAACCTTCTGGCATGATTATCGACGCCTCTGCATGGGCAAGAAACCAAATGCCCCACCTGCGTCTGCCTGCGCAGCTTGACATTGCACAAATGCCCAGATTAATATGTCAGTTCTGGCGCCGGCTTCTGATAGCCCATATAAGGCATTTGTGACAGTCGGGGGGCGTATGGGAGAATTGTTGCTGCAGATCCAAAAAAGAGGCGTTTGGACCCGATAAAATCACGCAGCATAAATTCCACCGGAACAATTGTTTTAACAGGTGATCGAAACGCCGATGGCCAGCAACTCTCCCTGCGCTAACGCTACGTTGTCACGTCTACTGGCGGCGTTCTGTCTAAGGCCAATTCAGTTCGTTCTACCAATTGGATCCTCTAAGGCGAATCTGTTCCCCAGGCGAGTCTCTTGGATAGGTTTGCTAGTCGCCGGAATGCTGCTTGGGCTCGTACTTGCTCCACAAAGTGTCCACGCAGTCACTCCCGAAAGCCCCGAGGTGCGCAAGCTTATCGAAGAAGGCAAACAATACCTGGAGGAGCATACTGATGAACGTCTTGGCGGAAAATGCCTTATCGGCCTGGTCTTTCTAAAAGATGGCGCTTCGCTCAATCATCCGCGTATTCAAGAAGCATTGGCTGCTTGCAAAGACACGCCAGCTGATAAGGTGCGATCAGGACGCGTCTATAACAACGGTCTGGCAATTATTTTTCTGGCAGAACTTGAAGACGGCAAGCACAAAGACTTAATCAGCCGTTATGCGGGCATTATGAAAAACCGGCAAAAGGCAAATGGCGGCTGGGGTTATGAGTCCTACGCTACCGGCGATACGCCTCAAACACAATATGCCGCCTTGAGTTTTTGGGAACTCTGGCGGATTGGCAAGGCACCCTCCATTCAATCTGTGGACGCTGGATTGAAATGGCTCCTGCTAACCCAACAACCTGACGGAGCCTGGGGCTACCAAGGCAGAATCTCTGCAGAGGGCGAGTTGCAAAAGCAGGATAAACCTTCACTGAGTATGTTGGCAGCCGGTATGAGTGGTACCATGATTCTGGGAAATATGGCTGGCCTGCTTAAAGCTGGAAGCATATCCGAAACAGAGCAACCCAAAGAGAAAGTCCCTGATGCTCTGAAAAAGGCAAAAGTTGAGCAGATTCTACAGCCTCTGGGAGGGAGCCAGATTGACCCAAAGATGCTTAACGCAGCCATCCTCAGGGGACAAAAGTGGTATGACAAAAACTTTAGCGCGGAGGCCATCAAAAAATGGCAACGCGATCAAAACTATGCTCCCTACCTGCTTTATTCCCTGGAACGCTACAAGAGCTTTGAGGAGTTTAT
>CAWWCC010000204.1:0-5553 GCA_963935315.1 uncultured Planctomycetaceae bacterium | reverse complement strand
CCGTATCTTCGGTAGAAAGAACTCCGCGCATGGCACCTTGCGAACGGATCCTGCGCACCAGGGCCCGCGTGTCAATCGACTCGATCGCTACCACGCCCCACTTTTTCAGAAAGTCGCCCAGTGAAGCTTCGGACCTGAAATTGCTGCGGACACGGCTATGCTCACGGACCACAAAGCCTGATAAATGCGGTTGGGTGCTTTCTTGATCTTCGCTGTTCACCCCGTAATTGCCGATTTGCGGATAGCTCATCGTAACAATTTGACCACAGTAACTCGGATCGGTAAGAATCTCCTGATATCCGGTCATAGAGGTATTGAAACAAACCTCTCCGGCCACTTCGCCAGGAGCCCCAATGGATACTCCCGTGTAGACGGTTCCATCTTCAAGAGCCAGTTTTGCAATCATGTTCGCTGCCAATTGTGAGGATTGTGCCATTTGTGGGGGAAGGTATGGAAAATACGGAAGTAAAGCAGTTGCTAGCCTAGAGGCCAGATCAACAGCAAGACGATAGCCCTCATTAGGCTGTGGGTCTCCAGCTCTGCAAAGAGCTGGTCAGCCTTAAACATGAGGGTTCTTGTTCCGGCGAGCAAGAACCCTCTTTTTATTCGCTGGCGTAATTATAGCGGGCTGAGGAGACCGGCAGTAGGGGTTGGAAGACTTCCCACGCGGAACCCCTATTTATGCCAACCCCAGTTATTACGGATCGTCAGCCAGGCCAATGTGGTGGCCAAGGCTTTCGGTAGGGCTACATCCAACGGTGTCCACCGAAATTCTTGGCAAATTTCGCTACGGCCGTAACGTATTTTCGAAAGTTACTCTAGTGCTCGAGAACCTAACGAGCACCGATAGCACCTGTATAAAGCTGGAACCCCTCGGGGGAGTAATATGGCTGCGAGGTGGGAAGACTTTGAGTTTTACGGCACTACCCCAGACACTTCTTGATTTGGCGAACTGCTTGCCTTAAACGCTCTTCATTTTCGACCAGGGACATGCGCAGATAGCCCTCGCCAGCAGGGCCAAATCCACTGCCCGGGCTGACAGCCACATTGCCTTTCTCCAACAGCATCATGGCAAAATCCATCGTGCTCATGCGCGAACGCCAAGGCTCGGGAATGGGTTGCCAGACAAACATGCCTGCCTTGGGAACATTCATTTCCCACCCGAGCCGCGCCAGGCCTTCACACAAGGCATCCCGACGACCTTTGTAAATGAGCGACTGATTTTCAACGGCCGCCTCGGTATGACGCAATGCCATGATGGCTGCAATTTGGATAGCCTGAAACATGCCGTAATCGTAGTAGCCTTTGATCGTAGCCAGTGCACCGATCATTTGAGCGTTGCCTGCACAAAAACCAACCCGCCAACCAGCCATATTGTAGCCTTTGCTCATGGTTGTGAACTCAACGCCCACATCTGCAGCTCCCGGTGAGGCCAAGAAACTGGGTGGCTTGTATTCGTCAAAAGCCACATCGGCATATGCAAAATCGCTAATCACCATGAAGTTGTACTTCTTGGCAAGTTTTACCACCTCGTCATAAAAAGCTTGCTCAACGACTGCGCTGGATGGATTATGGGGATAACAAATAATCAAAAGTTTGGGTTTGGGATAAAGTGTTTCGCATGTGTAGGCAATATCCGAAAGAAATTTTTCGCTGTTATCAACGGGCAAAGAGATAACGTTTCCGGCAGCCAAAGCAACCGCGTACACGTGTACCGGAAAGTACGGAGCAGGCACTAACGCCGTATCGCCAGCTCCCATAAGCGCCAGGCACATATGACTGAATCCCTCTTTGGAACCCAGACAAGTTATCACTTCGCTCTCGGGATCGACACGTACCCCGTACTTTTTCAGGTACTTGGCTGCGACTTCCCGACGCAAATTAGCAATGCCGTTGGATTTGCTGTAGCGATGGTTTCGTGGATCGTGGGCCGCCTCAGACAATTTCTCAATGACGATCTCTTGGGGGGGATCACTTGGGTTCCCCATACCCAACTCGATGACGTCATCTCCCGCGACGCGCTTGTCGTAAATCATTTTATTGATACGCCCAAACAAATATGGGGGCAAACGCTTCACACGCTGTGCAACCTCTACATGGAAAGGTTCGTCAAGAGGTGACAAGTCGTCGGACATAGAATAACTCACATAAAAACGAGAGGATCTACTCGGGAACTGAGGATTTCAAACGGGTCGTTGTGTTCAGGCCCCACAGGCTTTCAAGAGCACGCATCCAAGGCTCACAAACGCTACACTTGCCAACTTCCTTGGAAGGAACAGGGGCTGAGAGCTGCGAACCGAAACACGTGCGGACAGAGCCATGGGGTCAGAACCGGTTGAACTCTACAGCGAAGACCAAGTATACCCGGATACGGTTCACTGGACATCTCAGGATTGAGGAAGCGGTTGCGAAAATGAAACTACGTTTCTCGTGCAAAATGCCAGGCTAACGCTGCGTACTTGTAGGTTGTACGGCCTTGTCTCGGCGTACCACTGCTGCTCTGCTTGATGCTTTTTCGGGCGGAGCTTGCGATGTGCCAATAAGATAGTTGTCGATGCGCGATTGCTCGCGGATCTCCTCGAATTTTTTATTCATCGCCAATCGTAATTTCTTCTCATAAATATCTTGCCGAAGAATATCTCCCACCTGGGCCATATCTATATTCATTTGTTCTGTGCGACCTTCACAACGGATCACCAGAAATTTGTTGCCTGCCTGCACAATACCAGACAACTGCCCAGGCTGAAGTTGAAAGGCGGCTTCCTCAAGTTGCGGCTGACCACTAAATCGCTGGATCGGCGGAACCTCTCCCCGCAGAGAGCGCGTTGTGGGTTCAATGGAATATTCTTCAGCAAGATCACCAAAATAGTCCGCAGTAGGGTTTTGTCTCGCTTTATCCCATACTTCCTGAGCACGCCGCATATTGCCCAGAACAATGGCTCGGCAACGTACCCGTTCACCATAGTTTGCTTCAAATCCCTTCTGCATGTCCTCTTCAGTCACTTGGACGTTTTGTGCAGTTAATTTTTTAAGCGCTGCAGATGGCCAGACCGCATTGTTCAAGTATTGCGATTTGCTGATCCCCTGTTCGGTCGTCACTGCTTTAAACCAAGCCTCTAAATTGGCATTCCCCGCATCATCGACGACTCCGGCAAGTTCAGCCGCATGAACAACTTCTGACTTCAGATCTTCTTGCGTTACTTGCAATTTGGATTGCTGGAGTGCCTGGCGCAGTAGCAAGCGGGAGATTTCGCCCTCTAATACTTTCTCACCATGCCGCTGCAAGCATTCGGTTCCTAGTACCTTCATGAATATTCGATCACCATTCACGGTCGCTACAACACCGGGCATCGTTTCGCGAAGCTTCGGCACATTGTAAACATTTTGAACGGTTGCCGATGATTGCAACTTTTCGAATAACTGGTTTGCAACCAAACGCAGCTTTTCGTCTTTGATTTTTTCGACAATTTGATTTTGCACCTGCATTTCATCAAGTGTACGTGCCGGGATACGCCCTTCACTTTTCAAAATCACAAATTGATTGGCGACAGCGATCACAGGCGATATTTGCCCCAACTGCAGATTGAAAGCAGCTTTTTCAATCCCCGGATCACCTACATGGCGACGAATGGGTTGGATCAAGCCGCCAACGCTGGCACTATTGACATCGATCGAATGTTCAATTGCCACCCGAGAAAATGACTGTGGATCAGCTGTCAGTTGTTCCTGCAGTTGCTTGGCCAATTGAGCATCTTCGACAGCGATCAAACGTGCTCGCACCATTTCACCAAATTCCTGTTCGTAGGCTTTTTGGATCTCCTCCTGGCTGACTTCGATGTCCGATGCGGCTAGTTTTCGCAGTGCGAGTGTGGGCCAGATAATATCTCGAGCATATTCCGATGCTGAAATACCTCGTTCTTTTTCCAGCATCTCCAACCACTGCTCACGACCAAGCTGAAAGCGCTGGGCCATGCGATCGACTTCGGCTGCAATTTCTTCATTCGAAATCGAAATATTTCTTTTTTGGCAATGATTCATGATCAGTCGCTTATTGACCAAACTTTCTAGCACCTCTTTGCCATGTTGCTGCACGCATTTTGCAACTAGATCCTGTCGACTGATGTCTACACCATTCACCAGTGCCATCACATCCTGATGAACCCTGCCATCCTGAGGAGATAGCATTTCGTCATGCGCCTGTGCAGGAGAGGTCGTCTCGATGCTGCGCTGCATGGATTGAGCTTCCGCTAGCCGACCTCCCTCAACCTGACGAAAATGATAGACGGCTGTCAACAACACGGCGGCAGCGAACATCCACCCCACCTGATGCTTCCAGACCCATTTTAGAAGTCGAAAACCTAGAGGTTGTAAGTCGCCATCTTGACGTATAGTCTCGTAGTGAGACATAGCGGTTTCTCCATAAAACGCAGGTCTATTTAAATCCAGGGTCTTCGCGCAAATATTCGCGCGGAGAATGCGGGGGTCACGCGATAAGTATATGCCGAAGCGATAAAAAGCGACAAGAGAAAATTGCCTGCTAGCATTGGTAGATAACCATGCTGCTACTGGATGCTGGCAATCAAAGACATCCACCCCATCCTACAAATGTCAGGAGAATGGCGCTCTTGCTACATAATCAATCTTCCATGACTTCTGCTTCTTTTGCTTTTGCCACCTCGTTGACCTGGCCCTCAAACGTCTTGGTGAGTTCCTGAATCTCCTCTTTGAGCTTTTTGCAATCATCCTCAGAGATTTCTTTGCCCTTTTCACTTTGGTCGGCATGCTTGTTCGCATCACGGCGAATATTGCGGATGGCCACGCGCTGCTCTTCAGCCAGATCCTTGGTTCGCGATACCATCGATCGGCGCACTTCTGTAGAGAGTGCGGGAATATTTAGACGCACCACTTTGCCATCACTTTGGGGTGCCAAACCCAGATCACTGGCAATAATGCATTTTTCAATATCTTTGATCGTGGATGGATCAAAAGGACGAATGACAAGTTGCGTAGGTTCTGGGGCACTGACAGAAGCAATTTGCTTGAGGGGTGTTGGCGACCCATAAACATCGGCTCGCAATGAGTCCACAAGCCCCGGATTGGCCCGGCCTGTTCGGATACCAGTCATGTCATTCTTGAGCTTGACGATCGCTTTTTCCATGCGATCTTCAGAATCGAGTAAAATCTCATCGGGAGTCATGATGCGGTTGAGGGTTAGGGATTAGGAGATGTGAAACTGGGACTCGATTTGACTGAATCGTATTTAGTCGCTTGATTTGCTGGTTACTGTCGTGCCAACTTCTTCGCCTCGAACAGCACGCTCAATATTACCATCTTGGCGGTAGTTGAACACCAGGATTGGCAGATCGTGTTCCATGCAATGAGCAATTGCTGTAGGATCCATCACGCGTAAGTTTTGCTCTCGCACCTGCTCAAAGCTGAGATGTCGATAGAAAGATGCATGTGGGTTTTTCTCGGGGTCATCACTATAGACTCCATCAACACGAGTGGCCTTCATCAACACATCGGCACCCAGTTCCAATGCCTTTTGCGCTG
>CAWWCC010000203.1:0-5572 GCA_963935315.1 uncultured Planctomycetaceae bacterium | reverse complement strand
GTTAAACGAGCAAGCTCGTGTTCAATTTGGCGAGTGTGTTGTTCCAGGTGACTAAGTCGCTCTTGCTCCACTTGAAGTTGCTTTTCAGCTTGCTGCCCGTGTTTTGCGATCTTTTGCTCGTATTCATGAACTTCTGCCAGCTTGCGAGTCAGATCTGCAATCTGTTGAGAATTGTCAAGAGCAGCAACATTTGGCGTTGGAGTTGTGGACGGAGTGGGGATCTCTTTGATCCCAGACTTCCCAACTCGCTGCGCCATGACAACCAGGAGCACCAAAAGTGCACCCATCGTGCAAAGCAAGACGGCAAGAAAAGGGAACAGACCAACCGCGTCTGCTTTTTCGCTGGTCGTACGTATGCTCATGCTGCGTGGTTTTTGCTTTGTGTTTGTTTCAATTCCGGGTCATTGGTCAACGATACGGGTTGCCCCAAGCGGGCTCCAATGACCTGGAGTGCTGCCGATAGTGCTGCTGCTGTTTCGCGGAAACCATGAGCGCCCGCCAATGAATTAAGATTGCTGTTAAGCGTGTCTTCAAGATGCTTTATCTGTCCTGTAGCTTCGACAATTTTCAGCAAGACATCTCCCTGCTTTAAGAGTTGCTCCTGCTGCGCAACTGTCGATCCCGCTGATTCAATCAATGCCACTTGCATCTCATTGAGCATTACCTCACTCTTTTCGATAAGTTTCTCCTGGCGTGTTGTCGCAATAAGCATCGCTTCTCCAACTGCTGCTTCCACCTCAGCTAAATGCAGCCGGTTCTCCTTCGCCAACTCTTTTTCTGCATCTGTGAAACCCTGACGATGACTATCCATGTTTTTGGCTAGATCAGCAGCATGGTGAACAAGTCCTTCATTGAGCACTTCTGCAAGCCGAACGAGCATTTCTTCAAGGTCACCTGTAAAATCTTTGACACCCTTGTTGAGTGCCTCTGCATGATGCGTAAGGCCTTCAACCACAGCCCCCGAGAGCGCCTCATCGACTGTTGAGGCGGTATTGGCCAGTATGTCGGACCACTGCCTGCTATTATTGTCCAGTGATTCCTGCAACAGGAGAGTCTGTTTGTTCATGCCATCATCGACTGCCTTGAGCAACTGTTCTGACATTCGGCAAACTGAGGCCAGGTATGGATCATTCTCTGTCCCATATTGTTGAAAACGCCCAATGAGTTGTCTTGAAGAATTCGTTTCCACAGCTGACAACAAGCGAATTTCAATACGCTCAACACAGAATTTGGCAAATAACAGGACCGTCGATAGCGAGAGAGCCAACGCGGTAGTGTCAAACGCCACACTTAGTCCAGAGACGACTGCGGCCAACGATTTTTCCATCGCTTCGCCCGCTAAATCCATCTTACCGATTGCAAGAGTAATTCCAATCACCGTACCCAGGAATCCCAGGATCGGGATTGTCGATAGGATAATGCGCACCATGGCATAACCATGGTGCATCTTTGCTAAATCGTTTTCTTCTTGTAGACGCAATTGAGGTTCTAATGAATCGGCTGAACCTTTTAGCTGAATGTATTGCAAAGCATCACGTAGGCGTCGAACCAGATAACTGTCTTGCAGAGTTACTGAAATGCTACTTAAGCTTTTTAATAGATTGGGAACATCCTCTAGTGTCTCACCTCTCGTTGCAGCAGTTGGTAACTGCACACTATCCAACGTTGCGTATTGGAGGCACAAACCTAAGAATTTTATGGCCAGGGCCGCAAGCCCCACAAAAAATAGCGCAGTCGTACAATACGCCACTGGATGTCCAGCAAAATAGCGCTGTATAAACTCACCTTCAGGGGCACTCCTCACCACCAAGGCATAGAATGCCAGACAGGCCAAGCCTCCCCAGATAAAAGCTTGACGTAACAACCATTCTGAAAATGAAGTGACGCGTGACACGGCGAGCATCCTTTCTCTGTGACACATTAAGTTTTCACTGTGTGCATTCGATCTGCGCACGCTGATCGAGTGCCTAGTCATCTATCCACACAATCGGCGCAATCCACAAGGTTTATGAGTCGATTTGCCAAAAAACCTGCCTGGGCGGAGTGCTAGCATGCCACCCATATGCCAATCCGCAGGAAAGAAGACCCCTGGCTTCCTCCTGAGTGCTCACCTGACAAGCCAGGGGATGCTGCCTTGAGAAGGGAGGCACTGATCCTACGCAGCTGTAATACTCTTTAGCAGGGAAAACCAATACTCTGCATTACAATGCAGAAGTCGTAGCAGAGGCGGTTGAAAAACATGAGAACCGGCAAAGCTTTGGCAATTGTCAAACTTTACCAAAAGCTTATGGCGATGAGCGTCGATATAGCAAAGGCATGGCTGACATAACGAGCCGTTGATCAGGCTTAGATGACAGCGATCTAAGAAACACCCAGGGGGGCTAGCAGCCCGGGCGACATCGTACGTCCGGGCTGCATTATTTTATATCATTCCTTAGGAACACTCGCGTTAGGAATACTCGGGTTAGGAAGATAGCTGGCAAAACACCGTGGTGTTTCCCAGAGTCGTACTTCTACGATGGGTACTCCCTGCGAGCGATTCTCTTCATAAATCAGCTTGGCAATATTTTCTGCCGTGGGGTTTTGACTGAGCAAATACAAAGGTTCCCCCATGTCTTGCAGTATGGGTACTACTGGATCTTCTCGATTTAGAATCATCCGATGGTCAAGATTCTCATCAATCCAGGTACTCACTGCTTGCTTAATATCCGAAAAGTCCAGCACCATCCCTCGATGATCCAGTTTATCGCCCTCTACGGAAATGACAGCACGACCATTGTGTCCATGCAAATGTCGACACTTGCCATTGTAGTTTAAGAGACGGTGGCCATAACAAAAATCGATTTCTCGGGTTACGCGAAACATGGGTGCTTCTTTCCTTTCGAAAGGGTGGATAGAACCCGACCGCGTTCCGCGCACTTGTTACAGTGTCCGCAGTGTTCTTCGCGAATGGGAGCCAGGCAAGAAAATGTTAACTCCAAAGGCAAATGAGATCCCTTGGCCAAAACTTCTTGCTTGCTAAGCCCAGCAAAAGGCCGCAGAATCTTCAGTCGTTTGGTGGTAGCCGCTTCCAACATCTGCTCAAACCCAAGAAAAAATTCTGGGGTCGTATCCGCAAATGGATTAGAAGCCAATGTTGCCATGGCCAGTTGTTCGATGCCATGCTGTTGACACCACAGGGCTGGTTTGATCAATAGGAGTGGATTGCGTCCCCAAAGGGAAACAGCCTCGTCCAAGGTGTTTTCATCCGGTACAGAAACTCCCGTAACACTCCAATGCAAGCCATATAAATCAGCAATGGGCACCTCCAATTCCACGACAGGTTCGACGGCTTGCAAGTTGAGAGCATCCATAAAATGCTCAATTGCTTTCCTTTCTGCATCTTCCCACCGACAACCTGTACGAACATAAAATGGCTGAACCCGTTGCCCTTGTTCCAGCAATTGTGCCAAGAGAACTGCGCTATCCAAACCTCCACTAAATAGCAGGCCGGTAATTTCGGAAGTATTTTTATCTAGGGCCATCTCAATCATGGGTCAGTAGATTCCATCTCAGGAGCTATACGAAACAGCTCTTCAGCCTAGCAAAACACCCTGTTGTTGCAATCTCCTGGAAAATGGATTGCTTTCCTCTTGCGGTCTGGCCTGGGGAACCCGATATTACGACCTGTCCATACTCGACAGTTTTCAATCTCCCTTCACTAGTATAATCTGGGGGATTTTCTCCGTTTCGTCACGAAACTATCTCATTTTTATCGCCAAGGTATTCGAGGACATTTATACGGAGACACTTTAAGAATCGTAAAAAAGCTGACAAACCCCGACAAGCACTTCTTCTGCCGAAGTGATAGAAACACGCCTGAGCACCTGAACAACAACGAAACATCAAAGCATGCACAAGGTGTTTGCCAGTACAAATGCGACTCTTGAGGCCCAACAAACCTGTCCCATCGTATCAAGCATGTGCTTATTGAAAGCAAACCAACCATGAGTCAATACCCAAAACGCCGTCGCAAGATTCATCGCTTGCTCCAAAAAAACCACCTAGACGGCCTGCTCGTGACAAATTTCAAAAATGTAACTTATTTAACTGGATTCACGGGTGAAGACAGCTATCTCCTGTTAACACCCAAACAAGCGATCATACTCAGTGACAAACGGTATGCGACACAATTGGAAGAAGAATGTCCTGATATCGAATGTATTGTCCGAAGTCCCGGAAAGACAATGCTTACCTGTGTTAAGGATCAGGTTCATAAAACCAGAATTAAGCTCTTGGCTTTTGAGGCCCACTCGATGACGGTTGCTTTGCAAACGGCATTGTCTGAAGCGATCACCTCAGCAGAACTGGTAGCAACCGAGAATTGGGTTGAAACATTGCGGACTATCAAAGACAGCCAGGAGATTGATCGTACCCGTATTGCTTGCAAGCAGGCAGCACGTGCTTTCGAGGCAGTACGGGCCCTGTTGACTCCAGAAATGACTGAACTCGAAATAGCAGCTGAGTTAGAATACCAGGCTCGGCGATTTGGTGGCAAATGCCTCAGCTTTCCACCAATCGTTGGCGTCGGGCCTCGTTCGGCCCTCCCACACGGCACACCGACAAACGGCCGGGTTTGCGGCGGCGATTTCACCTTAATCGACTGGGGCGTCAACGAGGGCCTCTACGTTAGCGACTTGACGCGGATTTTGGTCACCGGTAGAATTTCGCCCAAACTGCGCAAAGTATATGAAGTTGTGTTAAAAGCCCAGTTGGCAGCTATTAAGGCCATCCGTCCGGGCGTCACATGCGCAACAGTAGATCGTAAAGCACGCGATATTATAACCAAGGCTGGTTATGGCAAATACTTCGGGCATGGACTAGGCCATGGGACTGGGCTCGATGTCCATGAGTCCCCGAGAGTAAGCCTGGGGCAGAAAACACCCCTTGTAGCTGGTATGATTATTACCGTTGAGCCAGGAATTTATCTTCCTGGCTGGGGTGGAGTCCGGATTGAAGACGATATATTGGTCACACGGACTGGCCATGAGGTTTTGACGTCGGTCCCCAAGCAATTGGAAGAGTGCGTCGTTTACTAACGTAATTCAATGACGAAATACGAATTTGGGGAGCATCTTGATGGCTAACGGTGGTTCTGGTGGCGGCGATGTCTTTGACGTGCGTAAAGTACGACGGCTTGTTGAATTGATGAATGAACATGAACTGGCCGAAATCGACCTCAAACAGGCCGATCAACGCATTCGATTACGACGTGGCCAAGACCCCATTCTCACGGCAGGTGTTACCACAGCCCCCGCATCTCCACCGGCTGTCGCGCCCACTGCACCAGTGGTGGAAGCCCCCCCAGCCGCCAGCCCTGCAGCCGAGGACCCCAGTGCAGCCTATATCACTAGTCCCATGGTGGGTACTTTTTACACAGCTTCCAGTCCCGACTCGCCTGATTTCGTGAATGTTGGTGATCAGGTGAACGCCGAAACGGTAGTCTGTATTCTTGAAGCCATGAAGGTCTTTAACGAAATACCCGCTGAATGCTCGGGGAAAATCGTGGCCCGATTGGTTGAAAATGGTGATG
>CAWWCC010000202.1:0-5603 GCA_963935315.1 uncultured Planctomycetaceae bacterium | reverse complement strand
TACACAAGGAGTATCGTCGGCAGCGTCAGATGTGTATAAGAGACAGGCGCTCGATTCCTTTTGTGCGCGTTCGGTTTCGTTACCAGCTGTTTGCGACATAGGTGCTCCAGCCGCACTGTTTACGATTCCGCTCATGGGTCCCACATTCATTTTCTGGCTCCATCAAAGAGGGAGTTCGGAGGCGAGTCACAAATTTCCTATGTTATTTTGGCGTCCCCAAACGTTGATTCATGGGAATAGTTCTTTCCGCCTTGCGCTGTGGTGTGTAAGTACCTGGACTATTGGTGTCTAAATCTGTTTGGATCTGTTGTATCAACTGATTGATACCGGGTAGAGCTTGCTTATGAACCTGTGGGTTCGCCAATGTTCCATCAACGTACATCTGCAAGGTTTGCTGTCCTACCTGGTCGAAGAAATTCTTCACAAACGGCAATCGGATTTCATTGCGACCCACGACACCATGAAAGGCCAGATTCAATTGCTGATCAAAATTCGTCTCACCTTTACCCAACAAACTGACTGCATCGCCAAGGAAGTCCAATTGATCGAGATAGATGTGTCGACCTTCAATACGGTATTTTGTGTCGACCTGATTAAAAGCGGTACTGTCAGGGGTCGTATTGCGGAGTACTTTGAGCAATCCTACCAGCAGAGGTAGTTCGTAAATATTGGCTTCTGTCACCTGCACCTGGCCATGACCGGTCAGGGTATGCAGCGAACGGCCATACCCATTTAGCGTGAGCGTTGCCCCCACTTTGCCTTGCATATTTTGTTCTGTATTAAATCGTTCTTTTGTCATCCGAGGCAAATCTGCCCCCGCTAATGATGCAACTACCGAATATCGAGGCACACCGTCAAATGTTACCCACGCATCACTCACAAGCGATCCATCGTAGACTTTGGCAGTCACGCGTCGCGGTGTGAGCCCCTGACGTTTGGTTGCCCATTCGCCCAGCAAGCAGCTCGTTTCATCAGCCCATAAGGGGCCTCGGATATTTGTGAATTGAACGCCTTCAAAGGTGACCGTCTCCAAAGCCAGCTCGCCCGCAGAATAATTCATCCCATTTTCACTGGAACCTACCAAACGAACGGTGCCATGTACGTTTTGTAGATCAATTCCTGGATGCATATCTGTTTGCATGCAACTGAGTTGAACATCCCAGCTGGAATTGATCGTAGCGTCGGGTTGATTTGTTTTCGAGAATTTTAATGCTGTATTGTGCAAACTGAATTTGCCCGTTATCTGTAGTTGCTCAATTAACTTTCGCAACTTTTCTGGCAAAGCGGTCAGAAGATCACGCCGTGGCTCCAGACGATCGGCAGACAATCCTGTTAATTCGAACTGCCAACTGCCATCCGAAGCAAAGTTGCCATTGCCATTTGTGAGCAGAGTCGTAAGGCCGTGCTTACCTCGAAAATCGGTAATCAACAACTCACCATTGATATAGTCAAAACGTCCTTCTACCTGCTTCAACAAATAGGGGAAAAAAACTGGATAGATCGTGGCGGATTCAGGTTGCGGATTCACTGAAACGCGAATCGCTGGCTGCTTGTACCCCGTCAAGTGATAGACGTCGGCAACCAAATCTGCACGGCCACCAGGGCGCACCTCATCCCAAGCAGCACGAACCTTGGCTGGTAATGCTTTTTTCAGATCATCTTCCAGTAGCAGCTGCTTGCAAGTGAACTGCAACGACAATTCCCTGCCGTCTCCTAAGGGTCGCAAGGTACCCTGGCACGAAACATTTCGTGAGCCGCGCGCAATCAGGTCTCGAAACTTCCAGTTTTGATCCTCTGCCAATATCAATCCATGAATACCACTCAGAGGATAAGGGAAATGCTTGTAGTTCGCGCGACAATCGAGCAATTCCAGCCGCAAGGATGTATGGGGTTTTATCTGATCTGGCTGGGTACGATCGAGACGCCAACGCACATTAAAATGACCTTGCGGGCGCATCGACTCGATCACTTGCCTCGTTTTTACAGGCAAGGCAGCAATCATGCGTTTTTCGATGGTTAAGCCATTACCAGTAATCTCAATAAATCCCAACGCGCCAGGCCGTGGATCAAAGACCTTTCCAAAAAAACGAAGTGGCTGTCCACCGCCAATTCCAACTAGATCGATATGCAAAACCGCCTGTTGATCTTCGACAAGATGCTTATAACGCATTGTGCCTGAGCCGTCTTGGACACGGTATCTGAATTTTTCAGATTCAAAAGACAACTCCCTTCCACGAAGCGTGATGTCAGGCCGCCAATGATGGCCATCAAAAGTAAGTTCCACATCCGCGTTGACAATTCCTGCCGGTTGGTACTTTTTCCATTCTTTCTTCAGGAGCATCGGTAGCGCATGATGAAGTTTTTTGTCGAGTGGCAAATCGACAACTCTCAGCCCCAAAGCCATGGGAGCATTGGCATGCCAACCCTTCCGCTCCAATTGCAGGGCCACACTGGCAGCATCACATTTCGCACGAAGTCCTGTAACTTTTAAAACATTATTCTGGCACTGGATACTACCAGCTATATCTGTCAAAGGCCGTGGCAAACGAGGGTCTGCAAGCCGACCTTCTGAAAGCTGCAACTGAGCATTTATTTGTGGTTGAGCATCTTCTACAAATTGGTGTTGGGCGGTTACATTTCCGTCCAGCATGCCTTCCAGTAACGTGCTATCAGCCAGACTGTTGCAACAAGCCGTTGCCCACACCTGCCATTCCTTAGTCAGTCGCAATTGCTCAAATTGACTCTCCAGCTGGAGTAACTTTTTTTGCATATCCATACGAATATGGAATTCAGCACGCTTCACATAAGGACCACCTAAGGAGCCATGGATGTCAAACGTTTGGCAATCCTGTGGATCCATACTACTTTGTGTCGGTTGCGCCGCTGACTGACGAGGATCGACAATAAAATTGACATCCTGCAAGGAAAGAGCTGGCAAATTGGATTGCTGCAAATCGGCCAAGGCCAACTGGGCGTCCTGTATCTCCAGAAGTGGCCTTGTCTCACCACAGGGGGGGAGCGGCCATAGCGACTCGACATTCCAACGACCTTCCGAATCTCGTGTGGCCCACAACTGAGGACGTTTGAAGACGATACGCTGTATTTCAGGAGCACCCTGCACAAGCTTGCTTAGTTTTGCATCGCATACCAGCATCACTTCATCAACAACAAGCAAATTGCTTTGTAGATGCGTGCTGGAAGTTTCTGAAATTGCAAGGTCGTAAATGGCGATACCCTTGCCTTCGACCAGACGCGCACCTCCCACGCTGACATTGTACTGAGGTAGTTTTTCGGCCAAAAACTGCTCAGCCTGATACCGAATTTCGTCGTCCATGCGCACGAATAAAAAGATAGCCATGCCGATCGCACCCATGACCACAAGCATGGTGCTTAGCTTGAAAAAGTACCAGCAGGTATTGATCAACCGACTGATGGCAATATTTCCTATTTACGGCCAGGACTGTAATTTGCGCGCAGGAAATCCATACTTCCCAATCCAACAGCAAGCCGGCGAAGCCAACTCTTCTGTAAATTTCCACAATTGCGCAATTTAGAGTGGAAATGGTAGGTTCGCGCTGCCTTGAGGGTCAAGACAGGCTTCATAAGACGAGGTTTTGCTAGCAGCATTCGAAACGAACACTTGGCAAGAAAAAGTGCTTACCACTCCAGTACTAAACTTCCTTGTTCGATGCTAGCACGCACATCACCTGGCATATTCAGCACTCGTTGGTGATTTTCAACCTCCAGCAAAGATGCCAGATGTCGCCAGCCAACATAGGTCATATCCTTTTCTGGCAATTTTGCATCTCGCCAGGCCAGACGAATGGCAGTACTTACGATGAGTGGTTCTTCTACCGAACTCGCAGGAAATGCCATGGCCAATCGACACCGCCCCGATCCAGCTGGGAATGGCCCCTGACTGAAGTGAACGGATGCATTTTCCAGCAATTGCCGTGCTTGCTGCTCCACCAGATTTTCAGTCGCTTCTGCCTGTGCAGCCAATCGCACAAGTGCAGCGTCCACATTCGTATTGTACTCCTCCCGTAATTTGGGCAGTAACTCATGACGAATTCGGTTCCGCGTAAATCGAAAATCTTTGTTGCTACCGTCAAAACGCGCAGACTGCCCTAATGCCATTAAAAATTTCTCCAGCATTTCTCGAGAACATGCGAGCAACGGCCTCACGACAGTCACTGCTTTGGTAAGTTGGCGTAACTTGGGGATTCCACGAAGACCTCGCAATCCGGTGCCACGCAAGAGACGAAACAATATCGTCTCAACCTGATCATCACGGGTGTGGGCAAATGCCAGATATCGAGCCCCCAGTTGTTCAGCCGTCTGTGCCAGGAGCTCGTAACGCTCAGACCGGGCAGCTGCTTCCAGGCCATCTCCGTCCTCATCGGCACGTTCCTGGGTGTTACTCTCCAGAACGCGCAGTTCCACTCCCAAGGACTCGCACTGCTGCTGGCACCACTGGGCATCTGCTAGGGAATCAGCACCACGGAGCTTATGATTCACATGAAGTGCTTGGATGGAGCCAATTCCACCGTTTTCTTCTTTTTCTAATAACATGAGCCGTAGTAGGGCCATGCTGTCCCCACCTCCAGATAAGGCAACAGCCACATGAAGGTCACGCCAGGACTTACTGGGCCAATCACGGCGAAAAAAGCCTACAGTCTCAGCGGCCTCGGGAGGTAATTTTGGCAAACCTTCAGTTGACTTCATCGAATTGGACCATGAGTAAAGCTTTTATGGGGTACAGACGGTTTCACTTGGCTATCCGTTAACCTGAGCCATCTTGTCTAAATTCCAGTTTAATGGACAGACAAATGGCCCTTCTTTGTTCAAGTTCCCCCTGTTCTATCTGTGTTGGCAGCCGCCACAGGGAGGCAATTTTTTAGATTCTACCAGGGGTTTGATGAAACGCACAAACCATGGTTAGGCTTGCACTTATGTACGATTCTGATACGATCCTGGGTGGAAAGTACGTCGCTGTAATGGCCTCATTTGGCTGTTTGCGATGCGATTTTCATCAGGAATAAACCTAATAAGACAAAACTACATGTCCCAATGGGCCCCTGGCAATTATTGGTGACTGAGTAGCGTTGTGTGATTGGTGTTTGTTGCTGAGAGCCCTATCCAGACACTCCTTGAAAAAATGTTTCACGGTTGTTTGTAGACATGATTGAGATTTTCCAACGTTTGCTGACCTCAGATATGCTGACGCCTGGTTTTCTGGCAATGACAATGCCGGTCTTCCTGACGCTGTGTCTCGTTGTCTGTGTTGCTGTATCCCATTTGCAGGCTCGATGGTTTTATAGAACTGTCGAACTAGGCATGTTGGATCAGCAGGTTGATAGACAACAGGTTGATAGACAACAGGTTGATAGGCAATGGGGTGATGGACAATGTGATGGACAATGTAGTGACGGATGGTGGGATGATGAGCTACGGGATTCTGGGCAGTTGGGTTTCAAAACCCAATCTCTACTTTGCGATCCAGTAGTTTGGGATTCTAACCTGGTAGTCGGGGACAAGAAACTCTGGCCAACGGGTGAACCAGCCCTGAATCATTCCGCACAACATCCTACACAACATCCTAT
>CAWWCC010000201.1:0-5635 GCA_963935315.1 uncultured Planctomycetaceae bacterium | reverse complement strand
TTATACCGCACGCCCTAGGGGGCCTAACAACCACCACCCCATGACCCTACACAATGACCCTACACAATGACCCTACACAATGACCCTACACAATGACGATCCAAGACATTCTCGAGAGAAATACCCCCTGATACGAATTCGTTTCTAGCACAGATTTCAAAACTGTTTTCTTCGCAAGAGATGCACGCGACAAACGCGTTCTGAAACTACTGCCAGAAATCTTTGTTCGTCTTCTTTTTTCATGAGGCGAAACCATGTTGTTCAAGTCTATGCTGTTCGTGATTCTCAGCTCGTTTGGGTGCTTGCGTGTTGCCCAAGTCCATGCAGATACACCACCCGATGAAACGCCCCCTGTCTCAACGGCACCCTCCTCCGTAGAACCTGCTACCTTCCATCAACAACCGGCACGTGTTGGCGATCGCGTCGCCCAACATGTGACCACCGCACTCGATTTACAAACTACAATCCTGCAATCTGCGAAAGTCGCCAACCAGAGTTTGACACGTTTCAGTCGGCAACAGAAACGTTTTATTGAAGTACTTGAAGTTGTCGAAGGTCGTGCAAAAAAAGCGCATGTGACTTTTCCTCTCTCACGGCAGCATGCTCCAGAAAATGGAGTTTCTTCTCCAGAAACCGTCCAGTGTGTCGAAGGCAAAAGTTACATCGTCGTGCGACAAGGCAATCGACTCGTCGTCACAGACTCCTCGGGGGCGATCCCACCGCAAGAAGAGTTTTCATTGGTGGTGAACAGTCTGCAATCACTCGGTTTGCCCAGTCCACTCGTAAAATACCTGCTGGGACGAACTGTGAAGATTGGCGAGCAACTGCAATTGCCTAAACAAATTGCCGAAGAAATGCTAGGCGTTGACGGCCAGTTGGGAAAAGCCGAAAAGTTCCACTTAAAGCTCCAAGAATTGAAGATGGTAGACGAACAACCTTGTGCTGTATTCGTGGCAACCATTGAGGCACAGGGAGATCCCGACAATCCGGTGACTCTGCGTGCCCGTGGAGAAGTCCTCATTCAAATCAATACTTGCCGTACTGTCTCAGCCAAACTGGAAGGGCCCCTGCGGATGTCAACTCTGGAAAAAACATCCGAGGGTGAATTCGAATACAAGGCCCAGGGCACAATGCAAGTAGCAATTGACTCCCAATATGGCTACGCCGCCAAATAGCCGCCCTTTTGCCCTCTACGAATTACGCCGTATAATTGCGGCAAGAAATGAATTCTTTTGTTCCCAGGCAGGGCTTACCATGGCAGTTCTCAGGAGACGATGGACTGGTCTACTCCTCAGTTGCGTAGCACTCTTGGGAGTGCTCTCCACTGCCCAGGCCCAACTGGACAATCACAATCTGAATGAAACCAAAGTTCTAAAAAAACCTGAGGCGAACAAAAGTGTCGGCAGTGTTCCTGAGGCGAACACAAGTGTCGCTTTGGTCCGCGTGCGTTTGCCAATCACTGGTAATGCCGACCAGATTTTGCAATCAATCTTGCTGCGGGTGCGTGACGACTTACTATCGCAAGCACGGCTGAATACAGACAGCCGCCGACCTTTGTTGGTGCTGCAATTTGATCCGCCTACACAAAACGACAATCCCGGATCAAGCAGCCAGTTTGAACGTGCCTTGTCGCTGGCTCGATTTCTTTGCACTCGACAAATGTCTGAAGTCAAAACGGTGGCTTTTGTACCACGTACCATCCGAGGACACGGTACCTTATTGGCACTTTCCTGCGAAGAAATCGTGATGGCCCCAGATGCTTTGCTGGGAGAAGCCGCAGCAAACGAAACAGATCCGGGAACTATTCTGGATGCCGTGGTACCCGCTTATCGTGTCATCGCAGAGACGAAGCGCACCATTCCTGTGGCCTTGGCAATCGGCATGATCGATGCAAAGGCCGAAGTTCTTCAGGTCAAAACTGAACAAGGCATTGATTTTGTGTTACGCGAAGACTTTGATAATTTTGCTGCAGATCGCGTTATCCTCGAAGAAAACACGCTTGTCCCCAGTGGCTCACTGGCTGAATTCGACGGCCGTGAGGGACGCCAGTTCGGATTCGTTAAATATCTAGCTTCGAATCGCGAGGGTCTGGCTCGGGCTTTGGGGTTAACTGCCGAATCTCTTCAGGAACGTGACTTGCTCGCTGAAAACTGGAAGCCGGTCCTGGTAGATATTGAAGGACCCATCACGGCACAGCTGGCCAGCCAGATAGAATCACTGGTCGGTCGAGAATTAGCACAAGCCAATTGCAACTGGATCGGGGTACGGATCGACAGTGCAGGTGGCGACATGGGAGCCGGCGTACGCATTGCCTCTTTCTTGGCACACCTCGATTCGAACACAGTCCGTACCGTGGCTTACGTACCAGAAGAAGCTTCAGGAGGTGCTGCAATCATTGCACTGAGTTGTGATCAATTGGTCATGCATCAGGGTGCAGAACTCAAAGCCCGAAATATTACCCGCCAGCAGCAGCAATTCGTTTTTGCCGATGATCTGGATGCAGCACGGCAAGCAATCCGTGAATCGCTAGCTGCCGGCCCCCCAAAAAACTGGTCCTTGCTCACAGCAATGATTGATCCCAGTATTGAACTCTATGAGTACCACAACAAAAAAACGGGTGAAAAATGTTTAATGAGTTCAGCCGAAGCAGGTGCGAAGGAGGACTCCGATGATTGGCAAAAACGCGAGCCACTCCTGGCTGGTCAAGAACCATTAGTCCTGGACAACCTACGTGCTGAGCAACACAAACTGGCTTGGAGAACCGTAGAAAGTTTTGATCAGCTCATTGTGCTCTATGGATTGGAACAAGAACCACGAGTCCTAAAACCCAATTGGGCACTGGAATTGGTAGAAGCGTTGGCCTCACCAGGAGTGGCCGCATTCCTGCTTACGATTAGTTTCTTTGGCATCTACTTTGAGCTCCGAGCCCCTGGGATTGGTGTGGGGGCATTTATCAGTGCAGTCGGTTTTCTGCTGTTTTTTTGGAGCATGTACCTCAACGGAACGGCCGGCTGGCTGGAAGTGATTTTGCTATTAGCAGGCATCTGCTTTATTCTGCTCGAAATCTTTGTGCTGCCTGGCTTTGGAATTTTTGGTCTTGGTGGCGGTATCATGATTATCGCCTCAGTCATACTCGCCAGTGTCACCTTTGTGTGGCCGCATAGCGAAGCCGAAATTTCCGAACTCACACACTCTGTCGGTACGGTGGGAGTCGCCATTATCTGTGTGATTGCCCTGGCCACTATTTCACGACATTATTTGCCTTACGCACCCCTGTTTCGTAATGTGGTGCTTGAACCGCCCCTGCCCGAAGAACGGGCCGTGCTTAACCAACGCGAAACACTCGTCGATTACACGAACCTGATAGGCATATGTGGCGTGGCCGCCACCGACTTGAGACCCGCAGGCAAAGCTACGATTGACCATGAACTGATCGATGTGATCTCTGAAGGTGAACCTCTCGAGCAGGGGACCCCAGTGATTGTCGTGGATGCGCATGCCAATCGCGTCGTAGTCCGTGCCGTGGGCCCAACATGATGCAAACTATTTCAAGATCCGTAATACTCCTAATTCCATGCCCCCCTTCTCCAACTCACAAACTTCTGAAAAATGACCGAAATGGAACCCGTTTGGGCTACCCTCTTGTTGCTGCTTGGCTGTGGGCTTGTCGTCCTGGAAGTATTTCTTCCCTCGGGAGGCATACTAAGCTTCCTCTCAGCGGTCGTAATTATAGCCAGTCTGGTGATGGCTTTTCTGACCGACTTTTCAACAGGATTGACCTTTCTTCTGATTACGGTGTTTGCGGTACCGTCTGCCATCGCTTTTGCATTCAAGGTATGGCCGCTAACGCCAATGGGAAAATCTTTTTTGGGTGAATTGCCCACGACGGCCCAGATGATTCCGGAAGACACGAGAAAGGCCTTGGTAGGCCGCGCTGGCATTGCCAAATCAAAGATGCTTCCCTCTGGCTCCGTACTAATTGATGGCAAGTTTGTGGATGCGGTTAGCCAAGGTAGTGCAATCGACAAAGGGCAAGCTGTCGTGGTAGTCGAAGTTCGTGCCAACCGTGTGGTGGTTCGCGCCGCCGATCCGGAAGAAGCCCGACAAATCGAAGCCGACCCTCGCGATATCTTCACCAAGCCTATTGACGAGCTAGGACTCGAGTCACTTGACGAACCATTAGGTTGATTTTATAGCCCATTCAAGTTAAAAAACAGCATCCACTGTTTGAAACTTTAAACGGCAGAATCTCAACCCATTTGAGAAAGCAAGGTCGATGGCTATTCCTTCCTATCTGATTGATGTCCCTACCTATCTGACTAAGGTCGCTATTGGTCAACCGATGACACTTGGTACCCCCTTGTTGGCAGTCGATACTAAAGTGTTCTTGATTGCCGGGTTTGCGGCACTCATTATTGGGTTGATTTTTATTGGCATTATGTGGCGTTATGCGCGCTTGTGGATTCAATCGGTAACCACCAAAGCGCGGATTGGCATTTTTGACTTGATCCGGATGACTTTCCGAAAGGTCAATCCAACGGTCATTGTGCGTAGTAAGATTATGGCTGTTCAAGCAGGACTCGACGATGATGAAGACCTCTCCACCAAAGCGTTAGAAGCACACTATCTGGCTGGAGGCAATGTCCCCCTGGTCATACGATCGATGATTGCCGCACGCAAGGCAAAAATAATTGATCTCGCATACAAACAAGCCACGGCAATCGATCTGGCAGGACGAAACATCTTGGAAGCTGTCCAGACGAGTGTGTATCCTCGCGTGATTGATTGCCCCTCACGTGAATCGAAACGAAACTCTTTGGACGCTGTGGCCAAGGATGGAATTCAGCTCAAAGTACGTGCCCGAGTGACAGTTCGTGCCAACTTAGAGCAGCTCATCGGTGGTGCCACCGAAGAAACCATCGTAGCTCGCGTTGGAGAAGGCATTGTCAGTGCTATTGGTTCGGCCGAAACGCATGCCCATGTTCTGGAGAACCCGGATACGATCTCCAAAGCCGTACTGGCACGTAAGCTTGACTCACAAACTGCATTTGAAATTGTTTCGATCGACATTGCTGATATCGATGTCGGTGACAATATCGGAGCCCGTTTGCAGGCGGATCAGGCAGAGGCAGATACGCGAGTTGCCAGAGCACAGGCGGAAGGCCGTCGGGCCATGGCGGTCTCGCAGGAGCAGGAACAATTCGCCAAAATGGAAGAAAACCGCAGTCTTTTGGTGGAAGCTGAGGCCGAAGTCCCCCATGCCATGGCCGAGGCATTCAACTCTGGGAAGTTGGGTATCCTTGATTATTACAAATTGAAAAACGTTCAAGCCGATACGGACATGCGCGACTCGATTGCGAAAGTAGGAACACGACGTGAATAAGTTCGAGTTGTTCTGAAGCGACCCGACTAGAACACCTAAGCTCTCAACGGCTCGCAATCCATGACCTTCAAAGTAAACAACCCGATCCACCCACAATAACCGACCCCATCCACAATGGTCCCCATGATTTTGCTTTCTCAACTACCTCGGAACCTCGCTGCCGAGTGGGTGCAGATCGTCATTGGCGGGATTGTCTTTATTTTCTATATCGTAGGCCAGCTCAAGACCCTCCGGGGCGAAGCCACGGCAAAC
>CAWWCC010000200.1:0-5695 GCA_963935315.1 uncultured Planctomycetaceae bacterium | reverse complement strand
TTCGCATCAAGTACTGAACCAAAGGCAGTATTTGCAGTTTCGCTTGCCTGAGTTGTGTATAACGTTGGACTAAAACATTGGACGTTGGTAGGTCGTGGGCTGGCAGAACTTTTGCCCACGGGATCGACAATTTCAATCGTTTTCAAGACATACAGTCTGATAGGCAGGCCGTTGCCAAGATATTTTTGATTCGTCTATCGAAATGACGTCTCAGGTATCCAAGCAGCCCAAGCTCTCTCAACTCTCTCATCACGCATTGAATAAGAGCTCACTGACTAGTTCTTCTTCTTATGCTCTCGGTCCTCCAGCTTGCCAGAAATCCTTGAGGACACACCCTTGATCATAGATCGTTCCTAGAAGGACTCTCATGGCTACATTGCTACTTTCGGCTGTTCCGATAAACCCTCATTCACTACTTGCTGCATCCGATGTTCAACTATTGATTACTGCAGCAATCGCTGCTGTGCTGGGCATGGGGGTCATCAAACTACTTGACTACTTGCGCAAACGTGACGCGGACAAAGAAGCGAAACACATCCTAGAAAAGGCCGAGGTCGAAGCTTCTGCTCGTCGTAAAGAAGCTGCCGTCGAAGCAAAAGAACTGGGACTGAAAGAAAAAGACCGTCTCGAACGTGAATACAACGAAATCCGCAATCAGCTGCACGAGCGCGAACGCCAGCTCGACAAACATGAAGACACTATTACGCAACGTGACGAACAACTAAAAAAGCAAGAAAAAATGGTGGAAAACAACCAGCGTCGCGCTGCAGAAAAGCTGGAGGATGTCAACAGCCGTCAAAAAGAACTGGATAGTTTGCTGGACCTCGAACGTCAGACCATGCACAAACTCAGCGGGTTGAGCGCTGAAGAAGCAGAGGCGCGGTTACTAGAACGTCTCGAAAAAGAGCTTGTAAAACAGCAGGGTGCTTTGATCCTGCGCTACGAAAAAGAAGCTAGCGAAAAGTGCGATATGAGGGCCAAGGAAATGCTTATCACATCGTTGCAAAGATTTGCTGCAGCACATACGGCTGAGTCCACCACCAGCACAGTCGACATACCCAACGATGAAATGAAGGGCCGCATCATCGGCCGTGAAGGACGCAATATTCGTGCCTTGGAAAAGGCGACGGGAGTCGATGTCATTATCGACGATACGCCTGGAGTTGTCATCGTTAGCGCTTTCGATCCTATCCGTCGAGAGACAGCACGAATAGCGCTCAATAAACTCATTGCCGACGGACGTATCCATCCCACTCGAATTGAAGAGTTGGTAGCAGAAACTGAAAAAGAGCTGGGCGCTGAGATTCGCCGTCATGGCGAAGATGCCATGCAAGAAGCTCAAGTATTCGGGCTACACGATCGGGTCATCGAACTTTTGGGTCGCTTGAAATATCGAACCAGTTACAGTCAGAATGTTCTCCGACATTCGATCGAGGTGTCATTCATAGCCAGCATGCTGGCTGAAGAAATGGGTATGGATGCCGAATTGGCACGTCGAGCAGGCTTGCTGCACGATATTGGCAAAGCAGCAGACCACGACATGGAGGGCGGCCACCCCAAGATCGGAGCCGATTTACTAAAACGCTTTGGTGAAGGACCTGAAGTGGTTCATGCTGCTTTTGGACATCACGACGACATCCGCCCCGACATGCCTTATACGGTGCTGACCGCCGCAGGCGATGCATGCAGTGCCTCACGTCCAGGTGCCCGACGCGAAACGCTCGATCGTTATATCAAACGCATGCAGGAACTGGAAACGATTGCAACCGGTTTCCCTGGAGTCCGGCAGTCGTTTGCCATTCAAGCAGGGCGTGAAGTGCGTGTGATTGCTAGTGCTAAAGACACCACCGACGAGTCTGCCGCAAAAATTTGTCGAGACATCGCCAAAGCATTCGAGGATCAACTCACGTACCCGGGTGAAATCAAAGTAACACTCATTCGAGAAACACGCGTAACCGAAGTGGCGCAGTAGGTGTCGGGCGAGGCTTGAACAACGAAGAACACGAATTGGATTCTGTACTTCGTTAAGAATGCTCCTGTTCCCAAATTTTAAAATCCCTTTTTCTCGCTCCTCACTTTTCCATGCGATTTCTTTTTATCGGTGATATTGTTGGGCGCCCCGGGCGCGACATTGTAATTCAAGCTGTCCCGGGTCTCCGTGTTCAGTATGGACTTGATCTGGTAATTGCCAACGCCGAGAACTCCGCGGGTGGGTCCGGATTGACACCCAGTATTTATCGCGACCTGATCCAGGGAGAAGTCGACGCAATCACACTTGGCGACCACATCTATCGGCGCAAAGAGATCTATTCGGTCTTAGAAAACGAAAACAATATTGTACGCCCAGCAAATCTTCCTGACGAATCCGTAGGACGACGTTGGACCGTTGTTGAAGCTCGCGATGGTACGCCCGTTGGAATCGTTAGCTTACTAGGCCAACTATTTATGAAACCAATTGACAATCCCTGGCGTGCAGCCGACAAGGCTTTGGCTGAATTGCCTTCTCACGTCCGGGTGAAGTTTGTTGACTTTCATGTGGAAGCTACCAGCGAAGCCCAATTGATGGGGCGCTATCTGGATGGCAGAGTTTCTGCCGTACTGGGAACGCACACCCACGTACCAACCGCAGACGAATGTATCTTAGCGGGTGGCACTGCTTTCCAGTGTGATGTTGGTATGACGGGCCCCTACGAAAGCATTATTGGACGTAAAATCGATCGCGTCATGGAAACGACTCTTACATCAAATCCGACACAATTTGATGTTGCTAACGAAGATGTTCGATTGTGTGGAACACTCGTGGAGGTAAATAGCAGCACCGGCCAGGCGGTCCGTATTGAGCGGGTTTGTATACTGGAAGAAGATTTGCCAGCACTTGAAGAGCTAGCAAACCAAGGTCGCTAGCAAAGTGGGGCCCTTGGCCCCTTCTCCTTGGCATGTCGCCGAACTGCAGATCGAAGATTCAGCCCGTCGAATCCATCGCTCAGGGATAATCTGAAATATCGTTCTGGAATCCTCCAATGGAGACCCCTGTGCCAATCTGCCTTGTGGGACTTCGTACTATTCGCTACCGTTCGTGGCCCTTTCGTCGAGGGTTTGCTGAGTGACACCATTAGCCACTACTCCTGAGCTCACTCTTGCCGAGCGGATTATTCTATTCACTCTTGGGATTACAAGTTTGCTTTTAGTTGTAGTGGCTCGCAGCCTTGAACCCGATTCACGAGGTTTTGGTACACACGAACAATTAGGACTTTCACCGTGCGTCATCCAACAATGGACGGGATACCCTTGCCCTGCCTGCGGTGCAACCACTGCTTGGGCACACGCCTTACGAGGAGATTTGGCTCAGGCTGTCGTTGCGAATTTGGGCGGCTCAATCCTGCTAGGTCTTGTGTTGTTAGGCATTCCCTGGACGCTGATTTCAGCAATAAGAAACCGCTGGCTCATAGCTCGACCTGCTCCCAAACACCTGCTCGTCACAGCAACTGCCTGTTTGATGGTGATACTCCTTGATTGGCTACGCCGCTGCTTCATGATCTAAAAACTACAATTCAAATGAATTTGGACGTTTAATAATAAGGACTTCGAGATGGATCACTCTTTTAATAACATTCGCCTCACCCTAAAGGGAATTCTGCTGGCAGGTATTTTGATTTCTACATCTGGCTGTTTGCATTCACTCTTGGCAACAGGTGTTTATTTGTGGCAAGGGGGCAATGTCGTTCCTGCCGAAACCGAAACACTGCAGAATGAACGCGTCGTGGTCGTCTGCCGTCCACCGGCCACCAATGAATACCGCTATGCAGGAGCAGCACGTAGTATTGGCAAACAAGTCAGCCGATTACTCGCAGAAAATGTTCCTGGCATCGATGTCGTCAGCCCGGCAGAGGTGGACAATTGGGTGGATGAACAGGATTGGGATAATTTCAAAGATCTAGGCCGCTCTTTGAAAGCAACGCGCGTAGTTTACATCGAACTCAGCAACTACGATCTTTATAAGGGTGCAACCCTCTATCAAGGTGACGCAGAAGTACAGCTCACAGTCTACGACATGAATAACCGAGGCAAAGAAATCTGGGAAAGAAATGTTGGCCAGATCTTGTTTCCCCACAACAGTGGCATTCCTGCTGCCGATAAATCTGTCCAGCAATTCCAAAGTCAATTTGTGGTAATCGTATCAGGCCAGATTGCCCGCCATTTCTACAGACACAATCCAAACAGCACGTTCGCATTGGACGCGGTTGCCAACAAGTAGGCTCTCCCTTCTTCTTTCACTGTTTTTGTCCGTAGCAGAGGTCGCCTGACTTCTGGGCGCTCTAATATTCGCCACTCTGAGGCAAGCTGCCATGCTTGCAAACTTCATCTTGCATCGTAATGTGTCGACGTTGCTCAATACCATTGTTATTTTCCTCCGACTCTGGATCACACATGAAGCACACCTTGAAGAGCACCCTGCGAAGCGAGGCTTATTTGATAGGGTTGGTATTTTCGGCATTTTTACCAATGACCCACACAAATGCCCTTGGAGATGAACAAATCATGTCTGCAGCACGAGATTTCATCCAGGAATACCAAGCGACCGTGCGTCCATTGAACACGGCCGTCGGACATGCTTTTTGGCTGGCCAATACGACTGGCAAAGATGAGGATTTCGCTGCAAAAGAGGCTCTTGAGAATCGCCTGAATGAAATGCTCTCATCGCAAGAAGCATTTGCGCGCCTTAAGAGCATTAAGGAGGGCTCCCCCAAGGATCCACACCTTGCCCGTCAAATCGATTTACTCTATCTGACCTATCTCGGTAAACAAGTCGACCTGGATATCCTGAAAAGAATCTCCAGCAAAGAAAATACGATCGAAAAAACGTTTAACGCTTTTCGTGCGAATGTTCAGGGAGAATCCTATACGGATAGTCAAGTTCGTCAAAAACTACAAGACTCAAAAGACTCTTCTGAACGGCAACAGGTTTGGGAAGCATGCAAAGAAGTTGGTAAAAAGGTTGCTGACGATTTGCGTGAACTGGTAAAACTGCGAAATCAAGCTGCACGATTATTGGGTTTTGATGATTATCACGCAATGCAGCTCGTGCTCAACGAACAAAGCCAGAGTCAGGTACTGGCACTCTTTGATGATCTTGACGCTCTCACTCGCGAACCATTTTCTCGTGTCAAAAAAGAAATCGACCAAAAATTGGCTGAGGAATATGGCTTATCACTGGAAGAACTACAACCATGGCATTACCACGACCCCTTTTTTCAAGAACCTCCACAAGTTTACGACGTCGACTTGAATGCGCCATTTGTAAATAGTGACATCCTAAAAGTCTGCCAAGAATTTTATGCAGGGATTGGCTTGCCCATCAACGATGTCATTGAACAAAGTGATCTCTACGAAAAACCCAAGAAGAGCCCACATGCTTTTTGTATCGATATTGACCGAGAAGGCGATGTGCGCGTACTTGCAAATATCAAACCCAACGAGTACTGGATGAGTACCATGCTGCACGAACTGGGCCATGCCGTCTACAGCAGCAAGTACATCTCTAGTGAACTACCCTACATCTTGCGATCGGATGCTCACACTTTATGCACAGAAGGTGTTGCCATGATGTTTGAGCGATTTTCGACCCAGGCCGATTGGCTCGGTCAATATGGTGTCTGTCTCTTATACACATCTCCGAGCCCACGAGACGGACTCC
>CAWWCC010000199.1:0-5760 GCA_963935315.1 uncultured Planctomycetaceae bacterium | reverse complement strand
CAGTCGTGAAAGGCAGCAAGAATTTTGTAAAGATGACAGTCTCCTCTGGCAGACGAGATCTCTATATGGGTTGGTAGTCGACACTAACCGCCATACGGTCTATCCTAAAGGGTGTGTTTTTGATTCAGCCAATTTGAGAATACAAGCATTTAGGAAAAGCGCTACCTTGCCCTCCCCCACCCCTGCCGAAGTTCCGAATTCACGCGGTTCGTTACCTGGTGGTCGTCCAAGACTGCCTGAGTGGCTACGGGTGAATCTGCCTGCAGGGAATGCGCAAACAACTTTTAACAGTACTCTCGATATCGTCGAAGACAATCGTCTGCATACGGTTTGCGAAGAGGCACGCTGTCCAAATATCCACGATTGTTGGGCCCGTGGTACTGCCACCTTTATGGTGGCAGGAAAAGAATGTACACGTGGATGTCGATTTTGTTCGGTTGAGACTTTGCGCCAACCAGACCCCTTAGATGCCGATGAGCCCGAACGACTCGCGGATGCCGTTCAACGTATGGGCCTGGAATATGTCGTGATTACCGTTGTCAATCGTGATGATCAACCTGATGGTGGCGCTGACCATTACCGGCAGTGTGTTGCTGCCGTGCATGAGCGTTTGCCTCAGACGGGGATTGAACTACTGAGTAGCGATTTAGACGGTAATTGGAAGGCACTGGAACATTTGCTTGCAGACACTCCCTTGGACGTCTTTGCACATAACGTAGAATGTGTTCCGCGACTCGATTGCGAAGTCCGCGATCCACGCGCATCGTTTTCTCAGAGTTTAGAAGTGCTTCGTCGTGCCAAGCAATTCTGTCCGCATCTACCGACTAAGAGTAGCCTCATGGTTGGGTTGGGTGAAACGGACAATGAGGTCGTTCAGGCCATGCAACAGCTGCGCGAAGTTGGGGTCGAGCTGTTGACGCTGGGGCAGTATCTTGCTCCCGGTCGGCCAGGAACACGATATTTGCCAGTAAACCGTTTCGTGACGCCCGCCCAATTTGTTGAGTGGGATAAACAGGCCCGCGAACTAGGTTTTCGTGGGGTAGCATCTGGACCCTTAGTACGTAGTTCGTATCGGGCCGGTCGTTTGCTGGAAGAAGCCCAGACAGGTATTAGGATGCCAGCACCCGCTTGAAATGGCTTTGCTGAGCCCTTCGTTCAGCTGCTCTTCGTCAGGAAGCCTTTAGTCGGAATAATTGTAAAAACCGGCAAGAATTCCTTGCTGTCCATGACAAACGGCCGTGTCTTGCCGCTGTTGTCTCCAGCGGTATTCCATACTTGGATGAAACTCGAACATCGCACCCAATCCCCAGAGAGCAAGAAAAATGGCAACCATCGAAGCAACCTACGTCCAAAAAATTGGCGAAACGGCCGGACAGATCTGGCACCACCTGGAATTCGTAGGTCCTCAGAAAATTTCACAGATTGTGAAAGAAATCGATGCCCCCCGTGACCTTATCATGCAAGCCCTGGGTTGGCTGGCTCGCGAAGAGAAGATCGTGGTCGAAGAGTTGTCGCGCAGTCGAGTAGTTACGTTGCTGCAATAACCCGTAGCAGTTGGCTATTGCCGCAACACCTATACGGGGCAAGAATCCAAACACCCCATTTGAACTTAAGCAATTTGCATGCCAGGAAAGAAGGGGGGCTTGGATATGTCTCAAGGAACTTCAGGTGTGCGAAAACACACGCTTGGTAACCATGTTGGAATAGTAAAATTGATATGCCAGGTTAATTCGATTGGTTTTCAACCTGGATGACGAAGGGCAAGATCAATCCGGGCTGTGGCATATGGATTTCATGCATTGCCTGCAACGTGGATGTGCAGGACTGGATCAATTCGTTGATCGCAATCCCACAAAAGAGTCTCTGATCCGCACATGCGTGGCGGAGTAGCTCAAGACTACGCTGGATGTGGCGGTTGACGCCTCTCGTGTTCCCCTCACGCGCTTTGACACCTGCAGCAGCGAGTTTGATGAGTCCCTTGATAAAGTCAGCAATGTTTCCCTGACGATTTGCTGCATGCCAAAGAGATTCCCAGGCCTCGTGTGCTTCCCAGTAATAGCTATGGTTGAAAAGATCGATTCCAAACAGGTACTCCTGAGATTCTAGCCAGCGAGCTGGCTCTAGTGGCGGTGGCGTGGGATGCTGCAATCCATGCATGTGCCCTGCCGGATCGCTAATGGGGTGCGGCGCATGTCCAGGGACATAAGAGTATGGAGGAAACGATCGACTCGTAAGGCGCGTTGTCTTCATGATAGTTTGTTAGTTACGCGGACTCATTCTAGTGCTTCACTACTAGGCCGGATATTTCACCCGCTCCTGCTTACATTGCAGGGTTTTGGACTCTAAGGAAGTGCCGCCTCAGTCATGTCAATTTTAAGCTGAGCGCGTAATAGTTCGTCCGTTACTTGTAAATCTCCCTCACACCCTCGAAACCAGCTCAATAGAGGTAGCTGAAAATCTTCAGGTACCTCGGTGAGCAGAAATTGGTTTTGCTCTGGAAGTGCTGAAGACAGCCAAACTTCCAAACCTCTCTGCGGAGCATAAAGTTGATAATCACCTCCTAAGGCACATATAAATTCACCATCAACAAGCCGCTCGGCAACCTTGCGACAATCGGGGCGTGGCACTTGCAGTCGGTTGGCCAGCGCATTCATCATGCGGCTGGCAGCGACCGTGGTTTCTCGAGAACGCATGTACCCCAAAGCATTGAGGCTATGAGCCATCTGTGTTCTCGTAAGGTCCTGCAGTCGCAATCGTACCTGAGCGGGTCGTTCGTCAGACTCCAGGGCGAGTTGAGGCAGTACATGTTCCAGGATGTCGGCTTTAAATGAAAGTAGCAGGAAATCATCTTGTTGCGCTTGCAAAAGTTGGCCTTCCGCATGATCCGCCGCATTACCGAGAGAGTGCGCCGACCCTAGGAACATTTCTAAAATGCCAGGTTTTGGCCAGACTCCCAAATACCCTCTTACCAACTCACTAGGGGGACCCTCGGACTCAATCTGCCCATTCGTCACAACTAGGGGCGACCGAAAATCGCGTAGTGCACCAAATAAGTGATGGGGTTGATTCTCGCCGCCAATGAGTGGTACTGGAATTTCAACCGTTGCTTCTACAGCAAGCAGATCTCCTTCAATGGGACGGAGTTTGTGTTCGATAGGTTCCCCGAGTGGTTCAAATAGAGCGCCCAATTTGGAAGTTGCCAGATGGTTGACCCATAAGTCAATAAGAATGGACTCATCGACTTCATTTTTGTGTGGCATGCGCTGAACTCCCACGGCTATGGGCGGCATTTGTCCAACTTCACTCTGAAACCTTGTAATGAAATCCTGGAATTCATCAGTTTCCTTGGAGGTTGCAAATTCAGGAATGGCGTCGGCAACTGGTAGAAAGTAACCCGGTGCGCCGCGTAAAGAATCTAAATAGCCATCTTCTGTTTCAATCAATTTACTTTCGTCAGGCCGCAAACCAAAACCTTTTGGCAAAAAGTCGGCTTTTGTCAATTCTTCTTGCGTGTAGGCTGTGTGGCCTTCGACTTTAGCAGCATATCGGGCAAGTTCCAGATGATGGCGTTCACGACTGGCATGAAGGCGTCGTAAGGTCTCAATGCGATATTGTGGTGTGCAGAGATTCTGGAAAAATTCTTCTGAAATAAAGGCAAAGAGAGCATCATTTCGTTCTAAAGGCATTTCTTGCCGTGCTTCAAGAAATGATGGTAGTTCTGTCAGCGGGCGATCACCACCGGCCGCCTGGATAAAACGAGTCGCTAGAATTGAAGAGGTTGTAACCAGATGAAAATCTTCATGTTTCACATAGTAGGAACGTATCTGGCCGTTAGGAGTTGCGATTAAAGAGACATCCTGTCCAGCGAGTTGGATCGTTTGCTCCTCGGCTTCCGGATGCTTCTGAAGTGCTTCGCGACGTTGCTTCATGAGATCATTTGATAACAGAAAGCTATTTTTTGCTTGAAAGAGAATGCCCAGAGCCGCCCCCTCCGTGACGTATGGATCGAGACCTATGATGGCAACATCGGCGATGAATTGTGGGCCTAGTATTTTGGCAAGTGCATTTTCTCGTAGAGACAATTGCTCTCCAATGCGCTGGCTACTTCCCTGTCGAATGCCACGCCGAAGTATCATGTTGCCAAGATCACCTTGCCATTTTTTATTAAAATCACGGAACCACAAATAATTTGTGAAATTTCCGAATCGTAAATAAAAGCATTCTGCGGGCACCAGCGCTGCAATAGGTTCAACCTGAACTTCGATAAGATCCTCTGCCACGGCATCAGGGGTTATCCAAAGGGTCGGCTCTGGGATCGGAACCACGTTCTGTTGAGTCTGGGCATGTTGGCTTAACTTATTACGATCTGCCTTGAGGCGATACGATTCTGTTAAAAAGAGTTCGTCAAAGACAGAATCTTTTTTGGGTTTATTCCACGGAAGAATGCCCTGCTTCGGTTTAGGAAGATCACGTTCTAAACGTCTTGAGAAAGTGGCGACCAAAAAATTCTCCACAACGGGTGGATAGTCAGCTGCTTTTTGCAGTACTCCCAGGCGACCCGTAAGTTGCTGCCACCAAGTGTCCAAAAGTCGTTGATGTTCAGCATCGTCGTATTGAGGTTTTACGCGCATGCCTTGTTCGTGAGGCGCATACACGGAGAGATCGAAAGGCTGGTCACCTTGAAATAAGAAATAGAAGGTAACTTTACCAGGTGATTCAATTTGTAACGCCTGACGCAAGAGTCGACGACTACCTTCTTCTTCGAGTACCGGATACATTGCACGGCCGGTGGCTTCCTGGAGAGTAAAACGCTCATCCCGGAGTGGTAATATTGGTTCGCCACGCAGGACATCGATGGTAATCCGTCCTACACCGTAGGGTTTGCCGGCATAGGCTTCTACTTGATTCGCGCCCAATAAAGACTTGATATCGAGGGCATAGCAAGGCGTAAGGCTCAAAAATAAAATAGGTAGAAAATTAATTATTTTGTATTGCAAAAGAATCCCTTTTCAAAAAATTGGTTTGTAAGTTAGGTTGCACTCGCAATTGCCACAGGGAGAGTTCCTTACAGGGCTTCCGTATGCATCCTGCAATACTTCCTGCTGGGTTCTTGTTAGGATCTAAGTGTTGTAGGATCCAAGTGTCTAGGGCGTGGACCCTATTTATCGGGGTTACCAGGTGCCTGGGAAAAATATGGGGCAGGACTTTGGCAGCGGTTTTCTCCAGGATCGCATTCTGCTCATTCTCACGAACTAAAAGCTTGCCGACAAGCATGGATTTCTGAAACAATAGGGCCATGCTACTCCCCAGGTACTCACTCCGCACGACCGTTTATGGAATGACGGGCTGCACTCTCTTCTTTTTTATCGTGAGTTAGGCTTTTCGCGTCAGTGCTGGGCTATGATCATTGCTATTTCTGTGGCTAGTATTTTTGCAAACCTTACAATTCATGACCTGTGCTACCTGCTGGCACTTTCTGTATCGCGTCTGACCGGCTCTGGTGAGTTGCCCGCGCAGACGAGGCGAGGTGGTATACAAACGATTGCTGACCAGATTGCTAAACAAGCTTCGCAGAATTCTTCCCATGACCGATAAGCAATCAATTCGATCCAGGAAGGATCTAGCATTTCACCGGATTATTCTGATTGCCTGCGCTTTCGTAATGAATTCTAAAAAAGTGGCTTTGATCCACCGGTGCTTCTGACCTATCCCCCTTCACCGAGTCCATGCATTGATCGAGGATCAACGTTTTGGATGCTA
>CAWWCC010000198.1:0-5771 GCA_963935315.1 uncultured Planctomycetaceae bacterium | reverse complement strand
CAAGGAGTATCGTCGGCAGCGTCAGATGTGTATAAGAGACAGCCACACAGCACACCCGTACCACCAATAACGACCACTACCTGACCATCAAATCCAAATAGTTTTTCTAAATAAGACATGTTCGTATTTTCCTCTTACAAATAGCCAATCCCGAAACCAAAATCCCCGCCTCGCATATAGGGGTGGGGAGTGGGGTTTGGTTCTGATTTTTTAGTGTCTTGCTATCCTTGGGTGGACTAAGAAGGAGCCTTACGCTCGCGCAACCAGTCCGTATGGAACATCTCGCCGCGAGGCTTGTCTGTCCTCTCGTAAGTATGTGCCCCAAAGTAATCACGTTGTGCTTGCAGCAAGTTGGCTGGCACGCTGGCTCGGCGATAACCGTCATAATAGGCCAAGGCCGTAGCAAATGCCGGCACCGGAATTCCTCCTCTCGCCGCAGTGGCTACCACATGGCGCCAGGAGTCCTGGGCCTGATGGATTGCATCACGAAAATAAGGAGCCAGCAGCAGGTTTTCGAGCTGTGGATTCTCATCAAAGGCTGCTTTGATACGATCCAGAAAAACGGCACGTATAATACAGCCGCCACGCCACAGCATGGCGCAGTCACCGTAGTTCAACGGCCAATCATGCTCTGCGGCGGCCGCTTGCAATTGCACAAAACCTTGGGCATAGCTGACAATCTTCGAAGCATAGAGGGCCTGTCGAATCTGCTCCACAAACTCCTTTTTATCGCCATCGTACGTGGCACTGGGGCCCGCCAGGAATTCGCTGGCACGTACTCTTTCTTCTTTGCGTGCTGAAAGACTACGTGCATACACGGCTTCGGTGACAAGTGTACTGGGCACACCGAGGTCAAGTGCCAGCTGGCTCATCCATTTGCCCGTACCCTTGGCACCTGCACGATCAAGCACTTTGTCAACAAGATGGCTGCCGTCGGCTTCTTTTACTGAGAAAATATCTCGCGAGATTTCTATCAGATAACTATCCAGATCGCCCTTATTCCACTCTGCAAACACATCGTAAATTTCATCGTTTGACAAGCCCAAGGCTTCTTTCAGCAGAAAGTACGCCTCGCAGATAAGCTGCATGTCACCATACTCGATACCATTATGCACCATTTTTACATAGTGTCCGGCACCTCGTGGTCCCACCCATTCACAACAAGGAATATCTCGCTGGGGACCTACCTTGGCAGCAATGGCTTGAAAAATTGGCTTCACATGTTCCCATGAATCAGGACTGCCACCTGGCATCATACTCGGGCCCTTAAGCGCGCCCTCTTCACCTCCCGAAACACCCGTACCACAAAACAGTAGCCCTTTTTCTTCAATCTGCTTGGTGCGCCGCTCTGTATCGGAGAAGTGCGTGTTGCCACCGTCGATAATGATATCACCCGGGTCCAGTAGTGGGATTAATGTTTCAATCACCTTATCAACTGCAGGACCTGCCTTGATGAGCATCATCACTTTGCGGGGTCGAGCAAGATTGCTGACCATCTCTTCTAGCGAATGGCATCCCACGAACTGTTTACCTGCTGCGCGCCCAGCAATAAAATCATCCACCACTTGGGTCGTTCTATTGTAGACGGCCACCTTGAATCCACGGCTTTCCACATTGAGAGCCAGATTTTCCCCCATGACGGCCAGGCCAATCAATCCAAAATCACACGCTTCACCCACTGGAAACCTCAATACGCTAGAGAAGGGCAGAGTAACCTATCCAAACCCAGCATCATCCCCCTTCTATCATCACTGGTCAATGGTCTTGTAAAAATTGGAGTTGCGCTATGCATTCTTCCCCTATAGCCCGAAACTCTGTTTTGTTACTATGAGGTCTAAGGTATCTCTTACCTGCCCTCTGGTATGAAACAATCCCACTGGGGTGGAACTACTGGATGGATCGCCTCTTTGAACAACAGAATCACCTCTTAGAAGATTATTGCCTTCTTCAGCATCGAGAGACCTTTCAGTATGTCAGGCTTACAAATCACCCAAAAACCTTGCCAACTTGATTTCCTGGCTTTGGGGTCGCTCGTCCATCGACTCGATCCGGGCACAATCCCATTTCGCCGCGCACGATCGCTCGAAGTGCACGTTTCGGGCGGCGAGTACAACTGCGCAGCCAATCTGGTTAGTTGTTTTGGACTGAAAACGGGCATTGCTACGGCCATGGTCAACAACGGGATTGGTGAACTCGTACAAGCCAGAGTACGCGAAATGGGTGTTCAACCCTTTTACAAGCATTTTGAACATGATGGTGTTCGTGGACCAAATATTGCGACCGTGTACAGTGACCGTGGACATGGAGTACGAGCCCCCGTCGTATTTTACAACCGTGCCAACGAAGCCGGTGCCATGCTCAAACCGGGGGATATCAACTGGGATGAAATTCACAATCAAGGTGTCCGCTGGTTCCACTCGGGTGGCATCTATGCCGCTTTAGGCGAGCATACTTCGGACCTTATCGTTGAGGGTATGAAAGCTGCCAAAGCAGCAGGAGCAATCGCATCATTTGATCTCAACTACCGTGCCAAGCTTTGGAAAACATTACCAGGTGGTGAATCAAAAGGCATCGAAATGAATCGCGAGATTGCCTCGCATCTCGATGTACTCATCGGCAACGAAGAGGATTTGCAAAAAGGATTGGGCCTCACTGGGCAGGATGTCGAAAAATCCTCCAAGCTTGACCCGGAGGCCTTTTTCGGCATGATCGAAAAAGTAAAAGACCAATTCCCCAATATCAAAATGGTAGCCACCACGCTTCGCGAAGTTCAATCCACCAGTCGGCATCAGTGGGGCGCTGTTCTCTGGCTCGAAGGTGAGCGATTTGTAAGTCCTACCATGCAATTGGATGTTATTGATCGCATCGGTGGCGGTGATGGCTTTGCGTCAGGTCTTATTTACGGCATGCTCTCAAGCCAACAACCCGAACAAGCACTCCGTCTCGGTTGGGCCCATGGGGCACTGATGACCACCTTCACAGGGGATGTTTCGATGGCGACGCTTGCCGAAGTCGAAGCGTTGGCTGAAGGTGGTACGGCACGTGTCCAGCGGTAACATCCGCTTCTGTACCAGAAATGCCTACCGACACGAAAAAAATTCAGCAGATGTCGCCAGACTTCTGAGCAGTATGAGATGACTCATTGCCTTTCCATGCGATTGTAGGGAATGTGCCTCCGTGCCATTCCGACTTACCGTCACGCCCGAAACGCCACAGAGGGCGATCCGTGCAGGGCTGTTGGTTAGCGTTGGGCGTAATATGCCTGCTAAGGTGCAGACTTGGCGCTGGGACTCGTATAGACAGGCAGTTCCTGAATGAGCCGTTCGATATGTTTCAATCCTGCCAACAGTTGATTCTCGTCTTTACCCTTCAATAATTCCAGCAGTTCCTGTTGTCCCAGGCCTTCCTTGAGGTCTGTTATTGGAGGCATGTAGTCTGCTACTCGAAAATTCCTGACTATCTCGTCCAAGCTGATATTTCCAGCCAGCAATTGCTCCGCAAAAACAATCCCAGCTCGGTTTGCTGCCATATCGGCAAAACTAAAGCCTGATCCTTGTTGCGCATCAAGTATTTCTTTGGCCAAACCTACGCCGCGCGCGGCCGCACTTCCCATCGCAGCCAATGCGTGCGCGGAAACAAAAAAATGCTTCGCCAAATCTTGCCTTCCTCCCATGGTAGGTTGCCCCAACACGTGCATCCGAATTCGACGTTCCGACTCAAACTCTACACGTCGTACTAATTGTGTGGTTAGCGGAAAACTGCGCAATGTATTCGTATCATCAAAAAACATGCCTAAGCTCAACAAAAACGCCTGTTGTCGGCGTGCTGGATCAACGAGCAAAGCATAGCTAGCGGCCTTGCGAACATACAGTTCCGTCAACTCCTCACCTGTCAATTCAGCAGCAGGCCGAGTCTTTGTTGCTGACATTTCTGATTGTGAGCTGGCTGCACGTACGAGTTGCCGTAGCACAAGACGCGTTTCTTCTACGAGTGGCGGTGTGTTGACTCGTCCAATCATTTTCAGGTACAGCTTCGCTGCGGGATCTTGAGGCATTGCAGTAGCCAACACATGATAAATATCCGACATGCGCCTCCTAGTTGGACGCGAGACATCAAAAGCAGAACGTATCCCCGTACGCCTGATTTCGTCACCAACCATCGCCATCAAAAGCGTATTGGCGGGGTCAAACTGAATTCGTGATCCCAACCGCCTCTGATTCCCTTTAGACAGCAAAGGACGCATCACGCTCAGCGTTTCAGGACTGTGCGATGCTCCCAGAAAGTGACCCAACTCATGAACCAACAACTCCGTGCGTTCTGTTTCCATTATGCGAGGAGCCCTTTCTTTGAGTAGGACATAAGGATGCAATACTCCACGTGTCCCTCCCATATGCACTCGCCCCTGCACCATTTGGTACTGACTACTAAAACCAATTGCCAATTGCCCCGGCTGAGGAGAAACTTTGCGTTCAAACTCTCGCAAGGAGAGCGAAAAATCATGCACCTTGTCGTCCGACTCCCATGTTTCGATTGCCACCACCTGAAACCTGACGCCACTATGCAGCTCGAGTACCTGCGAGGCTTCCTCCAAACGCTGACGTATTCTTGGCTCCCAAATACTTCGTCGCGTTGGCTCATCATCATCCACCAATAGCTTGACGGGAATGACCGCCGCTTCAACTGCCTCCTGAGGGCCTGACTTGTGCAAATCTAACTGCCTGTAATCCTGTGGTCCAAAGCCTATTTTTTCTAACTGGAGCGAATTATCAGCAAGACTTTGCTCAAAACAATAAGCACTCTGAGGGCTGAGCAGAAAACTCTGCCGGGACAAACCGTTGCCAAAACGAATTCGAACAGACCCCGTAAAAAAATAGGGACGAGACTCCCCCACGGGAAGTGTCATACTCTCAGAAGACCTTCCCTGCGGAAGTAGTGTGAAGGTCTGAGAAACGTTGGTTCGATTTGAGAGCACGACTACTTCTGCCCAAGTAGCCAACGTATTCGACGCACACAAAACTGCAAACCCAAGTGCGCCCAGAGTAAGTATTCGGAGGGGATCAATTCTTCCTAACAAAGCCAAGCATCTCCGACCACAGTATTGAATTACTCCCAGGCATACACCCCCCATTCTACTAACGATGCACCTATCCGGCGATAGGGTCTGCAATACGTGGAATGGCCTAACCAAGAACTGGAGGGCGAAGCCCCCCCTCCCGAGCCGGAAACTGATACCAAGGCAGTGGCTCGAGATTAAAGATTAACAAAGGACAGACAAAGAAAAAACAACAAAAAACAACAAGGACAGGCAAAGAAATAGGACTGGGATGGAATTGTTCGTCGATGAGTTAAATCAAAAAGCTACAAATCGAAAGGCATCAAGAGTTTATGCCGAATTTGGAAAGGGCTGGAGCTTTGCATGTCCTTTTTCCTTTTTGTTTGTTCGACGTGGAGTTGCTAAATACTTACGAAGTGACAATGGATCGGATTTTACTGCACATAAAGTGCGTGATTAGTTGAAACGTGTAAATGTCCAGACATTGTACATCGAGCCAGGCAGTCCCTGGGAGAATGGCTATATCGAGAGCTTCAACGGAAAACTTCGAGATGAGCTGCTCGATCGGGAACTGCTCGATACGATACTTGAAGCCAGGTACTCATCGAGCGATGGAGAAGGCGTTGCAACACAGTTCGTCCACACAGCTAGGGTATCGTCCACCAGCACCAGAATCTGTCTCTTATACACATCTGACGCTGCCGACGATACTCCTTGT
>CAWWCC010000197.1:0-5849 GCA_963935315.1 uncultured Planctomycetaceae bacterium | reverse complement strand
TAGGAGTCCGTCTCGTGGGCTCGGAGATGTGTATAAGAGACAGGATTGTAACGGGCTGGATTCTACAATTCGGCCATACAGTTTGATAAATGCAAAGGCCGAATCTCTTTCGAGATTCGGCCTTTTTTAATTCATTTCTTACGTTTTGACGCGACACTTGAAAAGCTCTCTGCAAAGGGCTAGCCGCCAGCCATGCGAATCTCACGTCCTGAGTTGTCTTCACTGACAATCTTCAAGAATTCTGGTGACACGTCCTCGTGACTAAGTACGATAATCTCGATACTATGCTCATCCTCCAAATTGGTAAGCTCACGCCTCTTGCGATTATTGAGATAATTTGCAACCGCTTCCTCTACCGATACTGTAACACGAGCAACTTTTTCATGTTGGACATGCATGATTAACTTGCGGATCACTTCTATCGCCATGCTCTCAGCCGACTTGACCAAACCAGATCCTGTACAGCCCGGGCATTCTTTGTAAACACTCCGCTTGAGACTTGGCCGAATCCGTTGTCGAGTCATTTCGATCAAACCAAATGGGCTCGTGCGTAAAATCTTGGTACGCGCCCGGTCCCGCTTGACCGCATCACGCAACGTACGCTCAACGACTCGACGATAGCGCTCCCGTCGCATATCAATAAAATCGTTAACCACAACTCCACCTAAGTCACGCAACCGCAATTGACGAGCAATTTCTTTGGCCGCTATTTGATTTAACTTAAAAGCCGATTCTTCCGCAGATCCATCTGTTCGAAAACTGCCGCTATTAACATCGATAGCGACCAGTGCCTCGGTTTGGTCAATCACTAGTGATCCGCCTCCTTTGAGAGGTACCTGGCGATTGTTGATGCTCGAAATTTCTTCGTCCAACTTGTATTTGTGGTACAAAGGCTCCTTGCCCTCGTAAAGTTGGAGTCGATTCACAAAACGAGGCATTACTATTTGCAAGAATTCTTTTGCTCTTTCGTAAGCCCCCACTTCGTCAATCAGTATCGTATCGACTTCTTCTGTAAATATGTCACGGATGGTGCGGATAATCATATCGCTTTCTTCGTAAATCCCCACCGGACCCTGCACCTTTTTAATACGTCTGACAATCACCTTCCAAAGACGTAACAAGTATGCCAAGTCGCGCGACAACTCCTGTTTACTTCGATCGGTTCCCGCAGTACGCACAATAAATCCAACACCTTTCGGCGGATTCAGCCCACGAAGAATACCTCGCAACCGACGGCGATCATCTTCGTCTTCAATTTTGCGTGAAACGCCAATTCGCCCCAGCGCAGGCATGAGCACCAGGTAACGACCCGGTATGCTGATATAAGTCGATAACGTGGGACCCTTCGTGCCAATACCTTCTTTGATGACTTGCACCAAAACTTCATCACCACGACGGAAAATTTCTTGGATAGGTGGTTTGATTCGTGGGCGAGCGCCAGGCCTTACTTTTCTACTGGCAGTGCTGGTGCGACCATTGCCCCCTCCACCACGCTCAGAAGCTGCATCTGCTGGTTCTGGTTCGTTTTGAGTTCCATCCGGCTGGATGGGCTTGTCGGGGTCGTACCCCCCTTGGCGAAAGTACTGCGATTCGACGTCACTTATGTGCAGGAAACCATTACGACCTACACCAAAGTCGACAAACGCAGCTTGGATACTAGGCTCCAAATTGACAATCTTACCTTTGTAAATGTTGCCAACATAATTATCTTGGCTACTACGCTCTACATAAAGTTCTTCTAGTTGGCCATCTTCAACGATCGCAATCCGGCATTCTTCCGGCTGTGCAACATTGATTAGCATCTCGTGTTTCATAATTATTTACTTTCAATTTGTATCTATTACCGCAGGGAACGGGTCCCGCTAAAATATATTTTTGTTGATATTTACCTGCTCCAGGCAAGGCTGATTTACTTCTAGGAATATAAAAGGGCAACGCGTTACAAACAGATTCAAGTCTTCTAAAGGGGAAATTCAGGAAAAACTTTTGACAATTCCTCCATGAGAAATGTTTTGATCGCGAGAGCACTCTCCATGGTTCTCACCTGCTCCGCCACCCTTTCACATTGATCAATACTAACACTACGGCAAACTCTTTTTAGTTCGGGTACTGCCGCAGGCGTCACACTAAAGCTGCGCAGCCCTAATCCCAACAGCAACATGGTATACAAGGGATTGCCACCCATTTGTCCGCACAAACTGACTGGAATATCATGCTCATTCGCAGTGCGCACCGCCATCTCGATCATGCGAACTACCGCCGGGTCGGATGCTGTATACAAATTAGCTACGTCCTTATTGCTCCTATCTACGGCAAGGCAATATTGAATAAGATCATTGGTACCGATACTAAAGAAATCTACTTCTTCGACAAAACGATCCATCATCATGATGGCAGATGGAACTTCGACCATCATGCCAACTTTCATATCACGATCAAAAGCAATTCCTGCCTCTTCCAGATCTTCCATTGCATCGGCGAGCACCATCCGTGCTTGTCGAAGTTCAATAATGGTACTGATCAGAGGAAACATAATCCTGATCTCACCCATTGAACTTGCGCGTAATATGGCTCGCAACTGAGTACCGAATAAATCTCTATTTCTCAAAGCCAACCGAATGCTTCTTAAGCCCAAAAATGGGTTGCGTTCGTCTTCGGGATTGGGAAGTGAACGCATTTTGTCCGCACCAAGATCCAACGTACGCATGATGACCGGTTGGCCTTTCATGGCTTGAACAACTCCTGAGTACGCTTCAAAATGGAGTTCTTCGGTCGGATCATCATCACGTCCTAGATAAATGAATTCGGTGCGATAGAGGCCAATTCCGTCAGCACCACGCTCCTGGCATTGCTCAACTTCGTAGGGAAACTCGATATTCCCCATCAAACTTATCAGCTCCCCATCTTTTGTAATCGCTGGCAATTCACGCAACATCTCTAGTTTGGTTGCTAGCGAGCGTTGCTCCTCAACTTCGTGTCGGTAGCGTGCCAGTGTCTCTTCGTCAGGATGCAGTACAATCTGGCCTTGATCACCGTCGATGATGACCGTGTCACCACCTGAAACATCCGTGAGAAAAGGGCCGATGCCAACCACTGCAGGAATTCCCAATCCTTCGGCAACAATGGCCGTGTGACTTCCTGGACCACCAATTTCAGTCACAAAACCAAGAGCAAATCGAGGATTCAGGTTCGCTGTTTCGCTTGGCGTAAGATTATGGGCTAGAACCAAAACAGGAGAAGTAATTGTTGACAACTCCTCACGGGCTCGACCCAGAAGATTTCGAAGCAATCGTTTTTCGATGTCGAAAATATCATTTGCCCGCTCCGCCATATATGGACCTTCGAGCGTTTGAAATACCTTGGCATAACGGCGGAGAGCGCGGCTGACCGAATACTCAGGTGAATAATGCCGCTTACGAATCATCTCCTCTATCTCTTCATGGAGACGACGATCTCGTAACATCTGCAAATGCGCCGAAAAGATAGCCGCATATTCGTCACCCAACTGGGCAGCGACTTGCTGGCGATTATGCTCGACTTCGGCAATCGCAGCTTCGAAAGCTCCCTCCAGGCGGCTCAATTCTTCATCGACCGCATCGCGCGGCAGGAAACGCCGCGGGATCCGAAATCCCTCGTTGTCTAAAACGAGTGCTTCGCCTATCGCTATGCCAGGCGATACGGCAATACCCTGGAGGCGTTCCATTGCGCCCTCACTAGGCAGCTGCATGCCATGCCCGGCTGAGAGACATCTCGCAGATTAAAGAAAAACTCACCTTAAAGCTTTAGGCTTGCGCCTCCACAAAGCATTCCTGGGAGCTACAAGGACTGACTATACAGGCCACTATCGGATTTTCTTTTTTTAACGAGTTGCTCATCGGCCAACCATGGTCTTGCACACTGCTGTGTTTCTGGGGGCCAAGAAAGTGAATTGGGAATTGCTTATGACGGTCGTTCTCAACCATCCCACAACACCCGTGATCTAACCCTGACTTTCTTGGCTCATTGTTTCATCGGATGTAAAATCGCTGTCTACCAATCGTGCCAAAGCCTCTAGGGCTGCTTCAGCGTCGGCTCCGTGGGCGTGCAGGACCAACTCGGTCCCCTGAGCAGCACCCAACGTCAGCACATGCAGAATGCTCTTGGCATCGACACGTAAACTATCGCGTATCACTTCGATTTCTGAATCAAACTTTAGTGCTAATCGAGCGAACACCTCCGCTGGCCGCGCATGCAACCCCTGCGGATTATTGATCACTACAGTTCGCTGGGCGATTGGCATTTCCATATAAACTTATACGTATCTTGGACGAGGCACCATCGGATTCACCGTAAGTTGCCTCATGATTCACTTCTATACAAACTGATTGTTGTCGGCCTCTTCGAGTAAGTGCCAAACATCTTCAGGCGATTTACTCTGCTTGAGAAAGCGACAGAATGTTTCGTCACGTAATTGGCGTGAAATATTTTCGAGCGCTCGCAGATGATCACCGGGACGATCCGGCGGTGACACCAACAAGAATAGCAGGTGCACTTTTTCACCATCCAAGCTATCAAAGTCGACTCCGTCTGCACTTATGGCAACAGTACCCACAAGCTCGCTGACACTAGGATGTTTTGTATGTGGCACGGCAACACCGCGGCCGATGCCTGTGCTGCCTAACTCTTCTCTTTTCAAGATCGCCTCAACAATACTATCGTGCTGATCCTGATCAATTTTGCCGGACTCCAGCAGGGCGGTAGCCATGCTACGAATCACCTGTTCTTTGTCATCCACTTCGACACTCGTGCGAATCGCTTCGCGGCTTACAAAATCTATAAACTTCATAACTTTCTAAACCTACTTTCAATTTTATTGAGTCTAAATAGAAGCCCAATCTTGCGTCATCGGTCCACAGTTCAAGACCCACAGCAGCAAGGCTGCAGTATCAGAACTGATTCTCCAAGTTCGCTTTCCAGGATTGAACAACTTTGATGTTTGCAAATAGGACTCGATGGGTATATTTCATTCAGCCGACTAGCCCTCTATGGGAAGATCTTCTGTGTGATCCTGCCTGCGCTGCTCTGCTTTGCGGTGCCGCTTTTGCAATTTTTCTTTGTATTTTCTTAATTGCTGTTCAATTTTTTGAACTGCCGAATCAACAGCTGCAAAAAGTTTATCCGCCTTATCATGAGCTACAAAATCGTGTTTGTGCTCAGCCGACACCATAATCTCGACTTCTGGCATATGTTCATTTTTCAACTCGACAACCACTTCGATTGACATCAGGCGATCGAAGTAACGGCCAATTTTCTCGACTTTTTCCTTCAGTTTTTCCTGGGAGGCCTCGCTTAAATGGCCATGTCGAACAGCGATACTGACTTGCACAGACAATGCTCCCGAAGGGGTTATTGCTTTCTCAAAGGTTTATCAGGAACCCACATGCCTAGTCACCGAGATGGGGTTCGCCCAGACCCTCATTCTAACGGCTTACGGGCTCGACGACAAACCGGCTGTAGGAGTGATTCTCTTCCTTAAGACGGCCATTTGGACACCCCAAACTGCCAGAAGGGGCAAATCTTATGATATTCACGGCACTAGGGACGTCTGCACCTTTCAGGACCAGAAATCCACATCTCAGCCCAGCTAGCTTCAGAGAGCCAGCCAGTTTCAGGGAGCTGGTAGGAGATCTCCCGATTCTAGCCGATCCCAGATTTTCTTGACGGAAATCTGTCGTCGCTGAATAGGCCGAGTTGGCCGGTATCCCTCTAAATAAGAAGTTCCTGTAATCTCGTTGAGATTATGGATGGCTAGCACACGGTAGTCCCTGTCTCTTATACACATCTGACGCTGCCGACGATACTCCTTGTGT
>CAWWCC010000196.1:0-5856 GCA_963935315.1 uncultured Planctomycetaceae bacterium | reverse complement strand
TATCCCGCCTGTCGGAAAGCGGTTGCCGGGCAATTCTGGACCCTCTTTCGCCATATACAGAGTAACAATATCAGCATGACAACACCGGTTGAGATGAAATATGACCCCGACCAGTCTGGCGCCCTCTCCCGGCAGTCCATGGCGTTTCTTTACGCCAATGTTGGTCTTGGAGAGGTCGGTAAGAAGGGAGAGGTCAACGTGGTTGATGTGCAGCCGCTAACGGTTGTTGCGATCGGAGTACGTGGCAGCAGAAACCAAAAGACGGTGGATCGCGCTCATCAATACTTAACCCAATATATCGACGCACAACCAGATTGGGTGGCATCCGGTTCCCCTAGGGTAATGGGATACAATAGCCCCATGGTGCGTCGGGCCAACCGATTTTTCGAAGTGCAAGTCCTGGTTCGCAAATTGCACACAGAACTTTCGGAATGACTTAACCCGTATCTTTCATCCGCTCCAGCTGCCGCAGCCGCAGTGTTTCTTACAATGGGCCTTGCCTGGCTGCGTTATGCTTCGACTACGGGCACCGCGGCCACACTTTCAATAAGCGGGACAACCAGCACATGTTCGTTTGCCCCGGCCGTGTGCTGGCCAAATCACTGGCCCCAGACGGTCGCACGCTCACTGCCGATCCCACGGACTCCTTCGGGCGGATAGCGACAATCACGGAGCGACTGCTCGACTTGTTCAACCGTATCACTCCGTAGGCCGGCGCGAATATGTTCGTTGATTTCCTTACAATCGAGATGTCCGTGTTCTGCATCGATCACGACCCAGTCGAGACCTAGTGCCACTGCCATATCCGTGATGGCTGCTGATTCGAGCGTTTGCCACAATCCATAGACAGGCTGATCGTCGTTGAGTTTCTGTCGCAATCGCTTTAATGCTTGAATTTGCATAAAAGCCAATCTTTCAGGGATTACATGGTTTGATGAACAATGTCCAGGCGTTCACACGACAGATGCTAACTCAGATCGATCAGGTCACGGATTCGCATCGGTTGTCCCGTCTCAATGGACTTGTATCCTGCGATTCCCAGCAGCTAAGAGAGGATTCCTGCGCGGCTGCCAGCACGATAACCGAGTGGGTCGAGTAGTTCGGGCTGGAAGATATAGTTCTTCAGCGAAGGGTCGGCCCCTCCGCGACTTCCCGTACCAACGATCGCCAACCGGAGGCGCCGCTGTGCGCGTGAATCATCTGCGAAGAGTTGGGGGTTGATTGCTGCCAACGACGCTCCGACCGAAATACCTGCCAGTGAGTCCCGCAGGAAATCCCGGCGAGAGTTGGCATGGTGGTTAGCTTCTATGGTCGATTTCCTTTCATCCAGGCTAGAACCTAGTTTCAATATTACCAAGTTGTGCTAGTTCCCAGTAAACTTCGGTCCCAACCCGAGTTTTGAAACAGGTTCTGGTTCAATAGGCTAGCTACCAATATTGGCAAGCCAACTGGCCAGGGCGAGAAACACGATACAGACGCCACAACTAATCACAAAACCTGCGATATCGACAAATTTCGGTCGCTGGAATTCCAGATTCGTCGCAGGAAAAAGTTTCGTGTCGTCGAAACGGCTCGGCTCCTGATAGGAAAGTTGCAGTTCTTGGAGATCGTCCTCCGGATCGGGCAGGACGGGAGTCTTCATTTTCACGTAGTAGCGATCGAGTACTTCTTTGGTGCCTGGTCGCGTGACGAAGCTCAGCAAGATCATCACCAAAAAGGGCATGATGATTCGTGGCGGAATTCGCAGCGTGGTGAGCAGGGCCCGATCGGCCTGCCTCAGGTCCATCCCCAACAGGTGATAAATGTAAAAGTCGAGATTGAAACAGCCCTGGCCTGTGAATTGACCTTCACGACGACTGATCGTAACGGTTTTCGCTCCTTCATCACTCTGAGCACGGTCGACTTCGACCAACGTGGTGTTGTCCACCACCTTCACGCCTTCGCCCCAGAAGATCGATTCTCCACCGGAGCTAAACTCGTCCGTAAATGGATCGCCCAGCGCCAATGCCTGAGGTCGATCTCCTTTATCTCCCTCGGAGGCATCCCAAATTGCAATCGCGGCCTGTCGTCTGGCGACATCCGCAGCCGACGCCTGGCGAGTCATAGAAGTTGTAACCACATCTGTTGTAATTGCCAGGTTCTGATTGGTGCGAAGCGAAGGGATCAGCGCTGGCAGGACATAGGGGATGACGAAGAAAAACAGCAGCGAAAACGCAATCGTCAGCCAGGCCGCCCCCGTGGTGGCCCGTCGCCAGAACATTCCCAGCCAGAACGGTGCGGCAAACAAAATGGCGATCTCCAGTGCCAGTTTGTACTGGGCGAAAACGTCGAACAATGCCAAAGAGACGCCAGCTCCACCCAGAATAATCAACAGACCCGCAATGCGCCCTACCTGGACATATTTTTTTTCGGTTGCTGCGGGATCAAAGTAAGGTGCATAAATATTTCGCACCAGCAGAGCCGAGGCGACCAGCATATAGCAATCGGCCGAAGACATCAGCGCGGCCAACAGGCAGGCAAGCATCAGTCCGGCTAGCCCGATGTAGACTCCCCCAATCTGCACACTGCCCAGGATTTCACGCGAGGCAATGCCCCAGGCTCGGTCGGGGTCTTGATTGATCTCCACGCTGTCAGCCAACAGTGCTACGACGATCAGTCCCGTTATTGCCCAGCCAATGGTGCAAAAACGCTTTAAGAAGTTGCCCACCACCAACCCCACGCGCGCCTCATACTCGGTTTTGGCTGTTCCTCCTCCGGTGGCAATAAAGTGGGGCTGCACCACGATTCCCACCAGACCCAGCAGAGAGAGCGAGACAATAAAATGCAGCGGAAACTCTCCCGAACGCGGACCTCCAAAAAGTTGAAAATGATCTGCACTGACCCGGTGGTGCATGATGCGGAAACCGTCCCAAGTGGTAAGCTCCTCGGCGAGCTGGCCGGTATCCTGGGCGTATTGTTCACCGAAGGTGTCCACCAATCCTGCCAGGCCATAGGGCATGAGAATGATTGACAGCAAAATGATGCAAAGTCCTTGAATCAGGTCCGTCCAATAGGCTGCCGCCAGCCCCCCCACCACGCCATAGGCCACCACCACAAAAGCAATCATGGGCACCAGGACAAACTTCAGATCGGCCGGGTTCTGGGATCCAATCAGTCCTACCAGCCAGAGTATTGCGTCATCGCCCAGCAGCGGCTGGGCAACTTTGGAGAGGGCCGAAAACATGGTCGACAAATAAAAGACATAAAAGCACAATCCAAACAGGGTGTAGGCGGCCCCCATGGCGCGGCTTTCATAACGCTCGACAAACCAGTCGCCCAACGTGAGATGTCTCATGCGGCGATACCAAACGCCGAGAATCCAGTAAAAGGGCGTTACGAAGAGCCACATCAGAGCGCTCCACACGCCACTCAGCCCGCTCGTCCAAGTGGTCCTCCCCACGTTGATCGGGTCCTGCGATCCGGTACCCGCTCCGAAGGCCGCGAAGGTCTGCAGCAGCTTGCCAAAACCTCGCCCCCCCATAAAGTAGTCTTCCTGCTTCTTGATACGCAGGGCGCAGACAGCCCCAATCACAAGCATCGCGACAAAATAGACAACAATGACGATGAAATCAGCGAACTGCATCGTGATTCTGGGAATACGTTGTAAGGAGTAATGGAAACGAGGACACCTCGTAGCACCAGACTACAGGAAATCCCCGTTGGCAACAAACGGCCACGCCGAAATCGGATGTCTTGGCTGTAGAACACGGGTAAGCCAGCTGATTGAAACGAATCCCCAGGGTAGCTCTCCAGCTTGCGCAGGCGAGACCATTGTGGCTGCTCCAACAATCAAAACATCAGCGGTCTTGTTCCTCTTCTTCGGGCAGAATCGGCCACGTATGACTCTCAGGACTTGTCAGGCGAGTCGGCCCAAAGTACTCGGACGGATAGTCGTCGGGCTCGTCATGAAGATCGAGGATGCGATTGACAACACAGCGAGCCGCGTTAAACGAGATGTTACTACCAGACCCGCACATGCCGGCGATGATGTACTGTCGCTTGCCATGACCGGATTTCGTTATTCGGGCGTTGGAAAATCGATGACTTTTGCGGCTCAGGACAGCAACTTCTTCTGGTCAAATGGTTATTGCTGGGGAAAATGTTCTCTTAAAAAGACCAGCAACGACGTTCATGTTGAGCTGTCCGTCTTCCATGGCCAACTACAACTTTCAAAATTCGTCCTCCGCCAATTCGGTGAGCAGCAGTTCGATGAGGCTCTTCGAATCAAAACAGGCCAAATGGCGAGATTTAGCGTTTCAATCGCTAAGTGACCCGGGCACATTCGAACTGGAAGCTTCCCGTGGAGGGACGAATCGTTGCCATCGCTGATTGCTACGCCGCGCGATTGGAACAGACGCCTCAAGAAAAGCAGAAGCAGTGGAGTACGTATTCCGACTACCGCCAGATGATCGACAACGAAAAGCTGGATGCGGTGATTATTGCTACACCCGACCACGGACGTTCTTTGCCCTGTATTGCCGCTTGCCAATTGCCAACGCATAAGATGTTCACTGGACACGACCTAATCCTCAAGTTAAAAAAGAGCCGTCCTGGCCCCTTTTTATCGTATAGCAGCACATTACTAAAGCAAAACCCCATACTCTCTATCTATAAATAGCATGTCTCGAAATCTGGCGGAAATGCTACGCGAAGGAAAAACTGTCACCGGACCGATGATGGGGGCGGATTTTCCTTCATGCGTCACCGAAACGGTGGCCGGTTTGGGATACGACTTCATCTGGCTCGATCTGGAGCACGGCGAATGGGACCTGGTCTCGGCCATCAAACACGTACGTATGGCTTGGCGCTGCGATATGGCGACTATCATGCGCGTGCCAACGGCTGACGACGTGCGAATTGCACCCCTGCTGGATGCTGGCGTCCAAGCCGTCGTTTTCGCACACACTGAGACTGTGGACGATGCAGAGCGGCAGGTGGCTGCGACGAAATATCCTCCGCTGGGGAGCCGAGGGATCACCAATAGGAAGGGGTTTACTGATTACGAGCAAAAGGATATCAGCCAGATCATCCTGGAGGGAAATCGCGACATTCTCGCTCTTCCACAAATCGAATCGGTACCCGCTGTTGAGAACATCGAGGAGTTGCTCGCTACCAAAGGCATCGATGGGGCCATGATGGGCCAGAACGATCTGGCCATCGAAATGGGGCATCTTGACCGTGGAGCGGAGCATCCAGACGTGGTCGCAGCTGCGACAAAAGTTCGCGACGCATGTCAGCGTGCGGGCAAATGGTTTGCCATTTACGGACGCGACGCGCCGGCGCTCAGTCCGTGGAAGGAGTCGGGAACGCAGATTCTAGTTTGCAGTTCGATCTTGAGCTTCATCAGCCGGGCCGGCGGAGAAATCCTCAGTCAGTTCAATGAGGAAACGTCGTGAGCAAAAGTTTGCCACCGATACATCTCGTAGGCAATGTGGCAGTGGATGTAATCGTTTAGAATTCTGCCAGCAAGGTTCGGCAGAAAGGCGGCAAGAGCACCAGCAATATTCAGATTGTCGACAGTGCTTCCGAATCGGTTCTGGCCGGAAATGCTGACTGGCCGGCCTATCTGTTGGGAAAAATGGGACACCCCGTCGAGCTCAACACCAAGATTGGCGCGACTTCTATGGAGAGTTTCTGAGGGAGAAGCTAGCCAGCGCGGGGGTCGAATTGGCTTCTTGCCACTCTCCTAGAACCCGTTTCAAAATCCTTCCCATTCGAGTATGAAATAGGTCGTAAGAAGGTCCAAGGAGCGATGCTGTGTAAACCATAAAGGACGATACGAATGAATGCAATTCGGATCGCTGCGGCACAATTTGA
>CAWWCC010000195.1:0-5870 GCA_963935315.1 uncultured Planctomycetaceae bacterium | reverse complement strand
AATAGAGGATAAAAGTCTCTCTCCCCTTTGGGGAGAGGTTAGGTGAAGAAGCAACTGAGTACGGTTTACCAGTGGTGAGCGGGAGCCGGGTGGTTGAACCCTCCCCTAGCCCCTCCCTGAAAGGGAGGGTGAGGAATAGGATAACATGTCAGCACAGTGGATCGATTGGATCGTCTTCGGTATCTACCTCGCCAGTGTCTTCGCGTTTGGACTCTACATGTCGCGGCGCGAAGAATCGTCGAGCGATTTTTTTCTTGCGGGGCGCGGATTGCCCTGGTATGCGATTGCCTTGTCGCTCTTTGCCTCGAATATTTCCAGCGGTTCTCTGGTTGCACTGGCTGGCGATGCTTATCGCTTTGGTATGGCTGTTAGCACACTCGAATGGGGAGCGATCGTCTGCCTTTCGTTACTGGTTTTCGTTTTTTTACCGTACTATCGTAGCTCGTTCGTTTTTACGACACCTGAATTTCTAGAAAAGCGTTACGGACCCACAGCCCGCATGCTCTTTGCCACCACCGCCATTGCGGTCGAGCTCTGGGTCTATATGCCTTACATGTTTTATGCGGGTGGACTCTTTCTCGAGTCGCTCTTTGGACTGCCGTTTGCCTGGTCGGTGATCGGCATTGCCGTGTTTGTCGGCATATACACCACGATTGGTGGACTGGGGGCGGTGGTCTGGACCGATGTGATCCAGGGAGTGCTGATGATTGCCGGTGGGCTGACGGTGACCGCGCTGGCGCTCGCGGAAATTGGCGGATGGACGGCGTTTTGCGAGCAGGTCCCCGAGGAACACATGAGCGTTTGCTTGCCGGGAGATCATCCGGCCTATCCTTTTCCCGCTACGATGATTGGCGGATATTTGATGGTTTCGATTTACTATTGGTGCCAGAACCAAACCATCGTGCAGCGCACACTAGCCGCACGCAGTGAATGGGACTCGCGGATGGCAGCTGTCGGCGCCTGCTTTGTCAAACTGTTACTGCCCTTTGTGCTGGTGCTCCCTGGTGTGCTCGCCGTGGTGTTGCTCCCCAATCTGGGCACGGGTGCGGAGGCCGACAAGGTGCTCCCCAAACTGATAGAAACGGTCGTACCAACTGGACTGATGGGGCTGATCATGGCTGCCATGATTGCTTCGCTGATGTCTTCGGCCGACTCGGGTCTGAATTCGCTGGCTACGATAATAACCAACGACTTCTATCATCGTTGGCTCGACAAGAGTGCCACGGAGTCGAGATTGATCCTGGTCGGAAGAATTGCCTCGGTTGCAGTGCTCATTTGCGCGGTCACCCGTGCGTTGACCATGCAAAAGAACGAATCTCTCATGCAGTTCCTGCAAGTTGGCTTGGCTTATGTCGCTGCGCCAATCATTGTGGTGTTTCTAGGCGGGTTGTTCTGGCGTGGAGCGACTTCGGTGGGAGCTGTAGCAACACTCCTGGCAGCACCACTTGTCTGTTTTTTCAGCCAACATGGCCAAGAGAAAATTGCTACCTGGTGGCCCACACACATGGTTTATTGGTTGCCGATTGCGGTGGGAATCCTTGCTACCTTACTCGTGGCAGTTTCTCTGTGCACCCAAAGAAAATCAGCCGCAGATTTGGAAGGATTGATCTGGACTCGAAAAACGGCCCTCGCAAAAAGCGAACACCATAGTGGTATTAAAGATTATCGTCTCTGGGCTGTACTGGCCTTGGCCCTGATGGCAGCACAGATCTGGTGGTTGCGATAATTCTAGAGCGATTGTAAAACTGCCATTCTACTAGTGAGGCTGTCCGAGGTTCCACGGTGCGAGCGGGGCTGTACATACCCCTACGTGCTTCGTATCTATTAAGAAATCCTGACAAGCATTTTAGAAACCGATTCTCATGAACAACACCGCGCGAATCATACTGTGGACAATTTTTTACCTGGGATTATTGACGGCTGTCTTCGGTTCGTCTTTCTTCACGAGTTCCACCACTGAACTCTTCGGCATGACGCTGCCGCTTCCTGCTGTGGTTTGTTTTTGGCTGGGCGTAGGTTGCGTTTGTGGCGGATGCTTGATCGGCCTGGCCTGTCTCGGTGCACCTGTTAACGAATCTGAGCAGCCATGACTTTGAATTTTTTCTGGCTGCTGACGGGTATCGGCCTGTATCTGGTGGCACTGCTACTGCTGCTCTGGTGGACCAAGCCACGCGGTGAAGCTGGCGATGATGCTAGTGGGGAAGCCTTCTTTTTGGGTCGGCACGGCCAAAGCGGGTTGCACCCCCTGTTGTTGCTGGTGAGTTACGCAGCTACGGTTTACAGTGCGTTCACTTTGATTGGCATGCCGGGCTTTATCTACCAACACGGTGTCGGCGCATTCGGTGCCATTGTGATCTCGCAGTTGCTGCAAGTCGCCTGCATTTTGTTTTTTGGTATGGCACTCTGGCGACGCGCGCAGGAGTTTCCTGGCGCAACCTCGCCCATCGAGATTGTCTCACGCTGCTATAATTCGCCACGTCTGGGTCTGGTGGTCTTTATGGCCACCGTGCTGTTTGTGATACCCCACCTGACTTTGCAACTGGTCGGGATTGGTCGACTGATCGAAGGCGTGACCGATGGCCGGGTGGGTTACCTGGAAAGTGTGGGTGCCATTTTGATCGTGATGGTGCTGTACTCCGAGTTGGGAGGTTTTCGTGGCATCGTGTGGACCGACGTGATTCAATTCGTGTTGTCGGTGGGTGGTATGACGGTACTGGCTTGGCTGTACATCGATCGGGTGTGGGACGGCAATTTGTTTGAGCTTACCGACCAATTGGTCGAGCAAGGTGACGAGTCGCTCTTGTCAACGCCAGGGCCTGCAGGCTTTTACACGGCCCCCATGTTATTTTCGCTGTGTCTATTTTACGGCCTATGGCCGATTGCCCATCCCTCGTCAGCCGTACGATTTTTAGCGCAAAGCAGTCCCCGTGGATTTCTCTGGATGGTGGGCGGCATGGCCTGCATGCCAGTGATTATGTTTCTGCCAGCTTTGGTGATTGGGTTGGGAGGAGCCGCGGCGCATCCGGACCTAGGACAGCTGCACGAAACAATTGCTGGCCAGGTGGTGTCCGATGTGGTGTCGACCGGTGGAGCGCTCGCCACAGTGTTTGGGTTTTGCTATATCCTCGGTTCGCTCTCCGCTGCCATGTCGACTTGTGATTCCCAAGCGCTGGCCATGGGGCAGATTGTGTCGCGCGATTTGGTGAAAGGTGTGTTGTCACCCAACATCAGCCCACGCAGTGAGATGCGTACCGCCCGTTTGGCGATCATGCTGGTCTTTCTCGTATCCTTCGCATTGGGGTTCAACAAGGACAGCTTCATCCTGAGACTTTCGGTCCTGTCGGGTAGCGGCACGGCCGTATTGGTGCCTACCTACCTGGGCATTCGGTTGCGGCAGCCCCACAAGTGGGCAGCGCTGGCAAGTATTGCCAGTGGATATACCGTGTTTCTCTGGGGAGAAACCATGCTGGCTGGCCAAACGATCGGTGGATTTCACCCAGGGGTGATTGCCGTGGGGACCTCAGCCATGGTATTCCTGGGCGCGAGTGCCATGCTACGGAAGCGGTAAGGTTCGTTCACCTGCGGCTAGGGATGGTTGTGCAACGGGCGTTTTTCTGCGCATGACAGAAAACCTACAAGAAACATTCTACTCGGCTACGTACCTGATAACGCTACGCATCGGCACTGCATCAGTATTCATGGATTTGCGCTGATAAAGGGGAATCCTTGAACCTGCTGGTTGCAAGTCGATGACCGTGTTTCCACGGAATGTCAACGTAAAATCTTGACGACCAATCGTTCTCTCCATCGTTTTGTGCTGCAGCGGAAAAATGATCGTAATTCGATCGCTCGCCTGCAGCTGCTGGACAACCAGATAGCGACCGTCCCAATCTATAGAAATGGGCGTTTCGTTTTTTGACACGGTCACTTGACTAGCTCCTGAAGCAATCCACTCCGGAGCTCGTACGCGTAGTCGCTGAAGGTCTTTTTTCAGCATGACTTCAAGTTTGCCGGAATGGGGACGGTGGCTGTGGATATCTGCCCATCTGGAGGCATGGTTGAGCATCAAGTGGACGGTGAGTTCGCCTTTGTCATACTGCACCATTTGTTCCCAAACGTAATACATGGCGCGGGTGTAATGATTCCGGACTTGTCTTTTAAGTAAGTCGCCAAACGGCTGGCAACTTGGAGAGCGCGTTCATCACCGGTCTCCCGGTAGATGGCACAAATTCCTTGCAAGGTCCAGGTCATGTAGGTAGCCCACCAACCTGTCGGCGCTGGTTTGCCTGCTAATTTCATGGCCCGATTGGCTTGGTATTGTGCATTGTAGGACTCGACTTCCGCCTCGCTGTCGAAACCCAAGTCTGGTATACCATGACCGGCCAGGATTCAGTCGCCGCCTGAAACGGCGAGCATCTCTTCATCGAGCCGCCTTACTGCGCGTCGGGCCAGTTTTTTCCAAGCCTCTTGGTTGGCTCCCTGCTCGCGGCGAACATTCATGGCAATCCACTCCATCCGACGTCCGCCTTCAGGTCCATGCATGATCGGGTTGCATTTCTGCCACTCGAGCCAGGAGGCTCTCCAGTTGTGGTCGACTTCGATTCCTTGTTGGCTGCCGGTTACCATGCGAGCCAATAGTGTGCCAAGCATGGCTTTGCCGTAAAGGTTTACATCACGAAAAACCTCAGGTCCCTCGGGTTTTAACAAAATAAAATGATTGGCCAGGTATTTCGTCGGTGGATAAGGCTTGGCAGCAGAAGTATTCACACAGCGGGTGTGTGCATTCAGCGAAAGATGCAGCCGTTCAGAAAGATCCAAAGTGGCGGGTACCGTGTCGGTGTACCGATCTCCTGGAAAAGGCGGAACCGTAAGAATGGGCAAGCTCGATTCTGCACCTGCTACGCAGGGTGAAAGGACAGATGCGATGAGGACCCACTGGGTGCCTGGGAGGGTTAACTTGAACACAGAGACCTGGTCCTAATCGCTAGCCGAGTTCTGCAAGGATGGTACACGGAGAGCTATCTAGTCTTTCGGCAAATAGCGGAGCGACAATAATTTGTTTGAGGTTGGTCAATTCGATCTCAAGATTAATGTCTTCGATTAAGAAAATAGGGCGTTCGCATTGATCCAACATGATCTGATGTGCTTCGATCCCTTCTTGCAATTGTCTGGGACAGGCAAAAGAGATCGAATCGATTGCCAATGCGCGGACATTGGGGAGTTCGTCCACCACATAATGTGCTGCATCCGCTGAGAAGCCTGGGCTTTCTTCGGCATAGCGGGTTAGGTCGTCTGAACGAATGGCGCCAAAGCCGGTTCGCATCAGGAGGAGATCGCAATCTGAAATAGCACCAGCATGACGGCGAAGGTCATCGGCATAGATGATTTCACCGTTTTGCTTGGGTATCTGCAGCAGTTTTGGTTTTGTGAAAACAAAATCGTTGATGGAGAAACTATTTAGCGGTGGCTTGTTTTTTCCAAAATGATTAGGACCGTCGATATGTGTACTGACATGGTTGCACATTGTAAAACGAAAGACATTCGAGATGGCCCCTTGCTTCATGTCGTGTTCATGAGAGATCTCAACAGGCCACAGCCCTTCCGGATAGGGTGTCTCTTTGCTCAAATCGTAAGACAAACGAACAAATGTCATGAGTAACTCGTGTGGGTGGTAATCATTGACACGTATAGCCGCCGTCGACCATCAGCGAAGTGCCGGTGACCCACTGCGACTCGTCCGAGGCCAGGTAGACGGCTGCCCAAGCAACATCTTCGGGTTCACCAATTCTTCCCAACGGGTGCAACCTGCGCACATCGTTGAAAGACCTGTCTCTTATACACATCTGACGCTGCCGACGATACTCCTTGTG
>CAWWCC010000194.1:0-5907 GCA_963935315.1 uncultured Planctomycetaceae bacterium | reverse complement strand
CAGTAGGTGGCAACTGAATACCCAACACGCCGGCTTCCAGAAGCCGTGCTGTCTTAGCCCGGTTCAGCTGGCCCGTTTTGGCAACCACCGGAAAATCGTGATCGCGAGCACAAAGAATAAAATCGGACAAACGCTCCGGGCTGAACAAGGCGTGTTCAATTTCAATAAAAATAAAATCAAAACCCGCATTGCGGTAGGTCTTGACTAACGAAGGTCGCAAGTACTCCATTGCGGTCGCACCAAAAACGACTTCGCCAGCCTGAAGGCGCTCTGCAAAAGTTTTATCTCTTTTTCTACTAAGAATGCACGAATCATGAATTTGTAGAGGGAATCGCTAGCACACCTCGACCTGATTGTGATCCTGGCAAGATTCTTAAGTGTGTTCCAATTCTGGATAAAGGGGCAGAGTCAGGATTGCTCCACCCTGTTCCGCGGAGCGGTGGGCAGCCTCCATCACTTCCACGCACCTGAGGCCTTCGCGCCAGCTCAGGCAGGGCTCGTAATCCTTGTCAGCCACCCAGCGAACAAAGTCGCCAAACTCCAGGCTAAAAGCGTGGTCGAAACCAAGGTCATCAAACGGCTCAAAATGCCTTTCCTCCTCGTCCTGATGCTGCCAATAAAGATCCAGCTGCTCAAGATGGGGAACAAATTGTGCCCCCCCCTTTTGATAAACTACCTGGGGGCCTCCAGACTCGCGAAACTTGAGCGGCGGATAGGCAAACGATACGGTCAGCGATGCCACGGCTCCCGAGATAAACTCCAATGTCACATGTAGGGTATCCGGAAAATCATAACGTGGGTCAACCTGCGGGGCGGCGAGGGCACGGACTGTTGCCACATCGCCACACATGGCCCGCATCCAGTCCACAACATGCACGCCAGATACCATCAGGGTCCCACCTGATTGCTCCTGGTAGCGCCACCAACTTTCGGCAAAAGGATAGGGGCGCGAGTCGAAATAGCCACAGGAAGTAATGGCCACAACTTCGCCCAGTTCTTCGCGCAACTCGATCATACGCGCCCATGGCGGACGTAGGCGGCGCTTGTGTCCTACCATCAAGCGTACCTGGGCCGCTTCGCAGGCTTGAATCATTTCCCAGCAATCGGGCACACTTGTGGCCATGGCTTTTTCACAAAACACATGTTTGCCGCGTTGGGCTGCCGCAACGGTGATCGCTTTGTGTGTGAAATTTGGACTGCAAAGGACCACGGCATCTAAGTCAATCGAGTCCAGCAGTAGCTCATGATTGTCAAACCCGGGCAATTGGAGCCCCGTTTGTTTTGCGAAGTTGGCCCGACCGGCCGGATTGGGATCACAAACGGCAACAAGATCAGCGACTTCTGTAATAAAGGGGGCAAAATTCGGCCCAAAACTTCCGGTGCCAATCAAACCCACACGTAAGTTATTCATGGTTGCCATTTACGCCTTTTTTCTGTCGTGAAATCGAGTGCAGCTTTTCGCCATGAACTACCAGGCGGGTTCCTATTCCCTGATCTAAAACTGGGGATGATTCAGAGAGAGGCCTTTGACACCCACATTGTCAAAGCGGTGAACTACTAAATTGTCGAGTGAAGCTGCTAGTAAAATATCACGGTCCGGACCCGCAAACGCAACATCGGTAGGTCCGCGCAGGTAGTGACCACGCCAATCATCTGCAAACGTCTCCAATCGTTTGGTTATTAAATCAAAGCAATAAATCCGATCTGGACGATGGCAGGCGATCCACAACCGGCCCGCTTCGTCGAAGGCGATACCATCCGGAATATGGCGAGGCAGATGAAGTACCCGTTCAAAATGTCCCGCTGAACCATCGCTGCAAATGGCGATTCGTGCGATCGCATTCCCAAAAGTCTCCACAAAGTAGAGGTGCTTTTCTTCAGCGTCGAGAGCAATGGCATTGGGCGTGTCGACTTCCTTGGGATACCAAAGTTGTGCTGCCCCCCCACCTGGAGGAATTTTATAAATGCGACCATTGGGCGTGCCCGACCAGTCACCACTTTCAGATAAGTACATGTGTCCATGACGGTCAAAAGCTGGGTAGTTGGCACATTGAAGATTTTTGGCAGGCGGACAGGTCGCATAGACGTGAACTTCGCCTGCGGGAGTTATTCTCAGTACATTGCCTGCGTTAGTATGCGCGACGTACAGGTTGCCGACCGCATCAACCACGCTACCCAGGCAACGAAATTCGGTAGTGGCAAACTGCTCGTAAGTGTTGTCCTCCAGGTTGAGTCGATAGACCTGGCATCCGGTGCCCGTTGTATAGGCTGTACCATCCGGTCCAACTCCGATCGACTCCGGATGGTCAAGACCGCGGATGGGGACAATACTCTCTAGCTCGTACTGTTGAATGTGCCGGGGCACTTTGATTACTCCTTCATGGCGATTCTCAATACACGGATCAAAACAATGTTAGTTCTCGTTCTGCTTGAGAGAGTAAAGCCGTGCAATAAATCCTGTAGGGAATGCCCTCTGCGGGGTTCCGAGCGCAACTTAACAAGTTCGCGCACATTCTCAACAGGTAATCGACAGGCTCTTCAATCAAACACGCGACCTGCAGACGGGCATTCTAAGAAGTAGGGACCAGAAATCCAAGTATCGTAAAAGAATGGAATAGCTCACGAATTTACATCACAACAATCACCTAAAATACGCCTCAGGACAAACCCACAAGGTCGAGGAGCCGGGCTTGTTTTTGAGATCCTGGTTCGTGTTGCTGAGTTGTTTCAGGCAGAAATTTCCAATATGCTTAGCCAGTGTTCGCCCCATCATGAGAAAAATGAAATATGAGATTACTGGAGTATCAAAACAAGCAACTACTGGCGGGATTTGCGTTGCCACTCAAACCACCCCTGGTTGTTGATTCTGTAAAATCCGCAGTCCAGGCCGTGCAAAAAATTCAGCAGTGTGCCGTTCTTAAGGCCCAAGTCCCCTTTGGAGGTCGAGGCAAAGCGAAGTGTACCCCACCCTTCGAAACCTGCTGACCACGATTCCATTTGATATCAACATTTCCGCAATTTATTAAAAACTATTGACCAGGAGTTCAAGAATGTCCGATCGTATTTCAATTCCTGATTCCCAGTATCTTGAGCGCATCGAAAAAGCCTCCCAGTTGATTGCTACAGCTGACCTGGATGTCATGGTTGCCAATTCCAATGAGGCCGATTACGCCAACGTACGTTATTTCACCGCCTACTGGCCCTTGTTCGAAATGGGAGGTGTCGCCATAGCCCCCTCAGGACAGGCAGCCTTGCTGATTGGCCCAGAATCAGAAGAATTTGCCCGTGGTCGTTCCCAGCTGAAAAATATCCATTTGATGACTGAGTATCGCGAAACGGCCGACCCCGCCTACCCTGGAGTTGCGGTCAGCAAATACGGTGATGTATTTGAATCGATTGGCGTGTCTAACCCAAAGCGCATTGGACTGGCCGGTTATTTGTGTACGAATATGGCAATGATTGAAGGCTTACGTGAAGCATTTCCCGAAGCCACGATTGTCAATGCCGATGATCTCGTAGTCACTCGGCTGCGCAGCATCAAATCTCCCGAAGAGATTGCCTGTCTGCGCGAAGGATTGCGATTGGGAGAATTGGCAATGCATGCCATGATCGAAGCAGTCCGACCAGGCATGACCGAATTGGAACTGACTGGCGTAGCCCTTGATACCTTGTACCGTCACGGCGCAGAATGTGAAGCGCACACGGTTTATGCCTTTGGTGGCAAAAAAACTACCAACGCTATTTCACGTGGTACACATCGGAAATTTAAAAAAGGCGATATTGTCCAAATCAATGTTGGCGGAAAAATCGATGGCTACTCCCCCTCGGTAGGCAGGCCCGTTTGCCTTGGAAAAATGACCGACGCGCAAAAGCGATTGATCGAATTTGGAAAAGACATGCACTATCGAACCTACGAGTGCATGCAAGCGGGCGTCGTTTCGGGCCAGATCGCTCAACAATACGAAGACGAGGTAAAAAAGGCCGGCTTTGCCGACAACTATCTCTACGGTCCTTGCCATGGTTTGGGATTGATTGAAGTCGAAAAACCCTGGCTGGAAACCGTCAGTACTTATAGTCTGGAACCCAATATGACGTTTCAGGCAGACACTTTTTTTGCAGACGATGATTTTGGTTTGCGCTGGGAGAATGGTTTGCTCGTTACGGAAGAGGGGCCTGCCGAAATGTTGAATAGCGGATCCCGAATGGAGATTATCGAAGTGGATTGTTAGGTGTTTATGCTACGGTCCCCTAACCCCTCCACCGAAACGAGGAGGGGAAACTCGTCTAGTGCAGGAGAAAAGAGTAATGCGGTATGAATTGATGTTGCCCGATCAAATCCACCGGGCGATTGACGAAAACTGGCCCGTGGTATTACCGATTGGAGTGCTGGAATACCATGCACAGCACCTGGCCTTGGGTGTTGATACACTCGTTGTGCTTCGCTCGCTTGAGTTGCTTGAACAAGAACGTGATCTGGTGATCATGCCGCCCTTCTATTATGGGGCTGCCAGTTATGCTGTTGAAAAAGCCGAACGTAGTGGAGCAATCCATGTCGATTGCGAGCAGATAATACCCCTGGCCAAGGGGCTCTTTATGAGTTTGTTGAAAGTGGGTTTTCGCAATATCCACGGTGTGGTGCACCATCAAACAGAAAATTTTGATGTCGGCATGCCCACCGATTTGGCGTTTAAGACGGCTGCCCGCAAAACTATCTTTGATTTTATCGAAAGCCAGCAGGGAGAAGGTTGGTGGGGTGCAGCAGATATGAGCGACTACTACGACCAGAACGCGGAAGGCAGCGACCCCTTTAGTTGGATCCGGCTTCATGCTCTCATGGACCCGCAAACACAACAGGACTACACTTTCGATCACGCTGGAATCGGAGAAACCTCACTCATGATGTCACTATGTCCCGAAGGGGTGGACATGACAAAATTTAGCGATGATCATTGGTATGCACAAAGTGCAAAAAAATCCAGCAAAGAGTATGGCGATACAGCCAAAGAGAGTATTCTTAACCATCTACGACAATCGCTGAAAGCATAATCCATGAACGACTATGGAAAAAAGATCTGGTTCTTTCCCGATGGCGATCTACCGGAGCCGGGGAGTGGCGAACTGCTTGGGCATGAATCACTCGTAATACTTAATCCCAACTCCAGCGATGCTGACATCTCGATAACCATTTACTTTACCGATCGTGATTCAGTTGTCCTCGATGCCGGTTCGGTGGGCGCGCAACGCGTTCGGTGCATACGCACCAACGAACCCATTGATGAATTTCAGATTCCGTTTGGGCAATACGCAATGAAAATAGAGAGTTCCGTTGGTATCATCGCCCAGATTGGCCGCATGGATGTCACACAGCCCAATCTGGCCTATTACACAACAATGGGATACGGCAATTGAACAGACAACTGTGATACACGGCTGCAGGAAACCCAGCTGTAGGAAACCCAGCAGAGAGTTTACGACCGTAGCTTTCCTCTACTCGCCCCAAGGATTGGGTGTCGGATCGAGATTGACGATCACGTTCTTGAGTTTCGTATAACTTTCGACGGCTTCAATTCCCATGTCTGCTCCAATACCACTCATGCGGTGACCTTCGTAAGGAATGGAAGGCACCCACCAGTTGTTGGTATTCACCCACACGAACCCACTATCGACGCGAGCTGCAAGCCGATGCGCACGGTTGATATCACTGGTCCAGATAGCGGTCGCCAGACCATAACTCGTTTGGTTAGCGATGCGAACCACCTCGTCTTCATCTTCAAAATTGATGACTGATATTACAGGGCCAAAGATTTCTTCTGTGGCAATGTCTGCAGTAGGGTCGACATTATCAAACACGGTCGGATTGACATCTGTCTCTTATACACATCTGACGCTGCCGACGATACTCCTTGT
>CAWWCC010000193.1:0-5942 GCA_963935315.1 uncultured Planctomycetaceae bacterium | reverse complement strand
GGAGTCCGTCTCGTGGGCTCGGAGATGTGTATAAGAGACAGCATAAAAGTAATTGGCTCTCAGGAGCTTTGGAAGGATTGGCCCGATTCTAACGTGAATACTTGCAGTGCGAAAGCCGCTGGCGAGTTGCAAGCCGTTACATACGTGTTACAGGAATAGAGAGTTCTGGGACGTAAGATAGGGGGACAACTTAAGAGCCTATCGAATCATCTGAAGGGAGCCAATCCAGACTTAATGTTGTGCTTGGAACGCCGCCGAGAGCGTTCCCTTCAGGGGGTCTTGGTTAGGTTTTTCGAAAAACATTTAGAACGTCACGCTCCTCAGGCGGTGACATTGGGCCGTCGCAGTAGATTGCTTACAATATCCAACAGATGGCAAAATATACAATACTCACTGTGGAAGATGACCCAGCGATTCGCCGCGGAATTGTCGACGCGCTAACCTTTGCGGGCTATCAAGTGATAGAAGCTGGCGATGGGGATGCCGGTTGCCAGATGGCACTCACGCGCGATTTTGATTTGCTACTTTTGGATTTGGTTCTGCCACACAAATCGGGTCTTGAAATCCTTGCGGATCTCCGTAATGCGAAACCAACGTTGCCAGTCATTATTCTCAGTGCTCGTGGAGAAGAAAATGACCGGGTGAACGGTTTGCGGTTGGGGGCCGATGATTATGTTGTTAAGCCGTTTAGCGTGAACGAATTGTTGGCCCGCGTTGACGCGGTTTTGCGTAGGTCACCGAGTCGGCCAAGTGATGTGGAGACACTCCAAATACGTGACGGCGAAGTTGATTTTTGTCGTTGTGAGATACGGTTTGCAGACGGTGAAAGGCTGGAAATCTCGGATCGAGAAAGGGAGTTGTTACGCTACCTTGCGCGCCATGCAGATCGTGCTATAGCGCGCGAAGAACTTCTAGCCAACGTATGGCAAATTGACGCCCGTGGCACCAGTACCCGCACAATTGACATGCACGTGGCTCGACTGCGAGAAAAGTTACGGGACAAAGAGTTGCTGGTGACGGTTCGTGGTAAGGGGTACATGTGGAGGGGGGTGTGCGAGAAGAGAAGGACTAAAAAAGAGTCTAATTCTTCAAGAGGTGATCACGATTATTAACAGATTCCTTTTTCCGACGCTGAGCACTAAAAGAATAGCATGACACGTCCATGGCAAATTTGGATAGTTTTTGCTCTCTGCGCAGCGATGGCATTTGCCTCAATGGGCTGGCTAACCGTGCAGACAATGCACATTGATCGGCAGCTAAGTAATGCACGTTCCAAAGCCGATCTGGAACAGGAAATAAGTTTAGCGCTGTGGAGAATGGATTCCAAGCTGGCCCCTCTTATCGCTGAGGAAGTAGCAAGGCCGCCATCTTTTTTTTTGAGGAAGCCTGAGGTACTGGGTAATGTTCAGGGTGAGTTGCAACAAGTGGATCGCTTGCCGGTTTTGCCTGAAATGCCACACGCAGTTTTTTTGAATTTTGACGTAACTATGGACGGCAATTGGAATAGTCCACAATTGCCCAGTAAAAAGATACTGGAAGAAATCAAGGAGTCGGGTGCCACATCCCTGGAACTGGCAGCACGTCAGGCCCAATTGGAGTACTTGAGGCAGCACGTAAGCATCAAAGACTTAATTGCTCAACTTCCGGAGCAGCAGCTACCTTCAGGGCAGCAGACGAACGATCAGGAGCAATCGTTGTACGTGGCGAATTCAGCGGCAATTCAAAAATCTCTCCCTATTCAGGCCAAAGAAAAGAATTATTTTCAGGAACGCAATCGTCGTTACCAGGATGTGGCACAACAAGAATTGCGAAAGCAGCGCAGTGTTCAAAACGACTTTGTTGACCAGCAGGCTGCCAATTCTTTTGGAGAATCCAACCAGCAAGTATTTGGTAAGCCTGTAGCCGTTGTAGAAAGCATTAGCCGACCGATTTGGATCGGTAAGAACTTGCTACTCGCACGTCGCGTCGTACGTGATGGTCAAACGGCCGTGCAAGGTAGTTGGCTCGATTGGCCCAGCCTCAAAAAAGAACTCTTGGCAGAAGCAGCGGACACCCTTGACGGAGCTGATCTGGTACCCGTGCATAATGTGGATGCGGCTAAACTCAACCATATGTTGGCCGGGCTGCCGGTACAGCTGGTCGTCCCATCTCAATCTCATTCCGCATTGATTTCCTCACCCATCCGATGGGCACTCCGTATGGGGTGGGGGGCCATCCTGTTGGTCATTGGAGCTGTGGCAGTCCTACTATGGGGGGTTGTATCACTGAGCGAGCGACGAGCGGCATTTGTGTCGTCGGTAACCCATGAATTGCGTTCTCCACTCACTACATTTCGCATGTACTCAGACATGTTGGCCCGGGGTATGGTGCCTGACGCGCATCGCCAAGAGTATTTAGAAACCCTCAATCTCGAATCCCAGAGGCTCTCACATCTGGTAGAAAATGTATTAAGTTATGCACGCCTGGAAAGGGGTCGCAAACTGAGCAATCGTGAGCAACTAGCGGTAGTCGATTTAATGGGCCGTCTGGAAACACGACTTGCAGAACGTGCTGCGCAGGCAGGAATGATTCTGCATGTGGAACTCCCTGAATCAAATCCTTCGCAGCAACTAAAAACAGATGTCAGTGTTGTAGAGCAGATACTATTTAATTTGGTTGATAATGCGGCCAAATATGCTGCTCAGTCTGAGGATGCTCGAATCCATTGCCAGGTTCAGACGACCAACGAAGAGGTGACATTTACGGTTCGTGATCATGGCCCTGGTTTTGATCGGTCCCGTCGATCGAAAAATCCGAGACCTTTCAGCAAATCTTCAGAAGAAGCGGCACTGACCGCTCCAGGTGTGGGATTGGGTTTGGCACTTTGTGGACGTCTGGCCAGACAACTGGGAGGCAGGCTGGATATCGCTGGAGATGAGCAGGGAGCCAGCGTGACGCTAAAATTGCCATGGGACTCATGAATCGGATGACACGTTTCCTGGTTCTTTCGGCAGGATTACCAAGATTAGGCTCGCTCCGGAAATGAGATTCGTGAACGAATCGAAAACAAATTTACATGCTGTGTAAGCTTTGTTCGTAAATCTCAGCAGGCATCGATTCTGCAGTAGTTGTCGCACTCGACTTTCAGCATGGATTGATTGCAACGACATTCTGACAGATTCTCTCCAAGATGGATTCGATTCTGTGAGGATCATTTGTTGATGGTCGGAGTAGCCTCCTCGCCAGGTAGCCGATATCATGGAGGCTCTACCGATTTACGACAAATCTACCACTTCCCCATTGGCCTCTGCGACATCCCACTGCAATGAAAACCGACGAACTACGTGAAAAATATCTCGCCTTTTATGAGTCTAAGGGACATAGTCGCCAGCCTAGTGATGTGCTGGTACCTACCTGGGATCCCAGTGTGCTGTTTACGCCAGCGGGCATGAATCAGTTCAAAGACCATTTCCTGGGTAAAGTGAAGCTGGATTTCACACGTGCGACTACATGTCAGAAATGTTTGCGCACGGGAGATATTGATAATGTTGGGCGCACTGCATACCACCACACTTTTTTCGAGATGCTGGGCAATTTTTCTTTTGGCGACTACTTCAAACGAGAAGCGATCCAGTGGGCCTGGGAATTTTTAACCGATAACAAATGGTTGGGATTGGATCCTGAGCGACTGAGTGTGACGGTGTATAAAGGCGATCAAGAAGCTGCCGACATCTGGTCCTCCGATATCAAGCTTCCGTCAGCGCGCATTGAGTGGATGGAAGAAGACGAGAATTTTTGGCCTGCCAGTGCTCCCAGCCTGGGGCCCGATGGAGTATGCGGGCCTTGTAGTGAGATTTATTACCATCCGGATCAAGGTAAATCGGTAGAGATTTGGAATCTGGTATTTACGCAATTCAATCGGGTTGGAGACCCTCCGGATAACTTGCGGCCATTGCCATCGCAAAATATAGATACAGGAATGGGGCTAGAGCGTACTGCAGCGACACTGCAAGGCGAGTCAACCAATTATCACATTGACAATTTGTTCCCGATTGTAAAAGCGGCGGCAGAAGTTTGTGGCGTTCAATACGAAATGAATAGCGAATCTGGCCGTCGCTGCCGACGAATCACAGATCACATACGCGCTTGTACTTTTGCGGTTCATGAAAACGTCTATCCGGGAGCCAATAAAGAAAAGTATGTGGTGAAACGTTTGCTGCGTAGGGCGGTTCTTGATGGGCATCAAATGGGTTTGCGCGAACCCTTCTTGCACCAACTTGTGCCCAAAGTGGTAGAAATGATGAGTGGTCCCTACCCGGAACTCACAGAAACAACAGAGCGTGTTGCAAGTGTGATTCAAAAAGAAGAAGCGAATTTCTTTAGTACCATCGACGACGGACTGAGTCGTATCGAGAATGTTTTTGATGAGATGCGAGTTAAGGATCGTGTAAAAGTTGAAGGCGCAGTAGCAGCAGAGCTGTATCAGACTTATGGAGTTCCACCCGAACTTTTCGAAGCCTTGGCAGCGGAGCACAATCTGGCATTCGATTGGGATGGCTATACTCAGGCCATGGAGGTCCATGGCGAGGTGTCGGGTAAAGTGCAGCACGCGGTGATGGGCGCCAAAGGCCCCATTGATTCATTAAAGCACGCACTCCACAGTACAGAATTCTTGGGCTACGAAACAACGCAATCTACTGTGGTGGTTAAAGGTATTGTCGCGGGTACAGCCCCTGATGATCGGCTTTGCGACAAGTTGCAGGAGCAAGGCCAGGCGAACGAAGTACGCGTGGTGCTCGACCGTACGCCCTTTTATGGTGAGAGTGGCGGCCAGGTTGGTGATCATGGTCAACTGGAGGGCGATGGTTTTGTATTTGAGGTAACAGACACCCAAAAAGATGGTCAGCTTTTTATCCATTATGGCCATCTCAAGACAGGGATGATGCACGAGGGGGATTCGGTTGTGGCCAAAGTTGATGCTGAGCGACGCGACGGCATCCGTCGTGCACACTCGGCAACACATATTTTGCACCATGCGCTGCAGAAGAACTTAGGTTCGCATGCTCAACAGCAAGGCTCAAAAGTCGATTCTGATTGGCTGCGGTTTGACTTTACCAATCTCAGTCCAGTAGACACCGATCAGTTGGCTCAGGTGAGTGAGGATGTTGCTAATCACATTTCTGCAGCAGAGCCGGTCTCATGGGAAGTACTGCCGTTGAATGAAGCCCGGAGTCAAGGTGCGATGATGCTCTTTGGTGAAAAGTATCCGGACCCGGTACGCATGGTCACTATGGGCTCTTCTCCAGAAAGTGCATTCAGTAAGGAACTTTGCGGAGGCACCCACTTGCAGAATACGCAAGAGATCGATGCTTTCGAAATACTTAGCGAAGAAGGAGTCGCCGCAGGCACACGTCGAATTACGGCTCTTACGGGTCCACGTGCCAAAGAATTTGCAGAACAGATCCATCAGGCTCTCAACGAAACGGCAGAATTACTCAATTGCGACCTTGCAGTGGTCGTTGGGCATGTCAAAGCACTTCTTGCTGAGCAGCGTGAATTCAAAAAGCTATTGGTTTCTGGAGGTACGGCCAGTAGCAAAACGACCAGTCAACCATCTGGAAACAAGGGGCAGGATCTAACCGCGGCCCAGGCAAAAGCAATTTTGGCAGACACAGCCCTTTTACTTTCAATTGCACCTCTTTCGGTTCCCCAAAGGGTTTCAGCTCTTCGGGAAGAGGTTGCCTCCTTGGGGCAAAAACTGGCTCAGAGAGCTGCAGCCGGCCCCATAACGGCAGATGGCTTGCTTGAGCAGGCAGAAACCATGGGATCCGCCACAGTCGTTATTGCTGAAGTGCCGACTGCCGAAGCCAACTTGATGCGCCAGCTAATCGATCAAATACGAAAAAAATCGGGTAGCAGCGCGGTTTTGCTGGCCAGTTCGGAAGGCAACGACAAAGTTACTT
>CAWWCC010000192.1:0-5960 GCA_963935315.1 uncultured Planctomycetaceae bacterium | reverse complement strand
CACAAGGAGTATCGTCGGCAGCGTCAGATGTGTATAAGAGACAGGGTCTAAAGAGGGCGGCTGTTGGACGTCAAAGCCAATCAGTTCGTCAATTAGGGTCAAAAAGTTGGGTTTACGTTACATTTTGTTTACAATGAAAGTTCGTATAGTTAACTACCAGTAAGGATTATAACGACGTTAAATGTAGTTCGTGCACGGTGTTTCTAGGGAGCACAGATGGCAGATATTGTTTACGTAGACAACGTCAATTTCCGACGGTTTAACAGATTTCCAACGGCGGCTGTCCTTGTCGTCCTAGGAGTCGTTTTTTCTTTGGGTCTGAAATCTTCGGCTAAAGGGAACCATGTGGCGTGGACTATGGTTGTCATGCCAGATATCCAGAACTACTATACGCCTACCGGTGTGCAAATTCTCAGAGACAAGATGCAATGGATCGTGGACAACAAAGACACACGAAACATTCATGTCGTAGCAGGTCAAGGAGATATTACTGGTGGCAACTCGCCTGTCGAATGGGACAGGATGGCGAGTGCCTACGATATTCTCAATGGCGAAGTTCCCTATACATTGACTACGGGTAACCACGACTACGAAAAGTCAAATCTCCCAGCGGATCATCTTGGTGGATTGATCAATGATTATTTTAAGATCGCAGATAATCCGCTGAATTATTCCTGGGATGGAATCATAACTACGGAGCGAATACCTGGAGAAATTGAGAATAATTACGCTACCTTTCAGGCCGCAGACGGACGCAAGATATTACTTTTTTCCCTGGAGTGGGATACGCGTCCCGAAGTTATCAGCTGGGCAGATAGCATTGCCTCCCAACCACACTTTGCAGATTTCACCGCAGTTGTGTTGACTCACGCTTATGTAGTCGAAGGCAATGTCTCTGTTGTCGATGGCTCTGATAGAACGTTTCGGTCTGCAACTGTTGGAGATCCGATCTGGAACGGTCTCGTAAAACATAATGACAACTTTGAAATGGTGTTTAATGGACACTATGTCGATAAAAATGACTCAGATCCGCATGGTCTATTTACCACTGGTCGTCAAGTTAGCATCGGAGATGCAGGGAATGCAGTTCACGAAATTGTGTTCAATGCTCAACAGCAGCCCAACGGTGGTGATGGCTATTTAAGGCTGTACGAATTTCTGGATGACGGTACTACGGTCCAGGCAAGAACATATTCGCCGACTCTGGACGTTTGGATTACGAACGACCGAAACGAGTTCGAGTTTCAATTGACCCCACTCTTTTCCGCAGACTTCAACGATGATAATACGGTCGATGGAACGGGTTTCCTAACCATCCAGCGAAATTACGGTATCACCAATGGGGCGACATTTGCACAAGGCGATGCCAATAAAGACGGAAAGGTTGACCAAGCGGATCTCCATGTTTGGAATACCTTCTTTGGTACCTCCCCCAATGCCCTTTCTGCACTGGTGGTTCCAGAACCGGCGAGCGGTTTGTTGTTTGCAGTCAGTTTTAGCTTGGCTATCATTCGAGTCCGATGTTGGCGCCAGATTTTTTGTTGAGACTCGAATCGTTTTATGCTTTCATCAAGTGTGTGAAAGTGTTCGTTGGGTGTAGCGATGGTTGCAGATTGATCCCTTATCTTGTCCGCAGTGTGGTGGGCAGATGAAAGTGGTGGCATTTATTGAGCCGCCGCAAGGCAAGGTGGTCGAGAAGATCTTGCGTCACTGCGGTTTGTGGCAGGCACGGGCAGCGAGGGCACCACCCGAGGTGGAGGACTTGCTCCTCCACCTGGATGTTGCTTACTCAGACAGCTCCCCAGACCAAGCCGGCCAATTCCAGGAATTCTCTTACGTCGACATCGACACCTTCCTGGCCACCTTTTAATTTTCCCCGACGCCGATTTTTCCTGAAGCAAAGCGGGCAGAGGGGCGTTGCGCAGCAGTTCTGGGTTCGAGACACATTTTGCGCTAATCGGCGGCATTTTGTCCGCAGCGAGTCTCAACATCCCCAAGAACGGCCAGGGCTCCGACTAGTCGGAGCCCTGGAGAAACTCTTAAACACTTGAATCAGTCCTTCTACCTCTGTAGGCTGTATTTCTAGGACCGAAATCAAATTTCCTATCAGTTACAAGCACAGATAATGCCTGTCCTTTTCTTCTTCTTTTCTAAGCGAGTTTATTCTTCCCAGAGCGAATACCCCGTGTCCTTAGAGAATACTCCCCTGCTGGTTGCTCACTTTTTAGCCAGGTCGTCTTGGCCAATAGCTTGCTGGCCACCATACTTGTCCCATGCCTAAGAAAAAAACGACTTCGAAAAGCCAGTCTGCCAAACGCGTTCCCTCACAGCGGCAGCTTGATAAACTGGATCGCGAGATCTTGGCGTTGATCAACGAGCGGGCCCAGCTGACGGCCGAACGTGCCCATAGCAAGACGGCCGATCGAGGTCGCATGTTGGCCAGTGAGGTAGAAAAGCTCGATGCTCTGGTTGCCCAGAATAATGGCCCCCTGAAGAAGGAGTCGGTGAGAGCCATCTTTCGCGAAGTTCTCAGTGGCAGCCACGCGGTGGGGCATGCCACGCGGGTGGCATTTTTGGGGCCTGAGTTCACTTATAGCCACCTGGCAGCTCTGGAGAGCTTTGGACAATCGGCCGATATGGTGGCTGTGGGCACGATTGCTTCTGTCTTTGAAGAAGTAGAACGAGGCCTGACCGAGTTTGGCATTGTGCCCATCGAAAATTCAACCGACGGTCGAATTACAGATGCCCTGGAATGCCTGGCCAATACTTCGGCTAAAATATGTGGGAATGTTCTTTTGCACATTCACCATTGCTTACTGGGTGCAGGTACACGCAAGGATGTGAAACGCGTTTACAGCAAGCCACAGGCATTGTCGCAGTGTCGTAACTGGCTGGGGAAGCATCTCCCCGATGCCCAGCTTATTGGCGTGGCGAGCACAGCTGAAGCAGCCCAGAAAGCCACCCGAGAGCCTGAGGCTGCGGCGATTGCCAGCCAACAGGCGGGTGTGAATCATTCGCTGAATGTGCTGGCTCCCAATATCGAGGATAACCCCGAAAACATCACACGCTTTGCAGTCATTGGTGCTGAAGCAAGCCCTCGGACAGGCAAAGACAAGACGGCCCTCGTTTTTGAAATCAGCCATCAGCCCGGAGCCCTGGCAGATGCAATGGGGATTTTCAAACGGCAAAAGTTGAATATGACCTGGATTGAGTCATTTCCCATGCCAGGCAAACGGGGACGTTATCTGTTTTTTGTCGAGTTTCAGGGGCATTCCAGTGAATTGCGTGCACGTCGGGCTCTGGCCTCGCTAGAAAAGAAGTGCCTCCGACTCACGATGCTTGGCTCCTATGCGCAGACCGATCCTATCGACTAAACTGATGGGTTCTCAACATTTAAACTTAACAACCGGACTGCAGAGCTAACAGATGCGAACCCCCTTGATCGCTGGCAATTGGAAGATGAACACCGAGAGCAGCAGTGCTGCGGAACTTGTCCGCGGAATCGCTGCCCAAGCAGACCAGATTTCGGGTGCTGAACTGCTCGTTTGTCCTCCCAGTCCTTATTTGATTCTGGTACGAGATACGATTGGTGGTGCTGCGGTTGGCCTGGGGGGCCAGAATATGTATCACGAAACGAGCGGAGCATTTACCGGCGAAACCAGCCCCCAGATGCTGGCTGATATCGGTGCCCAATACGTCATTTTGGGACATAGCGAGCGTCGACACATCTTTGGTGAAAATGACCAGGCAGTCAACAAAAAGACACACGCCGCCTTGGCGGCCGGATTGCGCCCCATTGTTTGTGTGGGTGAATTGCTTGAGGAGCGTGAGGCTGGCCAGACTGCAGAGGTGATTCGACAGCAATTTGAGGGTTCTCTGGCGAATGTGTCCGCGGATCAGATCCAAGCCACTGTGATTGCTTATGAGCCCGTTTGGGCGATTGGGACAGGTAAAGTCGCTACCCCCGATGAAGCCGAAGAAGTGCATGCCGATCTTCGCAAGCAACTCACAGATTGCTACAATGCCGAAGTTGCGGATGCTGTACGTATCCTGTATGGGGGGAGTGTAAAGCCAGACAATGCTGCGGAATTGCTGGGACAGCCCAACATCGACGGAGCACTAATTGGTGGCGCCAGCCTCAAAGTCGAAGATTTTCTGGCCATCGCCACAGCAGGAGCCGCAACTGCCCAGGCCTGACCGAAACAGAAGCACGAAACCCTATATTGATTCTTTCACATCCCATCCATTACGACGGAGTACGCGTTGTGACCCCCTTTTTAATTGCAGCTTTTGGACAGACCCTCTTTAAGCTTTTGCTGGGTGGTGCCGCCACTTTTTTGATTCTACTGGTTCTCGTACAACGAGGACGAGGAGGTGGACTGGCCGGTGCTTTGGGAGGTATGGGAGGATCCAGCGCATTTGGTGCAAAGGCTGGGGACGTGTTTACGAAGATTACGATTGGTGCGGCCACCTTCTGGATTTTGCTATGTATTGCCGCTACGAAGCTGATCTCCACCGGAGATACGCTGATAGATGTCGAAGGAAAGGGGCCTGCAACTTCTAGTATCCAGGTTCCGGTTGCCGACGATGCTGAGGGGTCGGCAGAAGAGTCCACTCCCGATGCAGGTGGCGATCCATCTTGATCGCACGGGTTGCCGGACTGGGTTTACTGAGTTGGGTTTACTGAGTTGGGTTTACCGAGTTGCGTTTGCAAAACATGGCTTGATTTTCACAGAAACGTCCTACGGCCGTTGGCCTGCAATGAATGCTTGAGGTGTTGGCTTGGCTCTGCTTAGCATGACCGGTTTTGGTGAATCGCGTGACCAACAGGACGGTTATGCAGTTTCTGTAGAAGCACGTACGGTGAATAGCCGTTACTTCAAGCTGCACCTGCGTACTACAGAAGGCTACGGAGCACTCGAGTCACAGATCGACACGGTAATTCGCCAATTCGTCAAGCGAGGCACCGTTCACTGCAATGTGCGCATCGTCCACATGGGAACTACAGACGACTATCGTCTGAATACGAATGTTCTCAACCAGTACGTGGATCAATTGCAAGAGGTTGCGGCCACGCGCGATCTAGACGAAGTGCTGCGCCTCGAACCGCTGGCCTCACTCCCAGGTGTTGTTGAAGAATTATCGACTGAGGCTCAGGAGGCGAGTGAGATTTGGCCACTGGTGGAGCCGACATTGCATAAGGCCCTCGAAAAACTCAGTCAGATGCGGGGCGTTGAAGGCGAAGCCCTGGCCGTTGATCTTAACGACCAGTGCCAAACCGTTTCGTCATCCCTGGAAGGGATTGAGTCGCGCGTGCCGCAAGTAGCAGAAAACTACCGCCAGCGCATTCAGGAACGTGTCAACGAAGCACTTGCATCGCTCAATGTAACCGTCGAACCGGCTGACCTGGTCCGTGAGATATGTCTGTTTGCAGACCGCTCTGATATTTCGGAAGAAATAGTGAGGCTGCGAAGCCACTTGAAGCAGTTTGACGAAGCGATGCAACTCCAGGACAGCGCTGGTCGAAAATTAGAATTTATTTGCCAGGAGATGGCTCGCGAAACCAATACGATTGGTTCCAAAGCAAACGATTCAGAGATCTCCCAGCAGGTCGTTGAAATCAAGACCGCACTGGAACGAATCCGCGAACAGATTCAAAATGTGCAGTAGGTACGAGCCGTTCCCATGTCTTCTCCTGGCAAATTACTGGTCATTTCCGGCCCCTCAGGGGTAGGTAAATCGACAGTAGTTCGGGAGGTGCTGGAGCGTTCTCAGGACCGTCTGCGGCTAAGTATTTCGGCCACCACCCGCTCTCCACGTCCTGGTGAGCAGAATGGGGTGGATTACCACTTCCTGAGTGATGAGGAATTTTCTCGGCGGCGTGATGCTGGCGAGTTCCTCGAATGTATCGAGGTCTTTGGTCAGGGACACTGGTACGGCACCCTCTGGGACGAGGTAAG
>CAWWCC010000191.1:0-6016 GCA_963935315.1 uncultured Planctomycetaceae bacterium | reverse complement strand
CGATGAAGACTCGTCGCCAAACATGTCGGGTGGTAGATCATCCAGGTCCAGCACTTCGTCGTAATCCACGACCACCATACTCTCAACCGTATTTTTAAGCTGTCGAACGTTGCCAGGCCAATCGAATGCCATCAACTTGCGACGTGCAGCAGTCGACATACTCTTGATTTCTTTATTATGGCGCCCGCTGTGCATTTTTATAAAATGGTCAATCAACAACGGGATGTCTTGATTGCGCTGCGAAAGTCGTGGCAAATGGATCGAGATGACTTTTAACCTATGGTACAAATCTTCACGAAATGTCCCTGTACTGATTGCCTCTTCTAAATCACGATTGGTGGCCGATAAGATTCTCACATTCACTGGGATAGGCTCATTCGATCCAACCCGTGTGATTTCGTGATTCTCAAGCACACGCAACAATTTAATTTGTGTTGGCAGTGGCATATCGCCAACTTCGTCTAAAAAAAGCGTACCGCCATTGGCATACTCAAATTTACCAATACGATCCGCACTGGCATCGGTAAAGGCACCTTTGATGTGTCCAAACAGTTCGCTTTCAAGGATATTTTCGCTCAATGCAGCACAATTGAGTCCTACGAACGGGCGTTTCTTGCGAGGACTGTTTTGGTGGATGGCTTGCGCCACAAGTTCCTTACCCGTGCCTGTATCTCCATGGATGAGAACCGTAGCATCGGTAGGCGCAATTCTACGTAGCCGGTCAATCATTTCGTGCATTTGAGGGCTATTGCCAATGACTCCTTCAAATCCAAATTTTTCGTCCAGACGTCGATTCAGCTCTGCATTGGCTCGACGCAGATGTTGATTCCGCGAAGCATTGTCCACCACGGCTCGCAATTGCTTTAAATCAAGTGGTTTGAGCAAGTAATTGAACGCCCCCTGCTGCATTGCTTCGACAGCAGACTGGATCGTGCCATGCCCTGTCACCAAAATTACCTCGGCATCCGGAAGCACCTCTTTTGCGCGGGCCAAAATCTCAAGCCCCCCCACATCGGGCATCTTGAGATCACTCACGACGATCTCAAAAGTGTCTTTCTCAAGCAATTCCACGCCCGCCGAGCCTGATGTTGCAGCCGTACAGGCATAGCCAATACGCGAGAGGCTATCCGCCATCGTCTCTGCGTGTGCTTCATCGTTATCGATGATCAAAGCCCTGAGGGGTGGGCCGGTACTGGCAGTAGTAGGGGATGCTGGCATGGTCAAGTTCTACAATAAGCGGTAAATGAAAATCAACTCTTACTTGAAAACTAATTGGGCTATGTCAAACGAGCCGGAACGGGCAACTCCACAGTAAACTGAGTTCCACGTCCTACCTCACTCTGTACGCTAATGCGTCCTCCATGGGCCTCGATTATTTTGGCTGTCGTTGGCAGACCTAGGCCTGAACCTCCAGGCTTGGTGGAGAAGAATGCATCGAACATCTGCGCTGCGGTGTGCTCATCCATTCCGCATCCATTGTCAATCAGGTAGAGGGCAATATTGTCCTTGAGAGTCGAAGTCCTCACGACAAGTTGCCCTCCCTTAGGCATCGCCTGCTTTGCATTGAGCATCAGATTTAGCAGGGCACCTCGAAATGCCTCGCGGTCCAACATGACGCTGGGAAGTTCCGGATCGAGATAAGATACCAGCTCAACGCCAACCCCGGCAGCTTCAGGTTCAAAAAATTCCAGTGCTTCGGTCAACTCTTTATTCAAATCAGTGGGCAGCAAATCGAGATGACGAACTTTGGCATAATTCAGAAAATCGTCAAGCAGATCCTGAAGTCTTTGACATTCTCGATGTACCAAATCGATACGTTTTGAAGCTCTCTGTTGTGCAGGGGACTGGGTTTCTTCCAAGTCTTCGGCTAGCAGTTCCATATTCAGCCGAATCGTCGAGAGTGGATTCTTGATTTCGTGGGCTAAAGCGCCCGCCAGGCGCGCAATCTCCGTGTACTGGTCCATTAAACGCCGGACCGCTTGCGACGTTTGTTCATTCGAAGATGGCGGAGGAGTGTGGGACATGACTTATTCGCTTCTCAAAGCATCCATCATAAGGGAAGATGCAACACAGGTTAAGCGGATAAGAAAAAACGTATCGAGTTGTACCCTTTTTTGAGATAACATAGGACCAGATGTCAGGTAAGAATCTCAATCCTGGTTGATAGCCGATTTTGACAGTCTCAAGGGCCCCTGAATGCCACCCGAGCCCTTACCGTCTTCTGATATTCACTGGATTGTCACTCTGGCAATCGCTGCACATCTGCTGGCCCAAGTAGGATTGGCATTCCGTGTCATCATGCGTCGCCTTTCGCTAGGTGAAACGTTGGCATGGATCCTGGTTGTCTTTGTCTTTCCTGTAGCAGGGCTACTCGTCTATTTGATTCTGGGCGAACTCCGTTTGGGTCGACGCCGAGCAAATCGTTTTCTTGAACTCTATCCACCTTTCGAACAATGGCTGGCGGGACACGACCACAGACATCAAGTTCCCCGGGACCAATTGGGAGTCGAATGCGAACCCTTAGCCCGACTCTCCCAGCTATAGTTGGGTATGCCTGCGATTCCGGGCAACCAACTCGAATTAATCGACAATTGGCAAGATGTATTCAAGCACTTAGCTCAAGACATCGATGCCGCTCAGCATACATGCCACCTTGAATTCTATATTTGGCATCTTGGAGGCGAAGTTGATCGTATTGCTGAAGCACTAAAGCGCGCTGCTCAACGTGGTGTGGTTTGTCGAGTCCTGGTCGATGCTCTGGGCAGTCGGTCGTTTTTGAGAAGCGAAGTGGGTACCAATATGCGCCAAGCAGGTGTACAAATCCAAGCAACCATGGCAGGCAGTCTCCTACGTATGCCTTTTGTTCGATTCGATATACGGCTGCATCGAAAAATCGTTGTCATCGACGATCAACTTGCATACACGGGCAGCTTAAATCTTGTTGGCCCACGTTATTTTAAAAAAGAAGCAGGCGTAGGCCAGTGGGTCGATGCGATGGTCCGTGTACGAGGACCTGCCGTCGAGGCGTTGAATATTATCTTCTTGGCTGACTGGTATGTTGAAACAGACTCTGAGCTTAAAGATCTGGAAACCAAGAGCAGTGATAGCCGACTTGCTTCCACCAACAACTCCGTTGTTCAAGTTCTCCCCTCAGGACCCGCATACCATTCGGGGGCTATCGAACAGGTACTTTAATGGCCGTTTATGCTGCCCGTCGCGAGTTGGTACTAACGACTCCCTATTTTGTTCCTAGCAAATCACTGCGTACGGCCCTGGTGTCTGCAGCCATGCGTGGTTTGAAAGTCATACTCATTGTTCCTGCAAAAGTTAATTCACTCCTGGTACGCTACGCGAGCCAGGCTTTTAAAGGTGACTTGCTTCGCGCTGGAGTACGAATCGCCAACTTTGAGGGAGGACTACTTCACACCAAGAGTGGTACTATTAACGGAAAAATCAGCCTTTTTGGGTCTCTCAACCTCGACCCACGCAGTTTCCGCTTGAACTTCGAAATATCGCTAGCCGTCTACGATCAGCAATTCACCACTCAATTGCGCCAACTGCAGCAAGCCTACATAGACCACTCCCAATTGATGAATCTTGAAATGTGGCATTCTCGCCCGCTGAGCCAGCGAATTGCCGAAAATTTCACTCGGCTGTTTGGTCCCCTTCTATGATGCTTTGATTGCCCTGTTTTTCTTAGCATTAACCAATACGACCGTTACGATCGGCATGAATTCCACCAACCCGGGCCCCAATCACGTCCTACACTTGTGGGGGGGGATTTTTATCAGAAGCTACGCAATGAGCTCGGGATGAATTCCTGCCATAAGTACCTGATCTGGCAATGGATTCGCCCATCAAAACCAAGCTCGTTTCGTATTTGTATGAGAATCTACCAATACGTGTAAAACGAACCATGCTTACCAGACGCGAAGTACTCGCTACTGGCGGCGTCTTTTTGGCGACCGCTTTGCCAAATACGCAAAAGATTTTTGCGGATTCTCCCCAGCGTACTGAGGGTCGAGTTCGACTGTCCAATGGGCGCTGGCTGAGCTATCGAGAATACGGCAATCCCTATGGGCACCCTGTTTTCTACTTTCATGGCACACCCGGCTCACGATTAGAAGTGTCACTATGCAACCAGAATACCTGTTGTTCAGGCGCACGGATCATTGCCGTTGATCGACCCGGTATCGGAAGATCAAGCTATCAGAAGAATCGACGAATATTAGATTGGCCCTGTGATGTTGTTGAACTTGCTGCAGCACTCGGTTATGCAAATTCAAGTTTTGGCATCATCGGTCTATCTGGCGGAGCGCCCTATGCTGCCGTATGTGCTGCCAAAATACCAGACCGCTTGACCCATGTCGCAATTATTTCAGGCCACACACCGCCTGACGCTTATGGAACATGTCCCGGAATCCATGACAAATCCATAACCACAATTTCACGTCATCAGCGTGCGGGAAAGCGTGTACTCAATGTAGTCCGTCAAAGACTTGATCGAAAACCTAAAAAAGTAATTGCCCGGGTGACCCAGCAATGGACGACTGCTGACCGAAAAGTAATTTATTGCAACCCCAATAATTATCACAATCTGGTGATGAGTTTGCGCGAAGTTTTCCGCTGTGGTCCTCAAGGCATCGTGACAGACATCCATTTGCTGGGAAGCAACTGGGGTTTTTGCCTCAGTGATATTCAAAACGTTCCCGTATCTCTTTGGCAGGGAGGATGTGACCGTATCGTCACCCCATCGATGGCTCATTATTTCCACAAGCATATCGCAGGCAGCGACTTGACCATCGACCCCCAGGCAGGCCACGTGTCGATGTTCAGAAATCATGCGAATGAGATTCTATCGCGGTTTATTTTCTAGTCGCGAACGCGTTGCCAAGAACTGAGGCCTCTCGAATACTCACTACCCAAAGGCTTTTTTGCTAGATGGGACAGCCTGCATTGGCGAAAACCGATTTCTCATCTTTGACGCCCTTTCCCAGGGATTGCCCGCTGAAAGAATCACCTGGCTGCAACCGTTTTTCTCGATTCTCTCTTTTCCTGCTACAATGAGTGCATTTCCCTTTCCCAGGCTGCATTCAGCCCCCCCATACCATGGCAAATCGCGACACGCTTGGCGGAGTTATCCATACGTACCAACGATACGATCCCAAGCAGTTTCCCAGCCCTACACAGCCACCACCTGACCTGGTTTCTTCAGCTTTCGAGCACATGATGATGTTCGGCGAGAAGCGAGAGTTGACCGAGGAAGAATTGGCGCGGGCAGTACGTTTGGACCCCAGTCAAATCCAAGGGCTCGGGCCTAGCATTGATGCGATTCTTGCTCTCCTCAAACAGCGCCGCCGTAAAATTCTCGCCACCTACGAAACACGCACCGTTCGGCAGCGTGCCCATAGCGATTTTATTGAGCACTCCCAAAGCGTGCGACCTCCCAAAAAACATCGCGAGCAATTTTGCCAAGCGGTACGTGAAGAGCAACTTCGAGATATCGAGCGGTTATGGTATGCAGCAGGTGACGATCAATCCTCTTTTGCCCGCGCATTGGTTGGACTGATCGAAACCTTGGGCAATAAATACCAAATTGATGAATTGGCCGCGCAGTATCCTTTTACAGGCCGGGACAGCTTGACTGTTCCACAGGCGATCGAGATCAAGGAAGAACTTTTACGAATCGACGAACTCATCAAACAGTTGGAAGAAGCTGCCAAAACGGCGCAAATTGGCTTGATTGATATGGAAGCCCTCGCTGAATTTGCTGAGCCAGGTGACATCGATCAACTCAGTGCAATCCAACAACAAGTACAAGACTACTTGCGAGAAATGGCTGAAAAACAAGGACTGGAGCAGCATCAAGGGCATTTCAAGATCACACCAAAAGCTTATCGTGTTTTTCAGAGTAAGCTGATCAACAAAATTTTTAGTGGTTTGCAGTCCTCTCGCAGTGGGCGGCATCTGTCTCTTATACACATCTGACGCTGCCGCCGCTACTCCTTGTGTAGAT
>CAWWCC010000190.1:0-6036 GCA_963935315.1 uncultured Planctomycetaceae bacterium | reverse complement strand
AACCAAGACGTGCTGCTACAAGGTTTGCCGCATGGTCCCCGAGACCAAGACTTGCTGCCACAAAGTCTGCCGCATGGTGCCTGAGCAGCGAACTAAAACAGTTTGCTATTCAGTTTGCCGCCCTGTATGTGAGCAGAGGACTATCAAGTGCTACAAGTGTGTACCAAGAAAAGAAACTTACACGGTTACACGCTGCGTACCACGAGTTTACTGCAAGCAAGTCCCTGTATGCGTTTGCTGCCCCTGTTGCCGCTAGTCGACAACTAGGATAGAGAAAGATTTGCTTTTCCTCGTCAGGAAAGTAAGCCTGGTCAAAGATTTTGTCGGCGGCTCGATTCATTGTCAAATGAATCGGGTCGCCGTTTTTTTATCCCCAACACAAGCAAAGCATTGATTCGTAGCATGCCCTCTATCGAAAGATGAAACAAAGGAGGAGAAATTGACTTTTAAATTTTCTTTCGTATGTAGAGCAAGGCCAAAAAATCATACAAGGCATGTGCTACGATAGGTGCAACCAGATCTTCGTACTCCATAGCCAGCCAACCTAAATAAAAACCGATCAAAGTTGCTGCCACTAGATAAGTGACTGACAGGGCATGCACGAGTCCAAATAGCAGACTAACCGCGCATAATGCAAACACTGGATTCATCAGACTCGTAAGCCAAGGTTGCAGTGCCCCGCGAAAAAGAATTTCTTCACCCACTCCGGCTGCCAAACTGATAAAAGCCAATTCCAGCCAATGGCTGTCCGCAAACATTTCGCGGACCAAAGATTCGACTTGACGTTTGAGCTGCACCAAAGGAGCCCAAGGCACATGGGTGGCAACTCCCAGCAGCAATAGCATGGGCAAACATGCCAGTACCCCACGTAGCACAGCTGCGGAATTTAGCTCAAGCTGTGAAAAAACGGGAACTTCTCTCCACCAGGCAAAAGCCAATCCTACGAATCCCAGCCCGGATTCAAACAGGACTGCGAGGGCAAAAGTACGCCCCTTTTTTTGCCTGGGTGGTTCCAGCTTGACCATCAGAAAAATCCTCGGAAATGGGCCTGCACCTTGACGCTTTTCGATGTGACAACTAGGTTGACTGGTGCGATATATCTCAACTAAAGCCCCTGGACATCTCGGCCCAGCGGCGGGTGGTTTTCGTCAAACAAGCGATGCTCGTTTCGCCATAAGAGACATCACCATAAGAGACATCACCATAAGGGACATCACCATAAGGGACATCGCCATCGGGGATAAACCCCATGGTAAAAGTGACTTCGCCCAAGTGATTAGAAGAAGCCTGTTTAGCTTTTTATTCAAGTCAAATTACACGAATCGTTTTTCGACAATATAGGATCTAACAAAACAATGGCAAAAAAAGCATCGCGTTCCCCCAAGATGACCTACTACTTCGGCAAAACCAAGACCGAAGGTAACGGTACAAAAAAGCAGCTTCTTGGCGGGAAAGGAGCCAATCTGGCCGAGATGACAAGCATTGGGCTCCCAGTACCTCCTGGATTTACTATTACTACAGAGGTCTGTGATCTTTACTACAAAAACAAGAAAAAGCTGCCCTCCGAGTTGATGCCAAATGTCGCTAAGAATATCCAAACTCTGGAAAAAGAACTGGGCAAGAAATTCGGTGACACGAAGTCACCTCTGCTCGTTTCGGTGCGATCTGGTGCCGCCGTATCGATGCCTGGAATGATGAACACGATTCTTAATTTAGGCCTCAATGATCAATCTGTCGTTGGTTTGGCCAACGCTACGAAAAACGAGCGATTTGCCTACGATGCTTACCGCCGATTGATCAACATGTATGGCGATGTCGTCTGTGGTGTTGACCACGAATACTTCGAGCACGCCTTCGACAAGATCAAGAATAAGTACAATGCCGTTGAAGACAACGACGTACCCGTCGAAGGCATGATTGAATTATGCAACGCCTACAAAAAAGTATTCCGCAAGCACTTTGGAAAACCATTTCCGCAAGAGCCTATCAAACAACTTGAAATGGCTGTCGAAGCCGTCTTTCGTAGCTGGATGCAGTCGCGTGCGATTCGTTACCGTCAGGTCGAAAACATTACCGGCCTCCTGGGCACGGCCGTCAATGTGCAATCCATGGTATTTGGCAACATGGGCGAAGACTCAGGCACAGGCGTTGCGTTCACTCGTGACCCATCAACTGGCAAGAATTCGTTCTATGGAGAATTCCTCATCAACGCGCAGGGCGAAGATGTTGTGGCCGGTATTCGTACGCCCCAGCCAGTTGTCAAAATGACCAAATGGAACAAGAAGGTCTACGAGCAACTGCTCAAAATCAAAACCAAACTCGAAAAGCACTATCGTGATGTGCAGGATATCGAGTTTACCATCGAAAAAGGCAAACTCTACATGCTGCAGACTCGCAACGGCAAGCGAACCGGGGCAGCCGCAGTCAAGATTGCCTGCGATATGGTCAAAGAAAAGTTGATCTCTGAGAAAGAAGGGGTCCAGCGCATTCCTGCAGGCGACCTCACACAACTGCTATTACCCAGTTTCAGCCCGACTGCCAAAAAGGCGGCCAAGGTCCTTACTGTAGGTCTTCCTGCCTCACCAGGAGCTGCCAGTGGCAAACCAGCCTTCACCGCGGACGAAGCCGTAGAACGCACCCTGAATGGCGAAAAGGTCTTGCTCGTGCGCAAAGAAACCAACCCGGAAGACATCGACGGCATGCACTCTGCCGCTGGCATTTTGACGAGCACGGGTGGGATGACGAGTCACGCAGCAGTTGTAGCTCGTGGCTGGGGTCGCTGTTGCGTCGCAGGTGCTGGAGAAATTCAGATCAACGAAAAGTCGCGCAAGCTGACCGTCGATGGCAAAACGTATTCACACAAAGATGTCCTATCCATTGATGGTTCCACTGGGGAAGTCATGGCTGGAGAGGTGGCTACCCAAACACCCAAACTGTCCGGCGATTTCTCAACAGTGATGAAGTGGGCCGACAAGCACCGCTCGATGCGTGTCCGAACGAATGCGGACACGCCTGCGGATGCCAAACGGGCTCGTAGTTTTGGTGCCCAAGGCATAGGCCTTTGTCGCACCGAGCATATGTTCTTCGAAGGGGATCGCATTTTGGCTATGCGAGAAATGATCCTTGCCGAGAGCGAAGATGATCGCAAAGCTGCACTTAAAAAACTGCTTCCCGTCCAGCGCAAAGACTTCATTGGTATCTTCACCGCAATGAAAGGATTGCCGGTAACCATTCGCTTATTGGATCCACCACTGCACGAATTCCTGCCTCACGACGACAAAAGTCAGGCCGAAATGGCCAGCCGTCTGGGTGTGAAGCGATCGGTTGTTAAAAATCGAGTCCAGTCATTGCACGAAATGAATCCCATGCTGGGGCATCGTGGGTGCCGCCTGGCAGTTACTTATCCTGAGATTCTCGACATGCAGGTAACTGCGATTACTGAAGCTGTGATTGCCTGTAAGAAAAAGAAAATCGATGCTCAGGCTGAAATTATGATTCCGCTAGTTGGCACAGCCAAAGAACTTGAAATGCTCAGTGCGCGCGTACGTGACGTAATGGCTGAGGTGCAAGCCGCCAAAAAATTCAAAGGCAAGCTGGGCATTCTAGTTGGCACCATGATCGAAATTCCGCGTGCTGCGTTAACGGCAGATCAAGTGGCCGAATCGGCGGACTTCTTCAGTTTTGGTACCAACGACCTGACACAAATGACCTTTGGCTACAGTCGTGATGACATCAACACCTTCTTGCCGGATTACCTGCGTGAAGAAATTCTGCCAAGGGATCCTTTCCAGACACTCGATTCGACTGGTGTTGGACAACTGGTAGATATGGGGGTCAAAAAAGGGCGCTCCGCCAAGAGCAAACTCAAATGTGGCATCTGTGGAGAACACGGTGGCGACCCGGATTCAATCGATTTTTGCCATCAAGTCGGATTGGACTATGTCTCTTGCAGCCCATTCCGCGTTCCGATTGCCCGTCTGGCAGCGGCCCAGGCAGCGCTGAGTCATGGGAAGTAGGGGGTTTAGAGAAACACGATAGCGCCATCATTCCTGCCATAGCAGTTGGCGCCAGAATTCTGGACACTACCAGATGGCTTGGCCATACTCTACGCTTCCCAAATCCTGGCGGATCCGGCTACACGAGACATGAGCGCGTATTCCATCCCCCAGCCTTCTCCCTTCTCCCTCTATGTAAGCTAATTCACATAGCATTCTGCTTTCTGTGATTATTCTAGAAATATCTTGTAGCCTTAGATATTTCTTAGCGTCTAACGGTTACAGGGCCTACAGCCCTGTTTTCAACACTTCGTTGGAGCCGAAATGGAAAAGGGAGTCAGATTATTCGTCATGCCCGCAATCTACTCGATCAACAAGTTCATTTCTGCGGTCATCAGGGGACTATTCATTTCGACTTTGCCGGGAGCTGCCTGATCGTGGAAGGTATTCTTCCGTCTTACTATCTGAAGCAGATTTTGCAGACTGCACTGAAGGATTTGCCAGATATCCAACGGGTCGAGAACCGGGTACATGCTGTATCCTCAACAGGTGTAAGCAGCGTAAATCCCAGACATGAAGAGAAAATAGGTCCTGCTATGAATAGCACCATTGAGAGACTACTGAGTCTGAAAGTTGGTGATGTTATGACGGAGCGTATTGTCACTCTATGTGGTAGTAGCACCATGTCGGAAGCAGCTCAAACCTTGAATAGACACCAGGTGTCTGGAGCGCCTGTCGTCGACAAAATGGGACATTGCATTGGAATACTCAGCGGTTCAGACTTTATTCGTGAAAAAGCAAATGCATGTGAAAAAAATCCTCCAGCTTACATACCCTCCTGAGATACCGTAAGCGAATTTTTATACGGCGGAGAAATGCTCAATGACTACGTTCGCAATCACATGTCCATGGCAGTACAAACAATCGATCATGAGTGCTCTTTACTACAATCTGCTCGCTGTATGTGCAACCAGCATATCCATCGCTTGGTAGTTCTGGATCACGATAGACCTATCGGAATAATTACAAGCCTTGATTTGATAGCTGCGTTTTTAGCAACTGTCGAAGAATGAAATATGCGGGCTAGCCCGCCAGACGACGAGGTACCGGTGAGGATTCCTCCTCATCGATTTCATCAACGGCCGGGTGCACCCGCAAAGCAATACGTGGCGGGCTGCGACGCTCCTGCACAAAACCTCGCTCCCCACCTTGGAAGAATGTGGCGAATTCCGAAGCCACTCCTGTGGGAAATTGTTCCTGCAGCACCTGGAGAGTTTCCTGAAAAGACAATCCGTGTCGATAGATCAAGCGGTAAGCAGCTTTCAAGTCAAGGATTTCCTGACGGCTCAACCCGGCACGTCGTAAGCCCACGCGATTTAATCCGACAATCAGTGCCGTTGCCCCATCCGTGAGTACAAAGGGGGGAATATCCTGGACGACTTTTGTACAAGCGCCAACCATCACCAACCGACCAATGCGACAAAATTGATGCACTGCAGAGTTGCCACCCAGACAAGCTCGGTCACCAATTTCGACATGCCCACCCAACATGGCTCCATTGGTGAGAATGACGTGATTGCCTACCTGGCAATCATGGGCAACATGGGCACCTACCATTAGCAGGCAGTCATCCCCTAGTGTGGTGGAATTGCCTTCATGGATAGCACGATGCAATGTGCAATGTTCCCGCAATACATTTCTCTTGCCGATGACCAAATTGCCCGGGTTTGTGGGTTGATTGGCAATCTGCGGTAACCCACCCAAAATGGCTCCCTCATAAACGGTCGATTCGCTTCCCAATACGGTGCCCGTACGCACACTCACATTGGCAACAAGACGACAGCCAGAACCAATCTGCGTTCCGGCTTCAACTATACAAAAAGGACCTATTTCGGCATCCGGGGCTATTTCTGCCTGGGAACTGATAATTGCAGAAGGGTGTATCATCACGGTGGATCCTATTTGGCCGGTCAAAAAGTCATCTCACTAAAGACAACTCAACTTTGCAAATCAAATGCACTTATTCGCAGAGGCTTAGCGG
>CAWWCC010000189.1:0-6058 GCA_963935315.1 uncultured Planctomycetaceae bacterium | reverse complement strand
CAAGGAGTATCGTCGGCAGCGTCAGATGTGTATAAGAGACAGCCCCTCGGCCGTCTGGTCTGAGGCAACTGGCAAACATTCGCTGGGTTCCACAAGTTCGGCAGCTTGAGACAAATGGCGCATGGCCATCAGTGTGTTGGCATCTCGTTGCAAGCCATCCACTTGCATTCGGCGAGCCTGGATACGCTTGCCCCCCGTATCGATCATCTGCTGTGGGCTGTCTTTTGCAGCATCAAATACTGCCAGGGCTTGCCACTCACTCTCTTTCTTATTCCGCTGGATTGCCAAAGCCATTTGCTTGAATGCATGCTCGGCGCGGTTACAATGTTCCTTATATCTATGCTCCACACCCTGTTTTTCTTGGCGATTTTCTTGGGCGACAGCACTCTTCGTACGGGCATATTCGTTTTCTAGATCACGTCTCTGCTGGACCAACTGTTCGACCAACTGACGCGCTAAGGATTGGTGCTCTTCATCGGCAGCCGCTATTTTAGCCTGCAATTTATTGGCTATGGCTTGCTCTAAATGGGCGCGCTCATCTGCCAGCTCCTGCAATTGTTGCATGAGTTCCAATTGGCGGCGTGTGGAAATGATTAGGTCTTTCAACGGTCTTTTCGTATCTTAACTTTCGCATTCACGTTGCATCTTATTCAACATTTGCTGCATGCGCCCCACAGCATCGAGCGTCAACTTGAGCGCTGGGCCAATCGGCTCCAAATGGTTTTCACAAAAAGCGTGGCTAACCTCGTCTTGCCAGGTTTCGGATGTCAATTGCCAGGCAGTCTGCAATTCATCCATCGCATCACGCAGATGCGCTGCACTCGTATCCAAGTCCCAGGGTCGCATTTTTAGCCTTCTTTTTTACGGTCTTCTTCAGGTGTGGTACGCTCGCTTTTTTCAGGGGGGCGTTCTATCCGATATTCTTCCAATCGGCGCTCCATAGACTGCAATTTACTCCTTGCTGCAGGCAAATCAATTTCTAGCATTCGCTGCAACTGCCCCAAACGACCTTCGTATTCGAATTGCTCATGTTGCAATTGACGATTCCAGTATTTCGTTCGCTCACGTTTTTCGTGGCAATATTCCAACCTTGCTTGGGCTTTCTTAAATTCCGCTCGTTGTTCACGACAAGCAGGACGTTCTCCCGCCACCGGAAACATCAAACATCGCTCCAATTCTATTTTTGCCTGATGCACTGCATCTTCAGAATGTCTAATTTGCTTTTTCCAATAGGCTGGACAATCATGCTCCAACCACTCCAAAGAACGACGAACTTCAGCAGTAAGCGCCTCCAGCGCATGCTGAGCACGTTGTTCAAATCGAGATAAAGCAACACGAAAATCTTCAATTGCCTTAACGGAATGAACTTTAGCAGGACCTGGCATAAAGTTTTTTTAGTAAGCCTGTAGTTACCACTGAATACACAAGATTGCCCCCTTGCCAGCTATTCTCGGAAATTCTTCTCGCGAGAATTAACGCTGTTGCAAATACTCTTCTATCCTTTCGGCTTTGCGGAGTAAAAAGGGAATGTACTCATTCGAAGATTCCATCGACCTGGCAATCAGTTTGAGATAGTGCCCAAACTCTTCTGCGAATTTTTTGTGCTCTTGATCGCGCCAACTACTATTAAGACTATGTAGTTGACTAGCCAGAGTGGATAAGCGCTCTTCTAGTTCGTTGTTAAATTGGCTCAGCTGTTGTGCAAATCGCCTGAGTTCCGCAGGATCAACAATTGCTTGAGACATGTGGGAGAAATGGGTGCTCGATCGACTGCAGCCGCCTCCGACGGTCTGCCGCGATGATGAGTCCAGCAAACTGGAAATACAGCCATCCCTAGCTGATGTAAAGATCTAGCCGATGTAAAGAATTAGCCGCTTTTTAATATCTCGTGACAATGCTGTGTCGCGTCAACACTTCACTTATCGCCAACACAAATAATAATAGGCAAATCCAATCTCCCCAGCGAACCCACATGTTTCATTGGGCTCACTCCATTCTATCCAGGGTTGAACCAACCGTAAAGCAATTCATTGGAGACTCTCCACCAACGTCCGTAGACCCTTCACTTCGATATTTTCCTGGGGTGCTGTGTGCCAACTGCAGGAACATCATTCCATGCCTATAGGAATCAAAAAAGGCCTTTCTTACTTAATCAGGCTGCAACCCATGATCAGGAGCCTGTCACAGCACTAGGCGCAGATTCGAGAGAGCCTTGTTTGGCATGTTCGTAGGCAGGGTCGATTTTTGCCAATTCGTCGGCAACAGCTGCAACCGTATTGCAAATTTGCTCTTCCGTGTGGGTGCTGGTGATAAAGAAACGCAACCGAGCTGCACTCTCTTCGACTGCAGGATACAGGATTGGCTGAACGTTGATGCCCCGCTGAAACAAAGCGTGCGAAAGTCGTACGGCATTTTCTGAGCTACCGGTTATCACAGGCACGACGGGTGTATTGTGGCTTAACCCCGTATTGAGCCCTGCCTTCTTGGCAAGCCTCAAGAATAAGCGTGCATTGATCGATAGCCTCGCTACGCGGTCGGGTTCCTCCTGTAATAAAGTGATTGACGCCAAAGCGGCAGCCGCATTGGCCGGGCTAAGACCAACACTGTATACAAATCCTGGGGCAGTGTACTTCAAGTACTCTATGAGCGGCGCAGATCCGGCAATATAACCTCCACAACTACCAAATGATTTGCTAAGTGTACCCATCCAGATATCAACGTCGCGCGGGTTGACATCTAAGAATTCCGACATGCCTCGGCCATGCAAACCCATAGTTCCAATCGAGTGTGCTTCGTCGACCATCAAGTAAGCTTTGTGCCTGCTTTTGATATCGACAAACTTTGGCAAGTCGGAGTAATCACCGTCCATGCTATAAACGCCTTCGATCACAATGAGCACACGCCGGTATTCGTGGCGTACTTCTTCAAGAATGCGATTGCATTCTTGCCAGTCATTGTGCGGAAAAGGCCTGCGACGTGCTCCAGACAGCATGGCCCCTTGCAAAATGCTATTGTGACATAGACTATCGTGCAGAATTAAATCGCCGGACCCAAACATATGACCAATCACAGTTTCGTTGGTCGAGTGCCCTCCAACAAAAACAATCGATGACTCCGTCCCAATGAACTCTGCAATACACTGCTCCAATTGCTTGTGAACTGTCTTTTCACCTGAGACCAAACGACTTGCAGATACACTCGCTCCAAACGTTGTAACAGCCTGGCGTGCTGCTTCGATAACACTTGGTTCGCCAGACATGCCCAAATAATTGTAACTACAGAAATTGGTGTATTTCTTGCCATTGATGGTGGTGCTGTCATCGGTAATGCCTTCATGCACCATAAAAAAAGGATTCGAAACATCCGAACGTTGGGTAATCTGCAAGTTTTCCTGAAATCGCAGGTATTCGGCTGATTTCGTAAAGATAAAATCTTCTTCAGGGAGGATGAACTTACTGGGCCGCGCAGTCCGTTTCTTTGCTTCTGCACCAAGATGTTCTTGAATGGCCTCAACAACCTCACCGCAAGTTTCCATTGCGGGCAATACGTGCTCTGGAAAACGACCACCAAAAGTTTCTTCTAATGCGGCGATAATTTCTATGCGCTCTAAAGAGTCAAGTCCCAATTCAACAATATTCGTATTCCAATCAAGCTGACCGACGCGTTCACGACCAATCTCACGCACCTGTTCGTAAACAATTTCTGCAATTTCGGCAGATTGCTCGGTCCGTTCTGGACTACTGCTTTCTGAAACCTCTGAAGCACCGTTGAATGATTCGGCAGAGACTATCTCCTCAGGAGTCGTATCTTTTTCTGCTACGGACTCACCATCTGCCATGCTCTCGTCGGAAAGCAAATCCCCTTCTTCAACCCATGTTTCAACAGCAGTTTCATCGCGATTCTTACGCAAGGACGCCGATATATCTACTTTGCCTGTTTCTGCAGACCAGGTGGCCCTGGCCACCAAAGTACCTGCTAAATAGCCATCACGGCATGCATGGCGTTGGATCTTGCCGCTGGAAGTCTTGGGAATGCTACGTGTTTTGATCAACACGACAGCGCTCACAGCAAGCTCCAACTCGCCTGCAACTTTTTTACGTATCGCATCGATAATTTCTTCGTAATTGAGATCTCTGCGCCGCGAAGTTTCCTGGACGATGACCAATTGCTCGCCACCATCATCGCCAATCACAACCGCAGCGCCTGCACCCGGCTCAAGATGTTTGTGCGCAGATTGAACAGCAAGTTCAATATCCTGCGGATAATAATTGACGCCACGTAAAATAATGAGATCTTTTAGGCGGCCCGTAACAAACAATTCGCCATTGCGCAAAAAACCCAGGTCGCCCGTTCGAAGAAACGGTCCGCGACCATCGCTGAGACGAGCTTGAAAGGTCTTCTCAGTAAGTTCTTCCCGCCTCCAATAACCGCATGCCACACTTGGACCCGATACCCAAATCTCACCCACATGGCTGTCGTCAAACGGTTCAAAAGAGTCTGGATCTGCAATCACAATTTGCTGATCAAGCAAATTACCCCCACTCCCTACCAGCCTGCGCGAATCCTCGGCTTCTGGTTCTGTCTCAATTGCATCATTTTTCTCCAGAGCCGTTTTTCCGAAAGAACTCACCGCAGGAGGCGACTGCTTGTAACCGCCTGTAACAATAAGCGTCGCTTCAGCCAAACCATAGCATGGATAAAATGCATCCCGACGAAACCCACACTCTGCAAAGGCTTCGCTAAATCGATCCATGGTTTCAGCACGTACCGGTTCAGCCCCATTAAAGGCCAAAGCCCAATTGCTGAGATCAAGAGTCGTTTTTTGTTCCGGTGTAACTTTTTCGACGCAAAGATCGTATGCAAAATTAGGCCCACCGCTGATGGTTGCTCCTGTTTTGGTCAGCATTTGCAACCAACGCACAGGCTTTTGCAAGAAATGCGTTGGCGAAAAGAGCGTATTCGACTTTCCCATATACAATGGCTGCAAGATTCCGCCAATGAGTCCCATGTCGTGATACAAGGGCAACCAAAAACACCCGCTTCCTGAGCGAGTATGCTCAAAGGCATAGGCGATCATGGCTGAATTGTGCATCAAATTCGCATGAGAAAGCATGACCCCTTTGGGCGTACCCGTAGAACCCGACGTGTATTGCAAAAAGGCCAACGTTTCGCCATGAACATCAGGCCGCTGCCAACTATCGGCTAACTGTTCGTCCCATTGGTCCGTTGCACGCCAGCGAATCCTCTGCAATGCCGGAGTATCTCCGATCATCGTGCGAACACGTTCTAAGACATTAAAAGTAGTTAGTGCTATTTTGGCTTCAGCATCGTTGGCAATCGAATCAATGCGTGCCATGTTGCGGTTACGACGTGGGGGGTAGGCCGGCACAGCCGTTACACCCGCATAGAGACATCCAAAAAAGGCTGCTACAAAGTCTAGACCTGAGGGATAAAGCAAAAGTGCTCGCTCACCCTCCAGGCCCATTGCCTGGAGCGAGGCGGCAATCGCACGTGCCTTACGATCTACATCTGCGTAGGTCCATTCAATCAATTCACTTTCGCCATCAACAAGAAAACGAAAGCCCGTATCGTCACCCTGGTGCAAAGCCCTATGCTGCAAGAGTTCAATAAGATTCGATGGCCCAAAGAAGGAACCGGGAAGATGGTCGAGATGCACGGTTGAAAAAACCTTGGGATCAAAACGTAAGGGACGTGGAAGTCTATGGATATTCTTGTCGGACGGGCGCTAGGCATGTCGTCCACTAAGTTAAAAGCACTCGGTTTTTTACAATCCTTCGCTTCTTCGCCACATAATCCCTTACTGGCTCTCAATTCACTGCATGATTTCTTTCTCAATATTGAACTGCGAATCCCTCACCTGATTCCTAATGGTGCCTGATTCCTAATGGTGCCTGATTCCTAATGGTGCCTGATTCCTAATGGTGGATAGAAAGGCCTCTTTGGGCAGACGCCCGGGGCGCCCCGGCCGGGCGCACAAGCGGTGGCGAGCCATGCTGGGAGAGGGCGGAAGCGGGCCCCCCACCCCCGGGAGGGGGGG
>CAWWCC010000188.1:0-6139 GCA_963935315.1 uncultured Planctomycetaceae bacterium | reverse complement strand
CTCATCAATGAAACGATCATTTATCCGGGGAAGGATGCGCGCTCCGTGCTTGGTAGTCCTCCCGCCTATTCCATGGCTTGTGCGGCTTCGGTTGGGGCAAAGGTCGGCATTTTTAGTTGTATTGGCTCTGATTACCCTGATAGATTATTGGAGCCTATGGAACGACTTGGGGTGGATTTGCAAGGTGTCCAGCGACGTGGAGATTCTTCTACGAACAATTTGCTGACTTATGCCCCAGATGGCAGCAAAACGATAGAGTATCTCAGTCGTGCATTGCTATTAGAAGCTAAGGACTTTCCGGATGCCTATCAATCCGCCAAAGCTATTTACGTTTGCCCGATGGATTGGGATATCTCGGTCGATTCGGTAGAGAAACTGGCAAAGCATCCTGGATTGCTGGGATGCGATCTTGGCGGTTTTGGCGGTGCGCATTCTCCACCAGCGAAACTTCCGCAAATGGAAAGCGATCCGGAACCGGTGCGTCGAGTTATTTCAGCTTGTGACATCGTCAAAGCTAGCGACGAAGACTGTTGGAGACTTACAGGGGATGTGCGTTTGGATATCGAGTCCTTTGGTCGAGATTGGATTGAATGGGGAGCGAAAGTGGCCATCATCACTCTAGGTAGCAAAGGAGTGAAGATTATAACATCGAATAAAACATACGATCTTCCTGCCTTACCGGGTAAACCAATCGACGCGACTGGAGGAGGGGATAGTTTTATGGGAGGTTTTTTAGTGAACTACATCGCGACTCACAATGCTGCAGAAGCTGGACTTTTTGGTTCGGCAACAGCCTTGTTGGTCATTGAAGGAACAGGGGGAGTTACTCCCAAGAGAATGCCATCTGTTGAGGATGTAAATACTCGACTGAAAGAAGCAGGTAGACAGATGGGATAGAAGTGATTGCAATGAATTGAGAACGGTTATTATTGTATTCTATTTGAGCTAAACTTTTCGAGGACGACTGTGACTAAGACCTTTGGATTTGGTGTTATTGGGTGCGGCAGCATTGCACATATCGCGCATTTCCCCTCGATCGCAAAAACCGAAGGGGCAAAATTAATCGCATGTTGTGATGTGAGTGAAGAGCAGGCTCGCAAAGCCGCAGATCAGTGGGAAGCGGATCACTGGTTCACGGACCATCTCGATATGCTTGACAACTGCGATGGTTTGGATGCAGTGATTATTGCCTCACCGAATAATGCCCATCGGAACCAGGCCGTAGCTGCGGCCAAAAGAGGGATTCATGTCGTTGTCGAAAAACCACTAGCGATTACAAATCAGGAAGCTTGGGAGATAGTCGAAGCCTGCCGAGAAAACAAAGTCAAGTTGATGGTGGGCTGCGACCGACGTTTTTGGACACACAATCAATGGGCCAAGCAACTTGTTGAAGATGGTGTCATTGGCAATGTTCTCATGAGCCGGGCTTCACTGCATGAGCATTGGCACAATTATCAAAACCATGTTGCACACACGGATTTTCGTTTGAATTGTGAAGTGGCGGGAGGCGCTGCCATTTCTGACACAGGTGCTCATGCCATTGATCTCTTGACCTGGCTCAACGGCCAAAAGGTAAAACGAGTGGTTGGTATTGCCAAACGAATGGCAATGCCAGAGGAATATACCCAGTGTGATGATCTGGCTTGGGTGATGATGGAATTTGAAAATGGCTCCACTGGAGTAGTCCATTGCAACCGTTTTTCACATGCCGTTTCTCAGTCGACTGAGTTGTGGGGTACCGAAGGAACCATTCACACATCCACCGATGCAGTGAATCCCTATCAAAGCTGGCCGATGGCTGTCTACACGAATCGAGATTACAACGAAGAAGATCTGCCAGAAATATTGAAGAACTATCGCTGGCCACAATTGTTCTGGGTCGAAGATCGAATCCATCGACCTCTTCAAAAACGATGGATACCTATCTGTCCTCCACGCTCGCCCAATAATTATGAGCGGATGTGCAAACACTTCATGGATTGCTTATTGCACGATGAAGAGCCGCTTGTTTCTGGCGAAGATGGGGCACGGTCTATTGAAGTCATGTGTGCCGTTTTTAAATCCATGGAAACGGGTGCTTGGGTGGATCTTCCTCTCAAAGAAGAAGTGACACCTCCTCATTACCAGCGCATTCCTAACGAAGACTGAAAGACCTTCATTTGATGACAACAGCTTTAGTTACTGGTGGTACAGGGTTTGTCGGCAGGGAATTGGTGCGCCAGTTACTGGACCGAGGTGACAAGGTTGCCGTACTTTCACGCAGGCGGCCTTTAGAAGAGGTTAAGTGGCTAGAGTGTGATCTGTTGGATGCCAAGGGTTTAAGCGGACAAATTGCTCAATTGTCACCTGATGTTATTTATCACTTGGCCTCTCTCCCGGGCGATACGGGCAATCCCCAGGAAATGGTCGAGGTGAACGTCACCGGTTTGACGAATCTCTTGGAAGCGGCTCGCGCCAGTAAAGTCAGCCGCTTTGTTCACTCAAGCAGTATCTCTGCCTACGAATGGTTTCCTGCAACACCATTTCGACCGCCGCTAGAAATGCCGGTGACCGAAGATCACCCCTGTCGCCCTTGTGATATGTATTCGTCGACGAAACGAATTCAAGAAATACTCGTCGAAACCTACTTTCACCAGTATCAACTACCCACCAGTATTCTGCGCCTCACAGCCGTGGTAGGACCGGGTGGTGCCGGTGGCGGGAGAATGTGGCGAGAATTTGCCGAGCAGTTACAAGCTGGCGACAAAGTGCAACTTCCCCTCAAAAGCCCAGAAGAACTAAGCCACTTTGTGGATCTTCGCGATGTGGCTCAGATGCATTTGTTGACGGGCGAACATCCAGCAGCTGTGGGCGAGACGTTCAACTGCTGCGCATCCCAGGCAACCAGGGGCAGCGAGTTTGCTGCCATCGTCGAATCGCTGGTACCGGGAATCCAGGCGGCATTTGGATTTCCTTGGAGTATGGCGCAGGGTGGAGAAATCGAATTTGACATGTCGAAGATGAAACGACTCTTAGGCTTTGCTCCGCAATACACGCTCCGCGACGCGGTCCAAAGTATTTACGATTGGGTTCAAGCAGGTGGATTAAAAAACTAAAGGTAGGCGACCTCAAATGGCAAATACACCCGATATTGATCACGCCTCTACTGAGGGCAGTACCCGCTATGCATTTGTTGTGGCCCTGGTTGCTGCCTTTGGCGGTTTTTTGTTTGGCTATGACTTGCACGTCATCACGGGGGGGCAATTATTTTGGAAACCTTATTTCAAACTCACGGAAGGAGCTTACGCCTTTGCCATGGCCTCGGCCATGATTGGCTGTATGTTTGGCCCCTCGCTAGGGCCTTGGCTGATCGATCGGATCGGTCGTCGTAGTACGCTCATGTTTTGTGCTGTGTTGTTTGGTGCCAGTGCAATTGGTACAGCACTGCCCGATAATATCTTCACCTTCAATGTATTCCGCATCGTAGGTGGGCTCGCGATTGGATTGGCCTCGGTGGCGTCACCAATGTATATCGCCGAGATTGCACCGGCTCGCTTGCGAGGACGACTGGGCCTGATGTTTCAGGTTGCTGTCACTATCGGCTCGACCTGTTCTATCCTCTTCTGTTGGTGGCTCTCACTACTGGCGGAACAAGGCAGTATCAATTCGGAATCAGTTTGGCGGATCATGTTTGGTTCCGAGTTGGTACCTATGGTGGTCTTTTTATTCTTGCTATTCTTGGTGCCCAGAAGCCCGCGCTGGCTAGCCGAAATGGGCCGCGTGGAAGAAGCCGAGCAGATCTTGGCCAAGATCGATGGATCCCATGCGGCCAGGCAAGCCATGGTTGAGATTCACGAAGATCTGAAGCAAGAGGAAGGTAGCTGGGGTGAACTCTTCAAGGGTGGGTTTAAGTTGGCCTTGATCTGTGCCTGTCTGTTGGCACTGTTCAACAATTTAACCGGCTGGAGTGGTGTGGCCTACTACATGCCCGAGATTTTCAAGCGTGGAGGGTATGATGCACCCAGTCAGGCTATTTTCAACGCACTGATTCTGAATGTCTTTAACCTGGTGTTTACTCTGATATGTGTTTCGCTGGTCGACAAGTTTGGCAGGAAACCACTGTGGATTTGGACATCGGTCATGATGATCGGGGCTCTGATGTTCGATGCTGTCGCATTCCATTTGGCGTGGACGGGGCCGGTGATAGTTCTGGTCATTGTGTTGACAACCATTCCACACCACTTGGGTCTCGGCCCATTGCCCTGGTTGATGCAGTCCGAATTATTCCCCACTCGTTTGCGTGCCAAAGGAGTATGTATATCCACAACCATTGTTTGGATCGGCGGTTTTTTATCGGCGTATTTGTTCCCGATCGTGGCCGAATGGTCGGAGCAACTTGTCGGTTCCATCTCCTTGTTTTTCATTATATTTATCGTGATGTGTGTATTGTCGCTCTTATTTGGCCTGATGCTCATGCCAGAAACAAAGAATCGCACGCTAGAAGAAATTGCAGCCTCCTGGCAAAAACGTCGTTAGTGAACAGGGAAATTAATGTCTTACCGCGTAGTATTTACGGATCCCCATCAGCACGAGTTCAATGATGCGGTACTCGCACTCATGCGAGATGCAGGGGTGGAACTTGAATGTCGCTTGTGTCAGTCGGAGCAGGAGATCATTGACTTCTGTCGTGACGCCAATGCTGTCATGACTTCGGCCAGTCAGATTTCTGCACCTGTGATCGAAAGCATGGAAAAATGCCAGGTGATCGCGCGTCTGGGGATCGGCTACGACAATGTTGACCACGTAGCCGCAGCGAGCAAGGGAATACCTGTGACGAACGTACCGGGGTTCTGTACCGAAGAAGTGGCAAACCATACGATCGCCTTGCTGCTGGCTTGCGCACGAAAAATTCCTCAGTTGGACGGTGAGATCCGTCAGGGCACCTGGCAACAGGAGCACGCTCTCCCCGCTCGCAGGCTATCGACTCAGTGCCTGGGACTGGTTGGGTTCGGCTCGATTGGCCAGGCAGTGGCAACACGCGCCTTGACTCTCGGCATGCGCGTGATTTTTTTTGATCCCTATGCAAGCCCTGAATCCCTCGCGTCCGATGTGCAGCGATTCGAAACACTTGAAGACTTATTGGGAGAAGCCGACTTCGTTTCGTTGCATCTTCCCTTGACTTCAGAAACCGAGCGGTGTTTTGGCCGTTCGGCTTTCGCAGCGATGAAGTCGGGAGCGATTCTTCTTAATACGTCTCGTGGCGGCGTGGTGGAAGAGTCGGCACTCATCGAAGCACTGGAGAGCGGAAAGATTTCTGCAGCGGGGTTAGACGTTTTGGAACAAGAACCTCCTGAAGCTTCCAATCCGCTTTTGAACATGACGAATGTTGTGATGACCCCACATTGTGCGGCGCATACATCGGATGCTATGGATGAGCTGCGCCTGCGCGCTGCCGAAGAGGTGGTTCGCGCCCTGCGCAAAGAGCCACTGAAACATGTCGTCAACGGTGTTACGTTCCCTTGACGTCTTACTGGAGTAATCCGTAGCTGCTATGTCTCAACGACTTCAAGATAAAGTTGTTCTCATTACGGGTGGGGGCACGGGAATTGGCAAGGCGATCGCTTTGAAATGTGCCGACGAAGGGGGCCAAGTGGCTATCTGTGGTCGCACGCCTGAACGTCTGACCGAGGTTGAACGTGATATAACCGGTGCTGGCGGTAACGCCTTGGCGATCCGCTGCGATGTTTCACAATCCCAAGAAGTCGAAAACATGATCCGTTGTGTTGTCGATCAATTTGGCCGGTTGGATGTGTTGATCAATAATGCCGGTGTGCGAGCCAGCATTGGCTCCATCGAAGAACTTACCGAACAAGAGTGGCAAAAGACTTTCGATATCGATGCCAAGGGAAGCTGGTACTGCAGCAAATTCGCAATTCCAGCCATGCGTAACAGTGGTGGGGGATCGATCATCATGATTTCGTCTATTTCCGCCCACATCGGACAGGCCCAACAGGGATGCTACAACGCAGCCAAGGCCGCTCAGGAACTATTGATGAAATGCATGGCGCTCGATTTTGCCGCCGACAAGATTCGAGTGAATTCGATCTGCCCGGCATGGGTACGCGCGGAACTGCATCACGCTCAGCGGGGTGCAGTGGGG
>CAWWCC010000187.1:0-6155 GCA_963935315.1 uncultured Planctomycetaceae bacterium | reverse complement strand
ATAGGAGTCCGTCTCGTGGGCTCGGAGATGTGTATAAGAGACAGGAGTGAAGCAATGATTATATTCGCTTCTGCATTCATGTTGTTTTCAGGATTTGCAGGCTATTTAGCGGATAAGACAAGCAAGCGTACGATTATCGTGGCCGCAAAAATTGCCGAGATCTTTGTCATGCTGGCGGGGATGATTGGTTTTTATTATTTCGATTCAATCGGCATCGCAGGCATGATGATGATCCTTTTTTTTATGGGCTTGCAAAGCACTTTTTTTGGTCCTGCGAAATACGGTATTCTTCCCGAAATGTTGCGTGAAGAAGACTTGCCTCGGGCCAATGGCATTATTCTCACGCTGACTTTTTTAGCGATCATCTTTGGATCTGCTTTGGCTGGCATTTTGCTAGACCTGCTGGGCGAGAAAGTCTGGATGGCTTCACTTATTTGCGTGGGAATTGCCATAGCAGGGACACTGACCTCACTGCCCATTCGACACGTTGCTGTGGCGGACCCCAATCTGAAGCTCGGTTGGAACTCACTGGGGATGCCACGAGATATTCTGCAATTGCTTAAAGGGGATCGTGCTTTATTGATGGCGCTTTTGGTGTGTAGCCTTTTCTGGATGATAGGTGGCATCGTACAGCAAACGGTCAATGCCTTGGGAAAGACGCAGCTAGGGCTTGATGATGGACCAACGGCCATGATGCAAGCCAGTATAGGGCTTGGAATTGCCATTGGCTGCATTCTAGGCGGTCTCTGGTCTCGAGAAGGCAATAAATCAAAAGTGGTTAAGACGGGCGCTTCGGGCGCCGTAGTAACTTTGATTCTGCTAGCCCTGCCTGGCGGCGAAAATTACCACATGCTGGGTTTTCGAGGTAGCATCCCGGTAATGATCCTCTTGGGAGCCTTTACGGGTATGTTTATTGTACCCATTCAAGTGATTTTACAATCACGACCGCCCCGAGACGAAAAGGGGCGGATGATTGCTGCCATGAACCAATGCACGTGGGTAGGAATTATTTTGGGGGCGATTCTCTTTAAAGTGAGTATCTGGGTTCTTGATTCTATCGATTTACCACGTAGTGTAATTTTTGGCATAACGGCACTGGTCATGTTGCCAATCGCACTATGCTACCGACCTGATGAGTAAGCGAGTGACCGCAAATCGCTTAGAGGAAATTGATGGGGGCAACCCTCATCCTTAAATGCTGTAGAAACGGATAGGGTGCATGCGCTACTGGGCATTGTCTTGGACAATTGTTGACCCAGCGAATTGATAATCTTCGAGGATGGCCAGGGCTGCTTGACTATCAAACTTGTTTTTGTCAATGGAGACCGTAGCTCGTTTTGCGAGAACATTGACAGAAACACTTTGAACACCGGGTTGTTCACGAAGAACTTGGGTGACTTTGCTGGCGCAACTCTCACAATGAATTTCAGGCACATCCAGCAGGACTTGTGTTTCACTGGAAGAGGAAACTTCACTGCAACCTGAGACGAGTACGAGGGTGAAGAACACGGTAAACAATCGCATAAATATTCCTTGTACGAAGTGCGGTTAATCCAGCCTTGTCGCCATGCTCGCAAGCGCCACAGAGGGCGTTTTTTACAGGATTCGTTTTCTGCAGTGTTCTTGGATAGGGGCTAAGGCTTATTGGCTTCAGGTGTTGCAGACAATTCGATCAACTCGCCATTGGCTGCCATTTCGCGGATATCTTCTGTGATTTTCATGGAACAGTATTTCGGTCCACACATGCTGCAAAAATGAGCACTCTTGAAAGTGTCTTGCGGTAAGGTTTCGTCATGATAAGCCTGAGCCGTTTCGGGGTCCAAGGCCAGGCGAAATTGCTCATTCCAATCAAAAGCAAAGCGAGCCCGCGACAATGCATCATCACGATCTTGAGCACCGGGACGTTGGCGTGCGATATCTGCCGCATGGGCAGCAATTTTGTAAGCGATAAGCCCTTGTTTGACATCTTCGCGTTCAGGAAGCCCTAGATGTTCTTTTGGGGTTACGTAACATAGCATGGCGGCACCTGACCAGCCAGCCAGTGCTGCACCTATGCAACTTGTGATGTGGTCGTAGCCAGGTGCGAAGTCCGTAACGAGGGGGCCCAGTACATAGAATGGAGCGCCATCGCAAATATCAATCTGTCGTTCGACATTCATTTGAACTTCGTGCATGGGGATATGGCCCGGACCTTCAACCATAACCTGTGTGCCGCGCTGCTGACCGCGTCTTGTTAACTCACCCAAAATGTCGAGTTCAGCAAACTGAGCTTCGTCGCTTGCGTCGGCAATCGAACCTGGGCGTAGCCCATCTCCCAAGCTCCAAGTGACGTCATACTGTCTCATGATATCGCAGAGATCATCAAAAGATTCATAGAGTGGATTCTGTTTGCGGTGGGCCATCATCCACTTGGCAATTAAAGAACCGCCACGACTCACGATACCGGTTACACGATCCATTGTCATGTGCAGGTGCTCAAACATGACGCCACAATGAACGGTCATATAGTCGACGCCTTGCTTGGCCTGATGTTCGACCATGTCTAGAAAATGTTGGGGACGCATCTCTTCTATTTCACCACCTAATTCTTCCAGCATTTGGTAAATAGGCACAGTACCTATGGGTACGGGAGACGCATCGATGATCATTTTACGAATGGTATCGATATCTTTGCCTGTGGAGAGGTCCATGACCGTGTCGGCACCGAAATGGACGGCAGTATGGAGTTTTTCAAGCTCACCCTGCTGGTCGCTTGTCACGGCTGAATTGCCAATATTGGCATTGACTTTGCACTTGGCTGCCATGCCGATGCACATGGGTTCGAGCCTACCGGCCAGGTGGACTGTATTGGCAGGAATGACCATCCGTCCTGCGGCCACTTCTTCGCGTATCAATTCTGGCTGGATTTCCTCGATTTTGGCCACAGCTTCCATGGCGGGTGTAATCGAGCCATGACGAGCATGTTCTATCTGTGTGATGGGCTCGGACATGTGTTTGGGATCTCCCTGTAGGTGCAATAAGTTATCGAGGTGTCAGTGGAACTAAAATGTGGAACCGATAATTTAGTGGAACTAAAATGTGGAACCGATAATTCGCTGTAAACGGTGAACCTTTTCTTAGTGAGTATGGACTCAGGATTGGCCCACAGGATCGTCCGTTTTGGGCTCTCCAAGCCGTTCATCCTATCGTGGCACTGTGGATTGTCAATTCAGACGCTGTGAGCTTAAAGTCGTTTGAGCCCCACTGCGAGGATACGGTCTTGTTGGGAGCCAGTTGCTTGGGACCAGGCTTGTTTTAGGTTCTTCTAGCATAGCACGATCGGCTCAGTTCCCAGGAGCTTTATAGAGTCTTAAGATACTCAAGGACAGCATGCTTTTCGGTGTCGGTGATCTGGTCTGGAAAAGTATGCCCTGCGGCGCTTTTTCCGAATGCACGGGTATCAAAATAATGACGATGTCGAGACTCGTCAGATAAGTCGGGTGGCATTTCTTCGAACTCCTGGACTGCGAGCCCAACACGCTGTCTATCGTATCCATCAAAATCGGTACGCACCCAGATCACGGGACGTTGGCTAGGGTGTAACAAGTGCCATAAGGTAGGCGTGCTGCCGTTATGGAAGTAAGGTGCACTGGCCCATATTCCGTTGAGTGGAGGTGCCAAATAGCCTGCCGGATCAATAATCACTTCGCCTGCCTGGCCGTATTCGTTTATCCAGTTTCTTTCGTAGTCTAGCCGATGTTCTTTGGAGAGTGCGCGAATACGCACAGGGTCCGTGCCCACCTCATCCCAGGGTATAATTCGTTCAGGATATTCACCTTCAGGACCATAGGTACCATGGCATCCTGCGCAGTTATCTTCGAAGACCACCCTGCCCTGTGCGGCAATACGTTGATCGATAGCAAACGGGTATTTGGGAGGCTGAATAGAATCAATGTAGGATTCTATGTGACGGAAGTCTTCTTCCCATTCCCGAAATTTGGCAGGACCATTTTCTCTCGAAGCGAGAAATTGCATTAAGGCCCGATGACCACGCGGTGCAAAATTATCAGAGTAGAGTCTTTTTTTTCGTGACACGTTCCACCAGGGAGGCGCGTCGTGGTCGTGATGCGTGAGTTGGGGTATGGACTCCGGTGAAATGATGTTGAGGTCTTTGTCTCGATAATGCATGAGGGCTACACCAAACATGATGGCATTGGTGGTGCCTACGGTAGTACCTAAGGGCATCACAAGTGAGCCCAGGTCTAGATCGGTGAGAGGTTTTTTAAGCTGTAGCTTAGTGGTGCGAATATCTTTTGTGAGCGTTTCTAAAGCAAATTGAACATTAGGGGCACCAGGGATTCGATGACCTGCAACGGTGCCTTGATGGCATGCCAGGCAGTTCATGGTCCAGTTGCCATTCGCATCAACCACATATTGGAGAGGGCGATGTCGGGGATCTCCGCGGCGTTCTAGCAGACCGTAACGGCGATAGGCCATTAAGCGACGTTCGTCTTCCGTAGCAAGTGCCGCTTGCCCGCGTAGGGGTTCTTCCCAGTTTTGCCAGGTTTTATTAAAAGTTTCGGTATCAAATGCAGGAGGGAGGTATGCCTTTTCGAGCAGGAGCTGATAGCCACGTTGCGGGGAAGGTTTTACCTGCGCGACACCGCTTTGTATGCAAAGGGCGTAAAGTAGCAACGAGTACAGGAAGTAACATGGTTGCATGGTTCAATAGCACGTGCAATTTAAACGTACACCTCTCCGTGTGTGAGAGCCTGGCTCCTACTTTAAGCTATACCATCCATCTTCAATGAAGCCCATCTATCTTAAATGAAAACTGCTAGGGAATGGAAAAAGCAGCAAGAATTTAAAGAGGTAAAGGCAGTAGCATATTATGAAGTCTAGATTTGTGCTCCTGAAACGGCAAGGTAAGAAGATGGAAACAATAGAGGATTTGCAGGTCACCTGTTCCTCAGTTTTTTTGCCGCATAATCATTGTGACAGACACCTTCGTTTTTGGGCCCACGACTGCTTGGAAGCTGTCACTTGAGTCCTGGTTAGCAGCGTAATCGCTCAATTCTCTTGTGATAGATTATTCTTTGATAATGATCTAGGAATACTCTAGCGCCCTCATTCCTGCCGTAGCAGATGTCGCCAGACTTCTGGATATCGCGTGTCGAGAACTGCTAAAACATAAGCAAAGATGTTCAAAGCGGTAGTGCGATTCTCCCATCCGGCGTGCTGTTATAGCAATGTAGCCACGCAAGCCCGATTTGGGTTAGACTCTTTGGCTACCGCACAAAAACAGACAGATGGTTTATTGCGTAGGGCTTGGAGATAAGATTAGTACACCCCCTTTTTTCGCTGGTCTTATCGCTTAGGGGATACAGCAAGGGCAGATGCAGAACAATTTTTGCAAGGAATGATTGTTTGAGTGACCAGACAGCTGACGGACGAACCATAGCGATCGGCGACATTCATGGATGCGCAAACGCTTTGGAAACGCTATTGGGAGCACTCGACCTGGTCCGCGAGGATACACTGATCGTATTGGGAGACTCAATTGATCGAGGACCAAGCAGTCGAAAGGTTATCGAGTTACTTTTGTGTGTCCGAGAGCGATGTCAATTCGTTCCGATTCTTGGTAATCATGAACAGATGCTACTCGATGCCGTGGCCAATCGTATCCCCTTACAGGATTGGTTAATACATGGAGGGTCGGAGACGCTTGATTCTTATGGCAAAGATGCTGCCCTCTCTGAGCTGCCAGAGGAACATTTGGAGTTTATTCGCTCATGGGGTGACTATTATGAGATTGAAAATTATTTTTTTGCACACGGCAATTATCACTCAAAGCTATCATTAGAGTGTCAGCCTTGGGACGTAATGCGCTGGAGATCTTTAAAGATCTCTATGCCGGCAGAGCACATTTCGGGCAAAATTGCCATCGTGGGCCACACAGCGAATAAGCAAGGAAATATCATCGATCAGGGCCATCTCATCTGCATTGACACCTATTGCCATGGAGGAAAATGGCTGACGGCCCTAGAACCAGCAACAGGCCAAGTATGGCAGGCAAATGAGGATGCCCAACTGTGTGAACGCTGACCCATTTGCGTGCGCATTTTTTACACTGCATCTACACTGTGTGAACTACTCTGTGTGAACTACTCTGTGTG
>CAWWCC010000186.1:0-6161 GCA_963935315.1 uncultured Planctomycetaceae bacterium | reverse complement strand
AGCGGCATCCGCTGAGCCCCTGACTGACAAAAGCAAGTTTACGCAAATTGCCATTAAACAATCGGCAGGGGGTTTTTCAGGGACGACTATTTATGGCCCCCTGGATCGCATGGAAGAACTCGATAGCAGACGCAGTGGCACAAGAGGGAATCAGGCTCATCTAGATGCACAAACGCAATACGATGAATACCTGGCCAGACTCCCCAAGGAAGACATAGCCACTGTCGATTCGGACATGCGTTGACACCGTAAGCGCCACAGAGGGCATTCTCTCCGCGGACATGTGGAGAGTTCGGCAACATTGATAACTTTTAGATATCGTAGTACAAGCAGAATTCGTACGGATGAGGCCGGAGGGCCAAGGCGTCAACTTCATTTTGCTTTTTGTAGGATATCCAAGTATTGATCACATCCTGGGTAAAAACATCGCCTCGAAGCAAGAATTCATGGTCCGCAGCCAGCGCGTCGAGTGCTTCTCCCAGGGAGCCAGGAGTGGTCGGTACTTTGGACAATTCTTCAGGTTCTAAGTCGTAAATATCCTTGTCGAGAGGTTCACCCGGATGAATCTTATTTTGGATACCGTCGAGGGCTGCCATCATCAGTGCCGAAAAGGCCAGGTAAGGATTGGAACTCGGGTCGGGACAACGGAACTCAATTCGTTTTGATTTTGGGCTGGGGCTATACATTGGGATACGGCATGCGGCCGAGCGATTGCGCTGTGAGTAAGCAAGATTCACGGGCGCTTCGTAACCAGGTACCAGGCGTTTGTAGCTATTGGTTGTGGGATTGGTGAAAGCCAGTACTGCTGGGGCGTGCGCTAAGATGCCTCCGATGGCGTAAATCGCTTCATCACTCAGCCCAGCATAGCCGCCCCCTGCAAAAAGAGGTTGCTCACCCTTCCAAAGCGAAAGGTGGGTGTGCATGCCAGACCCGTTGTCACTAAAAATTGGTTTTGGCATGAAGGTTACTGTTTTGTTGTGCTGATGAGCAACATTTTTGACAATGTACTTGTACAAGCACATGTCGTCAGCCATCTGAACCAGATCGTTATATTTTAAGTCGATTTCTGATTGACCAGCCGTAGCAACTTCGTGATGTTGTGCTTCGACATCCAAGCCACAATCGATCATCATTTGCATCATTTCATTGCGAATATCCATCAGTTGATCCGCTGGTGGACATGGGAAGTAGCCCTCCTTATGTCGCAATTTGTGCCCTAAATTAGGACCTTCGCCTCGAGATCGGGTATCTGTTCCACGATTCCATTGGCCTTCGGCACTGTCGATGAAAAAGAAACCACTATTGGGAGATTGGTCAAAACGGATATCGTCAAAGATAAAGAATTCAGCTTCGGGGCCGATATAACAAGTGTCTGCGATGCCAGTGCTTTTGAGGTAGTTGACTGCTTTGCGGGCAACATTGCGTGGATCACGTGTGTAATCTTCGCGTGTGATTGGATCTTGGATATTGCATATAATGCAAATTGTAGGCAAGTCGGTAAACGGATCAATAAAAGCGGTGGAAGGTTGCGGTACGAGCAACATGTCGCTTTCGTTAATAGCCTGCCAACCTCGGATACTGGAACCATCGAATCCTAGGCCGTCTTCAAAGACTTCTTCATCAAGCTTGTCAACGGGGATCGTAAAGTGTTGCCAGAGGCCCGGAAAATCCATGAAGCGCAAATCAACGGCTTTTACACCTCGCTCACGGCAGAGCGCTAAAACATCTTGCGGCGACATAAGATTCTCCTTTAAAAATTATAGTGCAAAAAAAGGCGGGGACGAATGTTGATAGAGAGGGGTGAGATTTGTACGGACAAAGCCAAAAGATCCGCAGCTGAAATGATCCTCTTAATCTCGCATTTTTTGAACAAGTACTGACCGCAATGGGCATAGGCGGTTTATTTCCAAATATCAGCATTCCTCGGAGCCCGAGTGGAACCACCATAACAAAAAAACACCCCTCTCCGCCAGCAGGTGAAGAGGGGTGTTGTCGTTGTCTTCCGGCCGTTGTCTTCCAAATGACGCTTCGTTGCGAGTAAAATCTCGATTAGGAGCGTAAAGTTGTCAGAATCTCACCGACAACCTTGTAGGGATCTGCATTCGACGCAGGGCGGCGATCTTCCAGATATCCCTTCCAGCCGTCTTGAACTGTGCCGACAGGGATGCGGATGGAAGCTCCGCGATCGCTGACGCCATAGCTAAACGTATTAATTGCCTGGGTTTCGTGCAAACCAGTGAGACGTTGGTCGTTGTCCGAGCCGTAGGATGCGATATGTGCGTCGTGACGGGTGCGGAACTTTTCGCAAATGTTCTTAATCAATTCCTCTCCACCCTTTTCTCGGATATCGGTTGTGGAAAAGTTGGTGTGCATACCACTTCCGTTCCAATCTCCCTTGATCGGCTTGGGGTGAAGCTCAATCGTGACACCATATTTTTCGGCTGTACGATGCAGCAGATAACGGGACAACCAAAGGTCATCGCAAGCGTTTTTGGCACCTTTGCCAAATAACTGATATTCCCACTGACCTTTCATGACTTCAGCATTAATACCGGTGATTGCCAGGCCCGCTTCGAGGCATGTGTCCAGATGATCTTCGACGATGTCACGACCGACACAGTTGTCGAAACCAACCGAGCAATAATAAGGGCCTTGTGGTCCAGGATAACCATCGGCCGGAAAACCAAGAGGCTTGGTACCATTCATAATGGTGTATTCTTGCTCAAAGCCTAGCCACAGATCATTGTCGTCTTCAAAGGCACCTCTGCCATTGGAATTGTGTACCGAACCATCGGCGTTCAGCACTTCGCATAGTACTAGCGATGCATTGCTGCGCTGCGGATCGTCAATCAACTTGGCGGGCTTTAAAAGGCAGTCGGATGAGCTGCCCTCAGCTTGCTCGGTGCTACTGCCATCGAATGCCCAGCCGGGACAATCAGATGCACTAGCCGGTTCGCTATCGACAATTTTAGTTTTGCTGCGGAGGTTGGGCTCGGGGCTATAACCGTCCAACCAGATGTACTCTAACTTGTAACTCATCTCGGTAATCACTCCTGAAAAAGATTGAAAAATGTGTTTCGTTTTCGCGTATTGCGGTGGAAACGTGGCGGTAAATAATTGGCAGTGGTTATGTTACTGCAGAAACTTAGTTGTGATTCACATCAGGATTCCCAAACAGCAGGAGTCCTACAAGTAAGGAAATCGCCTCCAGGACGATCCCTCATAGTAAAAAGTTTTAACTGGATTTTCTAGGGTCCGTTTACTGCGGAACTCACCACAACATGCTTCAGGGATTGGACCTGAGGACTTTGTCAAATCTGAGATACAGGTTCTTGGCCAGTCGGCAGCTGTTGCTGTCGGTTATTTCCGCGTAATAACGACTTTCGCGGAAATGGCCTAAACCTCACATCAGGGTGCGAAATTCCTGCCCGCAAGCAAACGCGTGTCTGGATGTCTATTTTCTGGCCCCACTAAAGAGGGTCCGCCTTGCCAATAATCTGAGCCTCAAAAACCTTGAGATACTTCTAGGAGGTTCCCTGAAACGCAATCGGGATGCCAAATCCGGCTTGGAGGGCTAGATTTTTCGTAAGTAGCTTTTAGGTTAAGATTTACCTCATTTCCAGGATCAACCCAGGTAAAGGACGTTGGCCCCAAAATGCCCAGAGAGCATGCATTCGTTGCTGTTTGGCTAAGCACCTACAGCCAGGATAGGCAGTAATTATGTTAGAAAAACACCTTGCCATGGGCTGCCCCTTGGGCAGAGGGGCTCTTAAGATTGGAGACAGCCAAAAAGTACCGATTATCAGGCAAGCAAGTATCCTGGCATTGCGCCGAGGTAAGTCCGGCACTATCTGGGAACATTTTTTCACCCTTAGGAAAACATTACGCATCTAAACAATGAGCGATTTGCCGGCCTCAAAGCCTCTGAAAAAACTGAACTTTTTACCAACGGCCGCAACCTTCAAGTTGGCGGAACCGCTTGGCGTCGGCACAGTGGGTACCGTATTTCGTGCAGAGAGCCCGGATATTGCTCAGCCAGTAGCTGTTAAATTATTGCATCCGACCATTGCCCACGATCCCAGGATTGTTGATCGCTTCCAACGCGAAATCACCATCATGGAACGTCTTAACCACCCGCACATTGTGCAAAACTATGGTGGGGGGCTGATGGATGGCCAGTATTTCTATGCGATGCAGTTGCTAGAGCATGGGAATCTCAAAGAACATTTGCAGAAAACTGGTCCGTTGTCATGGCCGCAAGCTGCTGCTTATGCGGCACATATTTCTTCTGCTTTGCAACATGCGCATAACCATGGCATCATTCACCGCGATTTAAAGACAAGTAATTTGTTTTTTGACAACAAGGGCGCTTTGGTGCTCGGCGACTTTGGCATTGCCCGCGATTTGCAAGGTTCGGATGTCACAGGCGATGGCATAACGGTTGGTACTTACGCTTATATGTCGCCGGAGCAGATTTGCGCCGATCGAGAAATTTCGGGTAAGGCGGACCTCTATTCCCTAGGATGTGTGATCTACGAAATGCTTACGGGCAAACCGCCATTTATGGGAATTAATTTCGCACAGATTTGGGACCAGCACCTGCACAAAAAACCTCCCGGATTGCGTGAAGCTGGTGTGGACTGCCCGGAATGGTTCGAAAAATTGATCCTACAGCTGTTAGAAAAAGACCCCGAATTGCGACCGTTCAATGCGCGTACCGTGCAAGGTATCATCAAGGATCATCTGGAAGAAGAGTATGGCTCGGATTTCGCTCATCTAACTCAAAACCTACCGCCACTTGAAGATGTGAAAACATCCGACCAACCAGGTTGGGGGCGAATCGTTGTGGGAGTGCTATTAATCGCCGCACTCATTGTGCTGGCGATTTTCTGGGGGTGACGGACGGCTTTTTTCCCTGCTGCATTGATGAAGTATAAATCCAGAAGCCCCAATTCTGAATTCTTTGCTCACGCTTGACAACAGGGGTAGGCACGAATCTTTAGGGTTCCGCTTGAACGGCAGCAGACAGAGTGGTACCCGCAGTCCCCTGTTTCTGTGCTTCATAAAGCTTTAAATTTTCATAGCACGTTTGCTCGTCGATAAAGCCCATCTCAACCAGCAACTGACCAAGTGGGGGACCACTCTTGTCACGGGCAATCCGAATTCTATTAGATTGTTGTTGGGAGATAATACCCTCCTCACGCATGATGTCGAGGACATCCTTATGCTCCTCATTAGAAATGGTACATAGTTTCAAGGCACGATGATCATCCATCATACCTAATTCCACCAACAGCAACGGAATGAATTTGCGCCGTTTGCGCTGTTCATCGAGTGCTTTCAAAATCTGATGGGCTGAGAGAATATTTTCACGTACCAAGTATTCGCCAAAATGCATGACCTGTCCGTCATCCAGTGGTAATGTTCGTGATAGATAGTAGTACTCAGTAATCATTGATCGGTTATTTGTTGCCTTCTGGTTGTACATAGATTCAGTATAAAAGGGTCACCCTGGTTGCAGATCCTAGGTATTGGTTGCGATTATGCGGAGTGCGTAAAATTTCTGGTGATCCCAATATCTAGCCTATAGCTGGTCATTGGCATTACTGTCCAACTTGCTAGCAAGCCTTACTTCTGTAAGACTGTCTGGCTCATCATCTCACCAAGTCGGGCCAGGGCAGGACTGCAGTCCTCAGCTTGGAGGCAGATATGCAGGATGCTGGGCCCTGAGGTATCGGACCAGGCAGCCGTTAGTGCCCTATCGAAATCGTTCTCTGTTTTGATCAGGTAGCCGGTGCCTCCTCCCAGCACATCAGGTAATCGATGATATTGCCAGGAGTGAATACTATTAAACTCGTAGCTACTCGGGTGGAGCAGGCGCTCCGTTCCGTATCCACCATTGTTGAGGACGATGGCAATGACGGGCATGTTGTGCCGCACAAGAGTTGAAAGTTCCATCCCGGTCATTTGAAAAGCGCCATCGCCAACAATGGCCACGACCCGAGCATTCGGCTGAGCAACTTGGGCACCCAGGGCTGCTGGAATCGAAAAACCCATGGATGTGTAGTATGCCGGACTTAAAAAATCCGTCCGACTATGCGTTGTTAATTCGGTGGCTGTCTCTTATACACATCTGACGCTGCCGACGATACTCCTTGTGT
>CAWWCC010000185.1:0-6172 GCA_963935315.1 uncultured Planctomycetaceae bacterium | reverse complement strand
CTCCAGCTGCCAGCAAGAAGCTGGGCATTGCCGAGTAGACTTACCTGCCGTTGGCGCACGGAGTACGGTGGCCTGCGTTCCTGGGGAATAAAATCAGATAAAGTAATTCCTCCACCACGACGGAGCAATCGGCTGCTTTCGGATAAGAATTTATTCCGGTCAAAATGAAAAATACTCTCGACCGCTAAGATTTCATCAACGCTTTCATCGGCCACTGGCAAACTTGCCGTATCGGCCAATAGCAGGAGCATCGAATTTTCTGAGCGTGGCTGGACCAAGGTTGCAGCACGTTGCAACTGCTGGGCATCGATATTGATTCCCAGGAGATTAAGATTGGAGTACCCCTCATTCAGACAAGCGAGGGTTCCTCCGAATCCGCCTCCTGCGTCCAGTAGGGTTCTAGTGGACATTGGCAGCAGCCAACAACTGCAGACACAACTCCTCGGCCGCCAGGCTATAATCTTCTACCGTTAATGTTGCCTCTGCCGGATGGCTCCAGTAGCCCCAATGTACATGTCGCCCAAAAGCGGCTACCGAGTTTTGGCCGGCGTATCAAGTTCTGCCAACAGTCGATCGAAGTACGGAGGGCTGGACGGATGTAGATTCACGGGCAGGCATTCCTGACTCATCCAGGGGGCCAGGACAGCGAGCGACCACCCAATAAATGAAAATGCAAATGATCTACCGTTTGACCACCATCGGCCCCGCAGTTGACGACCACTCGATACCCTTCTCCCAAATTGAGCTGCTGTGCCAAATTGCGCAAAACAAGCCAAAGGTGTCCCAGCAAAGAGGCATCTTCATCGGCAATCTGGTCAATCGATTCGATTGGTTTTTTAGGAATCACCAAAACGTGCGTGGGTGCTTGTGGCGCCACATCATGAAAAGCCAGGCAATGTTCGTCTTCGTAAACGATATTGGCTGGTATTTCACGATCGATGATTTTCTGAAAGATAGTTTCGGCCATGCTTTTACTCCTTGCCAATTTGGGAGAGATCGATTGCTTCGTCATGCAGCATGACCGGAATGTCGTCAATAATCGCATACAACAAATCACCCGCTTCGCGAACCAACCCGCCATCCAGTGGTTTTTTGACGAGTTGCCTACCCACGGTGGTAATTTTCTGGCAGGCAATTCCCTCGTTGATCTGCTCAACCAGATCGGGCTCTGCCAATGACAAGTACGAGTGATTTTGTGGGCAGCGAAGAATTTCGAGTAATTGGGTGTCGAACAACAGAGTGATCCTTGGCGCGTAATTTCTTACAGAATGGCAAAAACATGCTGGCGCTGCGCGCACTGCATTTTAGCTTGCCTATTGTATGCTGTTGCTGTTTTTGTTGCTAGCAGGACCCCCAGTCGGGCGAAAACACCGCATGCAGACCTCCTACTTTCACCCTTTCAGCCAATCCGTAACCACATGGTCAGCTGATGAAATTAGCTTGCCAGTGCCGATAACTAAGAAGATGTCGTAGTCAGCCGCTGTTGCTGAATCTTGTCTAGTGCAGCGGGCGACAAGTTTGTGACTAGTTTTTTCGCCGAGGTGAAATCATGACTCCTCTCCGATGTTGGACGCCAATCGTGCTCATGCTCACTCTGATGAGTGTTAGCAAAACTAACCAGGCCCAGGAGATCGTAACAGGTACCGATGGGAATCGTTATCAAGTAACGCGTCGTGTGACACAGCGGCAAGTACCCGTAACCGAGATGCAAGAGCGCACCCAGACAGTTTATGCACAGCAACTAACCACTAACACCATTAACCACCAACAACTCTATTGTGTGCCCAATACGACGTATCGCTGGGATACACGTTTGCGAGGTCGGTGGAATCCTTTTGTAACGCCCTACTGGACCTACAACCTGCGACCGGTCACAACCTGGAGTACACAAGTCGCCAATGTCCAGATTCCCATGAATCAAGTAGCATGGGTGCCTCAGACGCGAACCGTACAAGTTCCGGTAACGACCTACCGCACGGCAGAAGTCGAAGAGACCACACGCGTAGCGATGAACGAACCGCGTTCACTAGCCAGCGCTCGACCACTAAGTAGTAGCCCCACGGCCACAATCGCTGCCCGACCCAGCATCGCTACCAACTCAACAGCAAGAGCCTTGAGTAGCACACCCCTTGGCGGCGTGGCCATGGAAAATGATCCACCGCGTCAGGCGACAGGCTGGCAATCGCCGAGCAGCTCAAGCTATCGCTAATTGCAGAGAGCCATTCAAGTAGAGGCGATATAAAAAAAGGGAGCGCACTCCAGGGAGTACGCTCCTTTTTTATAGCACACACCCGGGCTGAGGCGGACAGTAGTCTAACCTGGATGGTGCTGTGAATTGCAGGCACTGGCCAATGCGGGACAGTGTGATTGTGGGACAGGGTTTTTGTGGCAAAGTTATCCCTGGCCGATGAAATTCTTTGTCAGGTTTTAGACCGTCTTCGCGACTTACGTCCCGCTGGTGCCGCGCTCCATTCTTTGGTCAAACTTTCGAACACTTCTGGCGCTTCGTAGCGAACGACTCCTTTGGATTCAGGCATAGGGCCGATCAGTCCACGGAAGACGGGCATACCCCGCAGACTCAAATCCGTACTACAATCGTCGATACCAATCTGCGTATGCATCTTGAGAACCGCATCTTCATGTCTATAGTCACGCGTACGGAGTTCACCGTTTTTTCCGCGCGTGACAATACGAAACATTTTTTCGGCCGCCATGCGATTCCTCGCTATCAGGGGGAGAGAGTGGGGTGCGTGCTTCAGGATACTGACTGATATCGGCGGATGCTGGCACGAACGACGAAAATTTTGCTCCTCCTATGCTTACCAGTAACAGCGTGCGAAATCCGCAAATCTGGTCCTAGCAGTTACCGTCCGCACAGAGCGAGCCAATGTTGGACACCTGCGCCGGTTGTACCATCTGGGAAATATCCGGTCAGACGGAACAGAGGAAATGGACAGCACCCGTCCCTGCAACCCACCACATATTAGGCGTGAAACGGTCTTTAGGGGCCATTCGCATCGGGCAAGATCTACGGGCAGATGTTCTTGCTCATCCCCACTTAGCTCATTAAAATCGGGGTTCCCCCGGAGGATACGCGAATTGGCTAGCAGCCTGACTCGAAATCAGGTGCCCCGCAAGGGGTTGAGGGTTCGAGTCCCTTGTCCTCCGCTTGGCATTAGATTGCTAAGAGTCACACAAAGTCGTAGCTCTTCTAGGGTTACGTCTTTTGTGCTCGATTTGTTTTCTTCATCGCACCCCTTCGTCGGCTGATGAGTCGGATCGCACCCTGCTCAGCAACATGCATACTAAATTGCTTGGTTTAGATATGCTACACCGTGTTACTCTATCACTATATAATAAGATATATGAGACAACCGATTCTTGTAGCGATTTGTTCGGTGTAACGACTGACCCTGTTTAACGCTACTGGGAAATTCTCAAGAAGAATAGATCTTATGAATTTGATGTAACAGTAGACCAGCCGTTACCTTGTAATATATTGCCCTGCAATGCTTAAGTTTTAATGCAGCGGAATACCTTGTTGAATCAGAATTAAGTTGCACTTTGGCAAGTTAATTGATGCTTATAAGCTGTATAGAGTATCGGTTCTGCCTCGACTCATTTGGGAGGTGTTATGGCCCGCATGCATCCTGTCGGCATCGATTTGGGGACCACTCAATCGGTAATCGCTTATGTCAATGCGGAGGGTAATACTGAGATACTCTTGAATTCAGAAGAAGAGACCCTAACGCCAAGTGTGGTTTTGATCGACAAGGGCAAAGCGGTCGTAGGAAAGAGAGCACTGGAAGCGAGTATCAACCTGTCTGGGCAGGTAGCTGAATGTGCAAAACGAGATATGGGACTCAGTTCCTACTCAAGAACTGTCGGCAATCGCCTTCTTCCACCCGAAGTAATCCAGGGTTTCATCCTCCGGCAACTTCGTAATGACATCTTGCTACGTCTCAACGATAATTTCCAAGTTGTCATTGCAGTACCAGCCTACTTTGACGAAAAAAGAAGACAGGCGACCATTGATGCGGCGAAGATGAGTGGCCTTGAAGTCCTAGACATTGTCAATGAGCCGACAGCCGCTGCCTTGGCTTTTGGTCAGACCTTAGGTTATTTGAATGCATGTGGTGCTGCTAAGCAAAAGACGAATGCCCTGGTATATGACCTTGGTGGTGGGACGTTTGATGTTACTGTGGTTCAACTCGACGGATTAAGAGTCACAACCCTTGCCACCGATGGCGATGTACGTTTAGGTGGATACGACTGGGACCTGCGGTTGTCAGAGCATGCCAAACAACGCTTTATAGAAAAGCACCCTAATTGCAAGCAATTTGACAGCGATTTTGAGTTTCATCTCCGACGTCTAGCTGAACAAGCCAAGCATGAACTCTCCGAATCAGCAATAACAAGGATAGTCATGAATCATGATGGGTGCAGTCTAGATGTCGAACTCTCTAGGCAACAATTTAAAGAGATTTCCGCCGATCTGTTAGAGAGAACGGCGTTTACCACTCAACAGACGCTAAGAGAAGCGGGGCTGAACTGGTCGAATATTGACCGGATTCTTCTTGTGGGAGGCTCTACACGCATGCCTATGGTTCGTGAGATGCTTTCAAATCTTTCTGGCCTCTCTCCTGAAACTACGATCCATCCGGACGAAGCAGTCGCTCGTGGTGCTGCCATTTTTGCGGTTTCAAAGTTACGAGAAAAGGGACTTGCTGCTGATGCTCCTAATCTAAGGATTACTGACGTAGCTTCTCACAGCCTGGGTATCGAAGGAATCGACGAAAGAACATTGCGAAAGGAAAACATCTCCTTAATTGCTCGCAACTCATCCTTGCCTAAAGAAGTTGTACGCGAATTTGTTACGAAAGAAGATGACCAGAATAATGTTTTGGTAAGACTATTAGAAGGGGAGAGCAGCCAGCCTGAGCATTGCAGTGAACTAGGTCGAGCACGAATAAAGAATCTTCCTCGTGGACTTCAAAAAGGGACTAAGGTTAAGGTTGTCTATCGACTTGATAGTAATGGAAGACTCTCAGTGAATGCCAATATACCAGGAGTAGGTAGTGCGGCTCAGATCGATTTGCAGCGAGTTAAGTCTATTACCAACTCGAGATTAGATAGCTGGAAAAAAATTGTCTGTCGAGATGGTGGTCTTGTTAACTATGATGACATTGACCGATTGATTGAGTCCACTTTAAATGATTATGAACCTGCCGCAACAGACTCTCCCTATCTAGAAAAACCAGGACTACAGAACATTAAATCTAAAGAGGCCACTTTGGAACCCGCCATTCAATCAGGAGCGCCGAAGGCTGCTTCGGATGGATTGAAGAGGACTGTGCGAGACCACAAGAGAGCAAATGCAGTGGGGCCAATGCAGACTTTGGATCTCATAAATAGGCGACGCCAACTGAAGAAAATGTTTTTTATCTTAGGACACGTTATTTTTTCGCTGGTTGGCATAATAGCTGGCATATTAATGCTCTGCTGGTTTCGGCCTGAATTGCAAGAGAATTTACCCAATTGGCTTCAGGAAATAATGGGAGAAGGTTCAAGATAGCAAAGCCGTTTATTGGCCAGGGATAACCTTCTGTAAATACCCACGCATTGTATTAAAAGTATTCTAAAAGTGACTCCTCACAAATCAAAAACTAATCTTGACCCCTACCACAAGTGGCTGGGAATTCCTCCTCAGGAACAACCTGCGAATCATTATCGCCTACTAGGTATAGATCTTTTTGAGGACGATGCAGACGTAATTTCTATAGCAGCAGATCGACAGATGGCTCATATCAAGACTTTTGCAACTGGTCTGCTAGGTTGCCAGTCTCAACAGATTCTTGAAGAATTGGCTCGAGCTAAACTCTGCCTTCTCAATCTAAACAACAAGGACAGATACGACTCGAAGTTACGAATCGACTTGGCTGCAAGCGGCTCGATTCCTAGTCCACATGTATTGAATTCGGCTCGGGTCACAATGGGAGTTCCTGAAATTACGGGAGAACAAATAAATATTGTCACCGTCGACGATTCTCTGGTTGGCAGGTTGAAGAATAACAGGGAGCGAAAACAGCACTCTAAGCTTAGGCAGGTACTTCGACTAATACTTTCTATCTGTCTCTTATACACATCTGACGCTGCCGACGATACTCCTTGT
>CAWWCC010000184.1:0-6210 GCA_963935315.1 uncultured Planctomycetaceae bacterium | reverse complement strand
CAACACCAAGGAGGTGCTTCGGGCAGTTCGCCAGCAAGATCTCGAGGCCGAGTTTACCGAGGGGGCGTTTCCTCATCAGCTCCTCAGTGCGCTTGCCCAACACGAAAGCGACCAGTTCGCCCTGCAACTGGCATATGATCTTGTGAAGGAGGCGCGCTGATGCAACTTCAGACACTTCGCCTCCATCCGTTTGCCGGTCTTGCCGAACGCACCTGCGAATTCGGCCCAGGAATGAATGTTGTGCTTGGCCCCAATGAAGCCGGCAAAAGCACCATGGTAAATGGCATCGTGTGTGCCTTATTCGAGTCGACCAGCTACGGCAAACTCCACTGGCGAAAACACCTGCAACCATTCGTTCCGCGCGGAGGCGGAGATACGTTTGGTGTTTCGCTAAACTGCCTGGTCGATGGCGACGCTTATCAAATCACCAAGTCGTGGGGGGGCGAATGTCGTAGCGAGCTCACCCTGCCGTCGGGGCAAGTTATCCGCAGTGCTGACGAGGTGGATCAAAAAGTTGCCAGTCTGCTGCAATTAAAACGGGGCACCTGGCAAAACATCCTAATCGCACATCAGTCGGCCATCTCGTCAACACTCGCAGACTTCGACACAGACGGTGAAGAGGCTTCTGATCTTGCCCAGATCCTCAGAAGTTCTGCTTTTGATACCGATGGGGTTTCTCTCGAAACGCTTGAACATTCCATCAACCAACAGCTCGATGACGTAAGTTCACGATGGGATTTGGCGGCGGATCGTCCAGAGAATGGACGCGGAATCGAAAATCCGTGGAAGCAAAGTGTTGGAAGCTTGCTAAAGGCCTGGTACGAACATGAGCAGCTCAAAGCTGAACTTCTGGAGGTTGAGGATCACGAACGAAATCACGATGCGATCAATCAGCAGGTTGCGGAGCTGATTGTCGAGCGGACAAAGCTGCAGCTCTACGTCGATAAATTCGCACCTATCGTAGACGGACTCAAAGAGCGGCAGGGGCTAGAGTTGAAACTGGATGCCGCAAAAAAGAAAGAGGAACACCTGCGATCCATCCAGACCAAGTGGCCGCTGCACGAAGTTGAGATCGGTCGCCTGGAAAAATCCCTTGAGCAATTGGATGGCGAACACAGCCTGCTCCGCAAGGAGTCGGACGAGGCACAGCTGTACCAAAAATCTGCTGGTCAACGTCAAAAACTCACCGCTGCAAAAGAAGCAGAAGCAAAACTGGCCAAAGCCAAGGAACACCTGGCCACATTCAAGAACCTTTCGACGCAGCTATTTGAGGATCTAAAAACGACGATCGCCGAAAAAGGTCGCCACGCGGCGTCTATGGCTGCCGGCAAACTGCAGGTCCGGTTGACTCCTGAATCAGATACCAAAGTCGAGGTTAAGGCCGGGCTGGAAGATTCTCGTGAAGAGGTAGCAACCAAAGACCAGCCGCTGCATACCAAGGCAGACGGTATTGTGACGCTAACCACCGGGCAGTTTAAGTTCGAGGTCGAATCTGGTGACGGGCAGTTCTCTGCTATTAAGGACCAATACGAGTCGGCCCAGGCCAAAATAAGCGAACTGCTTTCAACCATCGGTGTTGTCTCCGTGGATGAGGCCCACAAACGGGAAACTGATTATTCGATTGCGAACACCAATCTGGAGCGTGCCAACACGGCCCTAGAAACTATCCTCAGCGGACAAACCCTGGCAGAACTCGCAAGTGCCTGTGGTGAGCAAATTTCTGCTCCCAAACGTGAAACGGGCGAGATCAACAATGCCATTCTGGCTAACCGGGCGACGCACAACCAACAGCAAACCGAACTAAAACAGAAGCGGGCCGAAATAAAAACGTGGGAAGACCAATTCGAAAACCCCGACGCGGTACTCGACCGGCTTCTTGACGCCCGAAATCAAAAGCAGGATTGCGAACAGAAGTTAACAAAATTGCCGCCACTTCCGGAAGGCAGCGAAAGCACTGAAGCTTTGGAGGGGGAATTCAACCGAAATCGCAGCCGCTTAACGGTCATCAAAGAAGAAGAACTGCCGGATGCCACAAATCAGCAATCAGCGCTCAAGGCAACCGAACCGGGTCGCACGACACAGGAACTGGCCGACCTTATTACAGAGGCCGAGTCGAGCTATGCACTCCAAAAGCGTCGGCTCGAATCTCTGATGCGCGTGAAAGAGCAGTTCCAGCAGATGAAGAGTCAGCTCGATTCCGGCACGCTTGATCCGTGGACAAAGCGACTGTCACAAACGATTCAACAGATCACGAGCAACCGCTACAAAGATCTAGATTTCGATGGCGGAGGAGTCACCGGCGCTTCAGGAATTGTGATCCCGCACGAACTGCTTTCGATGGGCACCAAAGCAAGCATGGGATTTTGCATCCGGCTCTCCATGGCAGCCCACTTCCTCGAAGGTCTCAATGGGTTTCTCATTCTCGATGACCCGATGGTAGATCTCGATGCAGATCGGCAGAAAAAGACCGCAGATGTACTGCAAGAGTTTGCCCAGCAAAAACAAGTTATCCTGCTGACCTGCCACGAGGCCCATGCAGCATTGCTTACCAAGTCGCCACTGCAAATCACCCGAGACGACGGCCAGGACGAAGCAACGTCTCCGGCCTCTTCGGCCGTGTATCAGCCCCCACTGCTTGGGTGAACTCGTGCAGACGACGCCCTGGCTGCCGGTTTACTGATGAAAAAATACCTGGCCACACTCCAGAAGCGAAACATCACCACCTTTAAAGACCTGGCAACCCATGGCAACTACAAATTCCTGCAGAGTTTCACCAGCACCCCCTATCCAGAGCCAGGTGTGCTGGGGCTCAATCGATGTGAACAGGTCGTGTCGCGCAGGGGATTTGTTCCCGAACAGCAAGCCATCCGCGAATATTGGGACCTTTTGAAAACCGTACTGGCCGATCTCACCATCACCGACGAAGAACTGAAACATGTGCTATCCCAGCGCAGTCAACTCGGACTTCTCACAAAAAAAGCTGGCACGGGCCTGCGCGCCCAGTAGAATATGGCCACTGACCTGGCCGCCAACTCTACCGCCCGGCCAACATCGCTTTGCTAAAAAAACCGTCCTCAGAGCCACCATGATTCAGGGTCGCACTTTATCGCTGCTGTTATTGGCGCTTGGCGCGGTTGCCGGAACGTTGCTACCGGCCAGCACACTTCCTGGCCAAACGGCTCGCCCAAACATGGTGTTTGTCTTTGTCGACGATCAGCGCCACGACTCGCTGGGCTGCGCCGGCCACACGATCCTTAAAACACCCAATATCGATCGCCTGGCCGCCGAAGGCGTGCGCTTTTCGAACGCCATGGTGACCACAAGTATCTGCTGGATTAGCCGGTCGACCGTTCTCACGGGCATGTGGTCGCGGTCGCATGGCTCAAAAAACAACGTTAACGTGGTGTCAGACACCGCCGCCAGCACAACCTATCCGCAACAACTGCGCGAACAGGGCTATCGCACAGGTTTTTTTGGCAAGTGGGATGCCAACATGCCAGACTCGTTTGACCACAACCGGGCGTTCGACGTCTATGAAGAAATTGACCGCACGCCCTATTTTAAAGAACAGAAAGATGGCACCCAGCGCCACACGGCCGAGTTGATTGGCGACCGGGCTGTCCGGTTTATCAATACCCAAGCTACCACCCAGCCTTTTTGCTTGAACCTGTGGTTCAATGTGGCCCACGCAGAAGATGGGGACAAGCGGCCCGGTAGCGGGCACTTTCCTTGGCCCAAGGCGGTTGACCACCTCTACCGCGATACAAAAATACCCCCGCCGCGGCTTGCCAGTCCGGAGATTTTTGAGAACCATCCTCAGTTTCTGAAAAAGTCGCTCAACCGCACGCGGTTCGACTGGCGGTGGGACACGCCCGAAAAATACGACGCAAACATGCGTGCTTACTTCCGCATGCTCAGCGGTATGGATCGTGTTGTCGGCCGGGTTGTCCAGGCGCTTCACAAGCGAGCGCTGGCCAAGAATACGGTAATCGTCTATTCGGCAGACAACGGCTATTACCTGGGCGAACGGGGTTTCGCCGGAAAATGGTCGCACTACGAACCGTCCATTCGCGTCCCTCTGATCGTCTACGATCCTCGCCTCCAGCCAAGCCGTCGCGGACGCGTGCTCGATCAGTTCGTGCTGAATGTCGATCTACCTGCTACTTTTCTCGACCTGGCCGGACTGCCCGTCCCCGGTCGGTACCAGGGCAAAAGCCTGCTGCCACTGGTCGCCGGAGAAGCGACAGATTGGCGGAGCGATGTCTTTCTCGAGCATTTGCCGCCGCTAGGTGAACGGATTCCCCAGTGGGAAGGGGTGAGGAATGCCCGCTATAAATACGCACACTACCTCACGCCCGGTTACGAATTTCTTCACGATTTGAAACGCGACCCGGACGAATTGCAGAATTTTGCCGGGAATCCGAAATATGAGCACGTGCTCGAACAACTACGGCAAAGAACTGGTGTCTTAAGAGCCCAATACGAAGCGGCCGGAGATGGCTGGCGGCCTTAGGCCGGTATTCACCCGGCTTAACCTTTGTTGAACGATCCTCCCCGAACCCAATGATTCTACTTGGTTGGGGGAATTAGATTTTTGCTTTTGGCTTTGTATTCTGTGTGTGGGCGACTTTTTATCGGGATTCGAACCTGTGACCTCCGCCGTGTGAGCACGGCGCTCTAACCAACTGAGCTAGCCGCCCGGGTTTGTTTCAAGGGCAAGGTGTTTTTTGACGTAACATGTGAGCCGATGCTTTTGGGGTTTGCCTCGAATGATCAATGCCTCGAAATGTCAATTGAATTGACTCGAGGTGATTCTAGGCATCCTGTTCCGTGCGCGGTAAATCTAGATCGTCTGCCGACTGTTGGTCCGTTTCGTCGTCACCTCCGTCACTACCGCCGCCACTATCAACGATGCCAGATTGAACGGTACTGGCATTGTTGTCATTTTCATTTGTCTCGTAGCTATCCGTTTCAAAATCATTGGCCAAACCATAGTCTTCTGATGGATAGCTGTCATCGCGGTATTCTAATTGCTCAGGCTCGCTATAGATGACATCGTTGATTTCGTGCTGGATACCATTCAGATTGCGGCGGAATTCGGCAAATGTTTTGCCCCAGCTGCGGGCAATATCAGGAAGGTTGCCGCCGTAAAGCAATAAGGCAACTACCAGCAGTAGCATCATCTCAGCTGGCCCGGGACTCCAAAAAGCCAATAACGAAATGAAGAGCAAGGGAAGATCAATCATCGTGATTCTGCAATTTGCTAAGCTGCTTACGTATGTCGGGGCGGCTACTGCGGAGACTCACCTTTGTCTTCGATCTTGTTGTTTGAATCGGAATCATTCCCTTTGATTCCCTTCTTGAATTCAGTAATTCCTTCGCCAAGAGATCGCATGACCGAAGGCAGGCGATTGCCGAACAGGAGTAAGACTACCATCGCAACGATGATGACTTGCCAGGGCCCCGGCGTACCGATAAATGCCAAAATTGTACCCATGGCTTCCTCGTGTGGAAAATCAATGACTTCTCGTACAACGCGTCAACTATCAGCCTTGCATAAATACTTGCTTTACAACGACTTCGGCCGACCGACTCTATCTCAATTCTACTGAACTGGTGTAGCAAGTCAAACAGATAGGAGAGGGATGAAAGCGGTGGAGCGAAGCGAAAAAAGCCTCTGCTAAGGGATCCTGGGGATGCAAAATTTCGGGAAATAGATCGATTTAATTTGTGCTACGGAGGTCTTTCTCGGGTCTTTTTTCCTACTTTCGTACACTCTGCCAGCCTTTGCGGCCTGCTATTTCACTGCTTGTCTCTGGAGGCGTATAGCGGTAGTAGACTTCCAGGCAGAGTGCCGAAAGGGCCGTCGTATACACGCGTCCCCCGTAGCCGCCCCAGGTCGTATTGGAGTCCCAACTGCCATCGTTTTGCTGGGTTGTTACTAAGGCCGTGGTGAGATGCTGGTTCCATTCATCCCAGGCTTGTGCTGCAGCGGGGGATTGATGTTGATTGTTGTGCAGGGCGAGAGAGGCGTAGTACCAAAAATACAAATTGCGATCTGCCGCAGTGGGAAGTTTTTCGGTGATGGAATGGGTTGCTTCGCGAACCGCAGCCGGGTCCAAAGGGTAAACTTCACTACCCTGTAGGAGTTGTCGGCAGTACAAAGACTGTCTCTTATACACATCTCCGAGCCCACGAGACGGACTCCTA
>CAWWCC010000183.1:0-6212 GCA_963935315.1 uncultured Planctomycetaceae bacterium | reverse complement strand
TCTCGTGGGCTCGGAGATGTGTATAAGAGACAGCCACCAACCGAAACGTAGATTCCGTAGCCTCGAAGGTACCCCCCATGTTTCAAGCTCCCGAACGATTGAAAGTCTCTTGCAAAGAAGATATCCCCACGCCATCCCTGGTCGTCGACTTGAATCAAGTCACACACAATGTTCGGGCAATGGCCGACTATGCAAAAACCCATGGCCTGGCACTCCGTCCGCATACCAAGACACACAAGTCCCTCACGATGGCCTCCTTGCAACTAGAGCATGGTGCCACAGGTGTCTGTGTCGCCAAGCTGGGCGAAGCAAACGTCATGGCCGAAATCGCCGATGATCTGTTGCTGGGCTATCCCATCGTGGACAACTACCGCGCCGACAGAATTGCTCAATTAGCCAACAGCAAGAAAATCCGCTTAGCTGTAGATACCATGCAGGCTGTCGAATGTATATCGGCTGCTGCAGCAGCCGCCAAATCCACGATTGGCATACTCATTGACATCGATGTTGGCTATCACAGAACGGGCGCACAAGACCCAGAGTCTGCACTAGCGCTTGCCAAGGCTGTTGAAAGCCAAAGTGCACTGCGTCTGGACGGGCTCTTTTGTTTTCCAGGCCATATTGCGGGCCCCCCCGACCAACAAGATGCCGAATTGGCTGCCATGGACAGGATCCTACTGCAGGTCATCGACTTGTGGCGCGAACATGGTTTGGCCGCAACGATCGTGAGTGGTGGCTCTACACCAACCTCACGTACCTCGCATCAAGTCACGGCACTCAACGAAATCCGTCCGGGCAGTTATATCTACAGCGACTGGAATTGCGTTTCTGGTAATTGGTATCAGCTGAACGATTGTGCCGCCAGCGTATTGGCCACCGTGGTCAGCGATGCCGTACCAGGAAAGGTGGTGATTGATGCGGGCAGTAAAACACTTACGCAAGACCGGCATTTCCTGCAACCCGACACGGGCGGATTTGGACATGTGGTCGAATATCCGCAGGCGCGCATCATCCATTTGACCGAGGAGCATGGCGAAGTTGACATTACCGCCTGCGATCAACGGCCCCAAGTAGGACAGCGCATTCATGTGATCCCCAATCACATCTGCCCATGTGTCAATTTGCAAAACAGCTTTTGGCTTCAACATGGCCCAGACGATTTCGAATGCCTGCCGGTCGAAGCGCGGGGGTGTGTGGTGTAGTCAGACAGCAGGGACTTCGTCCTTACTTTTCCAGAACTGTTGCATGTGCACAAACATGAAAGACACAGTCCAGGGGACAAGGATAGCGCCGGTCAGTCCTTCTGCGGCAGTCAGAATGCGCATGGATGGACTGATCGGAACAACGTCTCCAAAACCAATTGAAGTGTAGACAACTACCGAATAGTAAATGCAGTTAAAGCCATCCGGTTCCACACCATTGAGATTTGCGACTTGATTCGCGCATTCCAGAATACGAAAGCCCATCCCAAACAAGATGACTTCAACACCATGGGCTATCAGGCATCCCAAAACCATCATGCCAGCGCGAAGTCGCTCTGAATACCAGCGCTGCTTGCGACGTAATAACGCGGACAATAAGAAAAGCGATTCGTAGTGAACCGAAACCGAAGCCAGTACAATTCCACACTTGAGTAAAACGACTAGTATCGCCTGGCACATAAGATCTTGGCGAATCCATTGTGTTGCAACTGAACTGGTTGTGCACCTTCTCTTCTATTCGTCTACCTCTCATGCTACGGGATACTGAAATAGTAAGCCTGTAGGAGAACTTTGTCTGAAACTCAGAATTACCGAAAGATTGGCTCAACTCAAGCGACTTGGTATACTGACACATGATTGTCTGTGAAAACAGAAATAACACCTTAAGCCAGAAAGATGAAGCTATGACGCGTGCTTTTCGATTGTCAGGTTTGATCACGATTGTCGCGTTCGTGGTAGGGTCCTATTTCGGCATACCGTTGCACGCCGAAAATCCGGCCTTTTGGTCCCTCTCAGAAGGAACCAACGGAGAAGACATTTTTTGGACTTCTCCAACGACTGTGGACGTCGGTTATCCACGCTATAGGACCAACTACGAAATAACGCGGATTGAAGCGTTCGCGGGAGGGATTGGTGTGGATGTTACGGATCAACTAGGTGAGACAACTGGTACTGAGGTTATCGCCGGTCTTCCTGTCTCCCTGATCGATGAAACCGTTACGGATCCCACCAGCGGCACGTCTGCCACGATTGATCTGAGTATCAATTCCTCTGGACACGGCCAGTTTGCGATCACCGATGTAACTCTGGGTACGATCGCATTTCTCTTTTTCCCCATACAAATTACACGCATCGAAATCGACTCGAATATCTCTGTTGAGGGTGTTCTCCCGGGAGATTTTGACCTCGACAACGATGTGGGTGGCGTTGATTTCCTACTTTGGCAGCGAGGTTTTTCCCCCGATCCGCTCAGCGCTGGAGATTTAAGCGACTGGCAAGAATTTTTTGGCACTCAGCTATCCACATCTCAGATTGCCGTCCTGGCAGTTCCAGAGCCCGCAACGACGTCTTTGATGGCTGCCGTGCTGTTATCGCTGGGAGCCTTCTTGAGGCGGAAGCTATAGCGACAAGTTGGGTGGTTTATCTTTCATAAGTTAAAAACGGTAGCCCGCATATTTCGCTCGCTTCTGCTACGGTACCTAAGAGTTTATCCGTTGACTTGTAGGTAATGTGCCTCTTGCCATTCGGGCCTTACTGTCACGTTCGGAACGCCACAGAGGGCGTTCCCTACAGGGTTTTCTCGGATTGGGCTCTATGAACAAATGGGCTATTCCAGAAGCTTTCTTACCGCTAATCTAACCGTACACGTTTCCGGGGGCAGGTCTGTTCTGGAGAATGAATTTCCCCAGTGAATCTGCTTCAGTGTACTAGCCAATTTCCTGGTGCACCAACTTTAAAAAGATTTTTTCAAATCTTGTTTTTCGAGGCATCCGATGAGCAATCAAGAATTGGGCGAATTCTCTGGTACAGAAACAGCTGTGGTCTCCAGGACCTATTTATTTCCCTTTATTTTGACCACTAGTCTCTTTGCCTTATGGGGCTTTGCCAATGATTTCACCAACCCCTTGGTGCGAGCGTTCAAAGAGATCTTTCTCATCAGCAATTACGAAAGCTCTTGGGTGCAAGCTGCTTTCTACGGTGGCTACGCCACAATGGCAATTCCAGCCGCGCTACTGATCCGAAAATTTTCCTACAGAACGGGTATTATTATCGGGTTGCTGCTCTATGCCCTGGGTGCGCTATTGACGATTCCGGCTAGTACGCAGATGTCGTTCAACATGTTCTTAATCGGATTATACATTTTGACCTTTGGCCTGGCTTTCCTGGAGACAACTGCAAATCCTTTTATACTTTCTATGGGCTCTTCCGAAACGGCCACACGCCGTCTCAATCTGGCTCAGGCATTCAACCCGATCGGTTCTCTTACAGGGATGTTTGTGGCCAGCAGCCTTATTCTCCCAAGCTTGCAAACTGCCGATTTCAGAGCCAATGAAGCAGACGTCCACCCCGAGTATGCCAACATGCAACCTGCTGAGGTGGATGGCTTAATGACAGCAGCCTTGGAGAACTTTCGCGACACGGATCCTGAGGGTTTTCAAGAAATGCAATTGCACGACTTGAGTGTTGTGCGCATCCCTTATGTTGTTATTGCCCTTGTTGTTCTGGCTGTCATGGTCGTTTTCTTATCGTCAAAAATGCCCGACGCGAGTGGTGATCATGAGATGAAATCACTTGGGGTTTTGATCAGCCACTTGTCGACAGCACGCTATCTCTTTGGTGTCATGGCACAAGCTTTTTATGTCGGCGCTCAAATTATGTGCTGGACCTATATCATTCATTATGGCATGACACTTCTCGGCCTGACGGCGGCTGAGGCACAAAACTACAATATTATCGCCATGATAATCTTTCTCACGAGTCGCTTCGTTTGTACATTCATCCTGCAGTACATGCGTCCAGGATTCTTACTGGGCTTGCTTGCCATCGGTGGGCTCCTCCTTGTCCTGGGTGCCATTTTCTTACAAGGAATGACGGGGCTCTATTGCTTGATTGGTGTATCGGCTTGCATGTCCTTAATGTTTCCCACAATTTACGGACTGGCACTGGATGGGATTAACCCTGAGGATGCCAAACTTGCCTCTGCTGGTTTGATTTTTGCGATTGTAGGCGGAGCACTGATGCCGCCTCTCCAGGGAAAAATCATTGACATGGAACCCGTAACTCTAGGATCCATGACACTAGAATCGGTACGTGCGTCCTTCGTTTTGCCAGCGATCTGCTTTGTGGTAGTAGCGATCTACGGATTTATGACATCCGGCGCCAAGCAGGCTACACCCTCCAACTAACAAGCAAATCGTTTTTTTATAACTCTGATAAAATCTTCAGGACAACCACGTGAGCACAAAAGTACCTCCCGCCACGACATTAGGCCTTACGCCCTCATTTGGTTTTGGTGATCGCATTGGTGTCGCCACACCTGGTCATATCGCTTCCATGCGACAAGCGGGACAGGGAATCGCGCCCATCTATGCACAGCAATCTATTCGTGAAATGGCGCGCACCAATCGTACTCCCGAACAAGTGATGGGCGATGCGGTTAGTGCCATGAATGCTGCCGGATGCTACGAAACGCACGGCGCCGATGCAGACCATCTGAAGACACCAGAAGATGTCGATCGTACTGCGTCTGCCGGGTTCACCTTTTTTACAATCGATCCTTCCGGGCATGTCGACCAACAAGCGGATGATTACGAGGAAGCAACCATCCGCGAAAAATTTGCAGTCTTACGAGACATCGTCCCTTGGACTGAAAGTTATGTCGGTAAAGAAATAAAACTAGCAACTGACACGAAAGTCCTGTTCGATGAATTGGCCGTCATGCGTGCTGCGGTCAAGTATGGCGCCGCTATCAGCGAGGCACTCCAACTGGCAAATTACATCAAAGAAGTGCAGACTGGGGCAGGGCGGGGTTATGAAATCGAACTCAGCGTCGACGAAACGGATCAACCGACAACATTAGCCGAGCACTACATTATCGCTGAGCAGTGCCTGCAAAATGACATGAAACTGGTTTCGCTTGCGCCTCGGTTTATCGGCGACTTTGAGAAAGGAGTGGATTTCATTGGTGATTTAGCAGCCCTCGAAAAATCACTCCACGATCACGCTGCCATTGCCGATCAATTGGGACCTTACAAAATCAGCCTGCATTCTGGATCGGACAAGGTTTCGATGTACACGATCCTTGCTCAAGCAACCAAAGGACGCTTTCATGTCAAGACAGCCGGCACGTCTTACCTGGAGGCGCTACGCGTTGTGGCCATCCATGAGCCTGCCCTGTTTCGTGAGATCTGTCAGTTTTCGCGTCAGCGTTACGATACGGATCGAGCAACTTATCATGTCCATGCCACACTTGAAAATGTGCCTTCTCCCGATGACCTGGCGAACGATACTAAATTAGTTCAACTCTATCTGGAAAACTGGGAAAATGTTCCTCTGGGAAAAGGTTTCACAGAGGCAGGAAGACAAATCTTGCATTGTACTTTTGGATCGGTACTCACTGATGAAAAGTATGGTGCCATCGTGCGAGACTGCTTACGCCAGAATCTATCTACCTATACGGAAGTTTTAGCTGTCCATTTTGCCAAGCACCTGGATGCCTTGTCGGCCGGCTTCTAATAGACCCTGTACGGAATACTAACGGTGGACTGTTCTATTAAACAAACCATCCAAGCACATTCTATCTCGTTGTGTGAAGAGGCACGCTACCAATGGAGCCCGATATTCCACCAAAAGTTACCGCGTTGTTATCCGCCGCGGCTGCCGACCACGGACTGAATGTCTTCGGTGGTCAAGTGCGCCGGTCATCATCGCGGTTCTGTCTGGGTGTGGAACACGGAGACTACAATGGCACCGAGTTGTTTGGTGTCGGCACCGACCGGTTTATCTGGCTGGCTTATAAGCCTAATAATTCGGGCCGTGTTCGGCTGCATAGCTCTAATTTCGCCGATGATGGAGTCATTGATTTTGAACTTGGCAGCTCTCCCGATCCGCAACAAGTTGCCGATAGCTGGAGCCGATTTCCTCATGGTGTGAACCATGTTCTCAGCAATCAGGGCTTTCCTTTAACCCTGTCTCTTATACACATCTGACGCTGCCGACGATACTCCTTGT
>CAWWCC010000182.1:0-6224 GCA_963935315.1 uncultured Planctomycetaceae bacterium | reverse complement strand
TTCTATTAGAGGTTCCTTTCGTCGATCATTAAAAAGAAAAGACTTTTTCCGAGAACCCCTTCTGATAGCCCCCTTCTGATAGCCCCCTTCTATTATCCTCTGTAGGGAACGCCCTCTGTGGCCTTCCGTGTTGTCTTCTTGGAAATGGCTCTACAGGGAATTGTCTCTGCAATTCAATGAATAGGCTCTAAGTCGTTTTTATTATAAAACGATAAAGCCAGTGTCGCATCAGACGGAAGAATACTAAACCAAGAAGGATGCCAAAAATATCACTGAGCCAATCCAATCCATCGCATGCGCGGCGACGGGTATTTGCGTAACTTCATCGAAAAGACCATGGAGGGTGCCTGATGGCTAGGCCATAAAATAGTGAGGTGGCTGAAGAATACCCGTGGAAAGTTCCCAACTGGTTAGGACTGAAATGGCCAAAGCCATATAACCGCAGTCATGTAGTATTTTGTCTTCTAGAGAAAAAAGAGAAATCCAAAGCGGATCAACCAGAGGTAGATGTGTCCCTGCGAACATGACCAGAATGAGCAGCAGAGTCCCCCAGCGTGCAAGAGAGGCTATGCGATTTAGTCGTGAAATAGTAGTTGTTGCAGATTTTTTCAGCATGCAGAAATTCCCAACTAAATACGATGTAAATAGATATACCAGGATGATCTCAGTGGGTTAGTTCGCATAAATAAAGAGAGCCGTACTTGAAAGTGAGATTTACTTCGCAAAAAGGCAGTAGATTTGGGATAATAATCTACATCCCTGTGATCCTACACAAATCATGCGCTCCTTCTGACTCCCTTTTAGGGTGCGGGACAATGGGCACACGTGTTGATTATGCCTGCTTTCTTCAAGTGTTCATTTTTGGAATCGGTACGATCGGCTTTTATTCTCTGGGATTTTTTACCTCGTAAAAGTGTAACATTATCATGAACCATGATTTCTATATGGCAATGGCCCTAGCTCAAGCCGAAGAAGCCCGTTCGGAAGATGAAGTCCCAGTGGGGGCAGTAGTTGTTCGAGATGGGGTTCTGGTTGGTGCTGCACACAATCAACGAGAAAAATTACGTGATCCAACTGCCCATGCTGAGATGATAGCTATTACACAGGCTGCCATGGCACTGGAGTCCTGGCGACTAGAAGGATGCTCGCTCTATGTCACCTTGGAGCCATGCCCCATGTGTGCAGGCGCAATTTTGCAGGCACGGGTCAGCCATATTGTGTTTGGAGCCATGGATCCGAAGGCGGGGGCAGTACGAAGTTTATACAATCTATTGGATGATGATAGGATGAACCATCAAACTGAAATAACAAGTGGTGTGATGAAGATGCAATGTGGGAAAATATTGTCCGAATTTTTTACCGAAAAGAGGCGGCTTGGTAAAAAATGAATAAGCTGCCAGCCAGAATACTTGTTACGGGGGGGGCAGGATTTATTGGCAGTACGTTGGTATGCCAATGCTTGGTGCAGAAGAATGTTACCGTATTAAATCTGGACAAAATAACTTACGCGGGCCATCGTCTTTCGATTGCCCATCTGCGTTCAAACAAGCGCCATACGCTTGTGGAAGGAGATATTGCCAATCCGATTCTGGTGAAGCGTTTATTGTCTGATTTTCGACCACAGGCAATTGTCCATATGGCTGCAGAAACACATGTTGATCGTTCCATTGAAGACCCGTCTGTTTTTGCAACAACCAATGTTTTGGGTAGTTGCGTTTTATTAGAACAAACAACGCGGTATTGGCGGCAGCTTTCGGGAGAGGAGTCTCAAAACTTCCGCTTTTTGCATGTTTCCACGGATGAGGTGTATGGATCAGCTGGCCAAGAAGAAGTTTTTGATGAGCGAAGCCTCCTGAGACCAAATTCGCCGTACGCGGCCTCTAAATCATCTGCAGAACATTTCGTACGAGCCTTTATCAAGACATTTGACCTGCCAGCCATTGTTGTAAATCCTTCTAACAATTATGGTCCACGCCAGCATCCCGAAAAATTGATTCCCAAAATGATCGTTGCAGCCGTAAGAGGAAAACCTTTAACTCTCTATGGTGATGGTATGCATCAGCGAAACTGGTTGCATGTTTCAGATTGTTGTCGTGCGCTGCTGTCGGCTTTAATTTATGGCGATCGGGGGGATTCTTTTACCTTGGGTGGTAATCGTAGTATGCCAAATTTGCAAGTCGTCGAGATGATATGCGATGTCGTTGATAGTTCTTTAAATGACGGCAAGATGCGTCGCTCCTTGATAACTCATGTATCAGACCGATTAGGCCATGACCGCCGTTATGCAATCAGTAGTGAACGGTTGATGGTTGCTACGGGTTGGTACCCCCAGATATCCTTAGAAGCAGGTTTGCGAGAAACGGTGGAGTGGTATCTGAAACACCCCGATTGGGTGGAACAATCCAAATAGCCCAAAAAAGGCCGTTGAGTACCCAAAAACTTTTTGGGCGTAGGTGTCGTAGTGATTCTAGGGATTGTTGTGTCTCCAACTCTGGTAAGTTCTGAATTCGTCCTGTCGCCTCCAGTAGGTGGACCAAAGTCATGAGCTAGTATAGAGTTAGAATCATTCCATTTTTATGAAAACAGGTGTTTTTTGCTCAGTTGTCCTGCCTAATCCGTAGGTATAGGATGATATGTTAGGGAAGAGCTTATCAACGAGAGGTGTTTCGATGCTTTATAGAACTAGAGCCCAACTTTTTCTTTGGAGTGTCGTTTTTATTGCGGGCTGTACTTATTGCGATAACATTGTTACTGCGCAGACGAGCGGACAAAATAACTATGTCAAGGATTTACTCTATCGTCAGAATCGAGGTACTTCGTCTTCATTTTTTAGTGTGGATCGTATCAAGCAAAGAAATCAATTCAACCTGGTTCCCACAGCAGGCGTGTCCGGTCTGAATCGAAAAACTTTTTCAAGCTCACTAGCATCATCTTCGTCGAGTACTTCTCAAAGGAAGAAGCCATTTCGTGGAGTAACGCGTGGGCCTGCCGTGAGCCCTTATCTTTCACTGTCCAGGCCTTTTGGCTCTGCAACGGACTATCAGACGTTAGTTCGCCCGATGCGTGAGCAGCAACGTCAACAAGAACAGATGCAGAGATACACTATTCAGAATCAACGACGTCTCAACCAGATGGCGGCCCGAGCACCGTACAATACGCGCGGAGATGAAAATGCAGCGCCTACGGGTCATGCTGCTGTCTTTCAAAGCTTGGGGAGTTATCAAAATACGGGAAACTACTTCCCGCCTCCTTCTCGCCCGAAACAGCGTTAGCTCGGTTCTGCAGATAATATTTGCAGCCCGGTAGAAAAAAGGTTGCTGCGCTAACCACCCCGAAGAGCGTTATTCCGTAAGGCCAGCCCGCGGACTGCAATCCGGCCATAATCACTGCGACAGCAAAGAGTGCGAAAGCGTGCACATAAAAGCTGCCAGCCAGGATTCCCGCCTTCACAACAAAGACCATTCCGCCAATCAGCCCTAGAATAGGAGATAGAAAAAGCACGGGGAATTCAAGCAGCAATTCGATAACAAATAAGAGAATGACTGCGACGATACTACCTCCCCACGCATGTGCAATTTGGCGCTCCACCACAGTGACGGGACCTGATCGGTGGCGAAGGGCCCAAAAGATGGGTGCCCATAGGATGAGCCCACCTCCCCAGAGTATTAGGTAGGGCCAGTGTTCCATCATGGATGGCCAACGATCGCTTTGGAGACGTAACCAATTGGTGACCAGGCAAAGCGACAACAGTACGGCAGCATGCCACATCCAAAGCACACCCCAGTTTTCTAAAACAATGGCATGGTGGGTTTCGCGAAACAAGCGAGCGACGACATCTTTCAAATGTCCACTTCGAGCAGAGATTGATTCTCCTGACAAATATGCTTGCAGATCATCTGCCAGAGCATGAGCCGACTGATAACGTAATTCGCTTGATTTTTGCATCGAACGCAGCACGATCATTTCTAAATCGCGACTAACTCCCTGATTAAGCAAACGTGGTGGCAGTGGATCCTGCTCTAAAACCATCATGACAGTATCAACGGGCGAAGATCCTTGAAACGGGGGTCTACCGGTTAGGAGTGCATAGAGAATTGCACCTAAACCGTAGACATCGCATGAGGGTCCCTGGTTGAAACGATTACCGGCCGCCTGTTCGGGTGCCATGTAGGAGGGTGTGCCAAGAATTGTTCCCGTTTGTGTCAGTGAGGAACCCGATGAAACATGTTTTGCTAACCCAAAGTCGGAGATATGAGGTTCGCCCGTCTTATCAATTAAAATATTGGCGGGTTTGAGATCACGATGGATAATTCCTGAAGCATGCGCACAAGCGATAGCGCGTGAAATCTTCAGGGTTATATCGGCAGCTCTTCGTTCAGGAAGTGGACCAGCCGCCATAATTTGTGAGAGATTGCCTCCATCGATTAACTTCATCCCAAAAAAATGCCATCCATGTTCTTCTCCAACTTCATAGATGGGCACGATATGGGAGTGATCCAACTGTGCTATGGCTGCGACTTCGGATTGGAATCGTGCCTGGTCGGCTGGCGAAGCTTGTGAACCGTGTAAAATGAGCTTGAGAGCAATCTCGCGATCTAAACTTCGTTGCCTCGCACGATACACGATTCCCATACCACCACGGCCGATTTCTTCCAGCAGTTCATAGTCACCCAGTATGGGCGGTGGCACGACATGAGGGAAAGAAGGGGCATCCTGAGAAGGGGAGGCAGTTGTAATTGTTTTTTGTGCGACTGCGTCAACTACCATAATAGTTCCCCAAAGTTCGCGCAATTCGGTAGCAAGATCTGGATAGGCTGCCGTAATTTCCTCAAGGGTAGGCCGCTTCTCTACAGAATCGCATGTCAGTCGATCAAGAATTTCTGCAAGTTCGATGTCAGTATTTGGGGAGTCAGGCATGGGTCTCTATTGCAAGAGTCAATATGTAGAGTGCATCGATAATATAGATGGATTACAACATTTCGCGCAGTCGGCGCATGGCACGCAAGTACCTCATGCTGGCTGCTTGTGGAGAGATTTCCAGTGCGGTGGCCGCTTCTCCATTGGTCAATTGCTCGAAGTGGCGCATGAGCACAATTTCTTGTTCGGTTGGATCAAGTTTGTCACAGGCAGTGTGGAAGCGGCGTTGCAGTTCATTCCATGTGGCAGCAGTCGCAGGTGTCATTTCTTGATCCTGCAATTGGGTGAGCAGATCGATTGAAGACTCGTTATTAGCTGCAATGGCAAGCGGCTGTTCTCGATCCATTGTGCGTCGAGCAGCCCCTCGATGCCTTCGGTGTGCATCGATAAGGCGGTCTTTGGCCATTTGTCTAAGCCAAAGATGAAACGGCATAATCGGGTTTTCTAAAAAACTATCCAGCCGACGATTTGCCTGGATCAGAACATCCTGCACTAGATCGCTAGCATCGACTCGGCGCTTCAGAACTGGGTCCATTCGCAAGTCGATCATTCTGCGGACAGCCTCTCGATGGCGATCGAGAAGCTTGCCAACGGCATCACTTTCTCCGGCTCGAACGTGCGCTAGCAATTGTTCGGTATTTTCAGATTTTGGCCACATGATGATAGTATTGCTTGTAGAGCCAGAGGAAACAATTGATAGATTTCAGACAAGTGCTCTTGTGCTATTTTTGAAAGGTTTGCTACAAGCACGCCACTTATCGTAAGAAAGCGTTCTTCTCTTCTACCAATATGGAACCGCTTCGCATCGACACCGTCGAAATGCATGCGCGGCAAGGGTGTATCACATGGCCAGATACCGTTTGGGTATTTACGTAGTTGTTGTGGCAATTTCTGGCATATCTACGACCTTTATTCCTGTTAGTTACGCCGGTGATGGGCCCAATCGGGTGACTTCATCGGATCTGGCAGCTGGGCAATGGGTTGATTCGCTATTAGGAGCTGAAATTGCTCAAACACCGAGATATCGGCCTAAGAATCGCACAACGCAACGACGCTCTCAGGCTAAGGCGACTCGCCTGACACGACGCGCTAAACTCGTCAACAATCCAGATAACAGTGAGAACGTCCCCCCTTATGCTTTGGTGGATAATCAGGGAGATGTGCTGCATCTTGTTGAACCCGTCAAGGATGTGGACTTAGAAGCACATGTGGGTGAGACCGTTGAGGTGCGCCGAGACACGGGGGGCATTCTACGAGCATCGCAATTGGCTTTTGCAAGTAAAAAAGAAATGCAGTTGGCTCAACAT
>CAWWCC010000181.1:0-6285 GCA_963935315.1 uncultured Planctomycetaceae bacterium | reverse complement strand
CACAAGGAGTATCGTCGGCAGCGTCAGATGTGTATAAGAGACAGCCCTTAGAGCGTCGGTCGCGAACTAAGTTTGCCCAGCTTAGACGCTTAGCACGACGATCGATTTCTGCTTGGAGCTCATCCGCACGTTTAGCAAGTGCAGCGTTCTCCCTTGCCATGGCCTGCGTTTTCTTTTCTCGCTCGATCCATTCCTCCAAGTTTTGGATCTTGGCCTCTTGCTTGAGTCTGTGTGCCTTGGCAGATGCGACGTCACGCGCGAGAGCTTTACGCGGCTTGCGCTTTGGCTTCTTGCTCGGCTTTTGTCGCGATAGTGTTACTGGGCGGACAAGGGTACTCTCGTTGAAGAGTGCGTTGATGCTCCGCGGGTGTCTATAAAAACTCATTGCTTTTTCCTTTCGAAAAACATGGTTAGATTAACCGCCGCCAGCGACCCGGATGGAAGAAACCAGGCACCCAACCCGCCGCGGAGGGAACGGATTACGCTCGGATTTCGCTGGCTGTTAATCGGGACAGCTCGGTTCGGATTGCCGTGCATTGGCGTTGGCAGGCTTCGCTTTCCTGGACATAGGCATTCAGCAGAGCTCTGGAATCCTCAGCCGCCGCACGCGCTGTTCGCGACCGCACGTTTTGGCGGGCGAGAACATCAAATTGTTTTTCTGCGGCAGAGCCGTTTGTTCCGATCGCTCCTGCCAAAGTCGATTCGATGCCTTGGCCGATGCTTGCGAGGTCAATTTTTACCTCGTCAATTATGGTGGTGTACTCGGCATCCAGCTTCTCGAAAGCGGGCTTGAGTTCCGCAGCACAACGCTTGGCTAAGTCATGACCAGCCGAAGCGAGCTTTGCAGCCTCTTGCATGTTGATCAGGCGATTTGCCTTCATTGCATCGACCTGACCGGCCAATTCGAGTTCCTTGCCATCGGGTGACGGTGTCGACAATGTGTCTCGTGCGTGTTTATTGAAGGGACAGGTGGAGAGAGGAAAAGGACAGAGACTTTGGCTTCCCAGCATGAGCTGCAAACGCCTGCTACAGGCCATTTTGTTGGCAAAAAAGCAGAATACCTGGCCTGTTTCCTGTCAAACTGGCACATTGCGCAAGAAAAACCTCCTCGACTGCTCATCAATCCTGCTGCCAAATTGGCAGCAAGGGTCGGGCAACTGCCAGTTCTGCAGAATGCACCGCAATTCTTAAGTCATTACTAAATAACAACTTGCGACCATAACCCTGGGATCGATGATACGGCACGTGCTTTGCATTATCTTATGACAACAACTGGGACTTCCCATCTGGATCTCCCCATGACGAATGATGAAACGAACTAACTACACACGAACAAGCGGAGCCTGCTCAAAGGCCCCAAGATACGAATAAAACCAGGAGACAGCTCAATGGCTACGGGCGAAAAAATCATCGGTATTGATTTAGGTACAACCAACTCGGTTGTGGCGGTCATGGAAGGTAAAGAAGCCAAGGTGATTCCTAATCCAGAAGGAAACCGCCTCACACCAAGTGTGGTAGCATTTACCGACAAAGAAGACGAGGTGCTGGTTGGCGAACCTGCCCGGCGTCAAGCCGTAACCAATCCCTCGCGAACCGTTTATTCGGCCAAGCGTTTTATGGGGCGCAGACACAGCGAAGTAGCCTCGGAAGAAAAGATGGTTCCCTACGGCATTGTGGGAGGCCCCGATGATTACGTCAAAATCAAGGCTGGGGATAATGAATTCACCCCCCCCGAAATCTCTGCTAAAACACTCCGCAAACTGAAGGAGTCGGCTGAGGCCTATTTGGGCCATACGGTCAATAAAGCAGTGATTACCGTACCGGCCTACTTCAATGACGCCCAACGCCAGGCAACCAAAGACGCGGGTCAAATCGCCGGCTTGGAGGTCGCCCGTATTATCAATGAGCCCACGGCGGCTTCCCTGGCCTATGGTCTGGACAAAAAAACGCAAGAACAGATTTGCGTTTTCGACTTGGGCGGTGGTACTTTTGATGTCTCGATCCTCGAAGTTGCTGACGGAGTGTTCCGTGTCATCTCCACCAATGGGGATACGCATCTTGGTGGCGATGATTTTGACGAAGCACTCATCAATCACGTCGCCGATCAATTCCAAAAAGAGCAAGGCATCGACCTGCGTGGTGACCAGATGGCTCTGCAACGTCTGCAGGAAGCCTGCGAAAAGGCCAAAAAAGAACTGAGTTCGGCTCAGTCGACAGATATCAATCTGCCCTTTATCACAGCCGATGCCAACGGCCCCAAGCATTTGCAGCTCAATATTACACGTGCGGACTTCGAAAAGTTGGTGGATGACCTGATCACCCGTGTACGTGGTCCAGTCCTGAAGGCCATGGAAGACGCAAAACTCCAAGCCAGCGACATCGACGAGGTCGTGCTCGTAGGGGGTTCAACACGTATCCCCAAGGTGCAAGAACTGGTCAAAGAAATCTTTGGCAAAGACCCTCACAAGGGTGTCAACCCGGATGAAGTTGTTGCCATTGGTGCCGCCATTCAGGGTGGTGTGCTCTCGGGCGAAGTGCAGGACATTTTACTTCTGGATGTCACTCCCTTGTCTCTCGGTATTGAGACCCTCGGTGGAGTGATGACCAAGCTCGTAGAACGTAACACCACAATACCCACCGAGCGAAAACAAGTTTTCAGCACGGCTGACGACAATCAAACGGCCGTCACAGTACGTGTCTTCCAGGGCGAACGAGAAATGTGCGTCGACAATCGCTTGCTGGGACAGTTCAATCTCGAAGGCATACCGCCTGCCCCACGTGGAGTACCACAGATCGAAGTCAAGTTTGATCTCGACGCCAATGGTATCCTCAACGTTGCTGCCAAGGATCTTGGCACAGGCAAAGAACAAACGGTGAAGATCGAGCAATCGAGTGGACTGAGCGAAGAAGAGATCGAACGCATGCAGCAAGACGCCTCAGCCCATGCGGAAGAAGACAAGAAAAAACGCGAATTGGTCGAATCGCGTAATGAAGCCGAATCGCGCGCTTATCAGCTCGAAAAGCTGATCAAAGAACAAGGCGAAAATCTCGACGAAAACGACAAATCGTCGCTTGAAGCAGCCATCACCAAGGTTCGTGAAACGGCCAAGGGTGAAGATGCGGCTGCGATCAAAGGTGCGATAGCCGAATTGGAACAGGCTTCGCACGCGATGAGCGAGGCGCTCTACAAGTCCGCAGCCAGCGAGTCGGACGCGCCCAGTCCGGATGCAACAGACTCCGCCGATGGTGACTCATCAGATGATGATGCAATCGACGCCGAGTTTGAAGTGAAGAGTTAATCCTGCTGCTTTTCATTCGTTACTATTGCGACAGCCACAGGGAAGATATGCAATCAGTCATTCCTGGCGACGCCCGGATTTCGGCTAGCCGGGACTCCCTCGCAATGAATTGAATGAATTATCCAGGCTAGCTTTCAACCGTGAGCCTTCAGCAAACCGCTTACGGTTGACAGCTGCAAGCAAAACGTTGGGAGCAAACAATGGCCTTTCGATTTGACAAATTGACTATCAAAGCCCAAGAGGCTGTGCAGCGTGCGCAGGAACTGGCTGCAGACGCGGGAAATCCGCAACTGGAGCCACTCCATCTACTGGCAACTCTGATTGGTGAACAGGAGGGCGTTGTTCGTCCACTCCTGGATCGTATTGGCGCCAATCGTCCACAACTCGAACAGATCGTCACAGCCGAACTGGGCCATTTACCCAAAACGTCTGGCGGTGCACCACCGCAACCGAGCCCCGACTTGGGTACTGTTTTCGAAACTGCCCAAATGACTGCCGAATCCATGCAAGACGAGTTCGTTTCGACCGAACATCTGCTGCTGGCACTTTCCAAGAGCAAAACCAAATCTCAAGAGATTTTACAACTCAATGCCATCGACGAACAAAAAATTTTGGCCGCATTGCAGAACGTGCGTGGCAGTGCTCGTGTGACAGATCAGACACCGGAAGCCAAGTTTCAGGCACTAGAAAAATACGGCATCGACCTGGTAGATCGTGCCAAACAAGGAAAACTCGACCCCGTAATCGGGCGGGACCAGGAAATACGTCGTGTGATCCAGGTTTTATCACGTCGCAAAAAAAACAATCCCGTCCTCATCGGTGAACCCGGCGTCGGTAAAACGGCGATTGCGGAAGGATTGGCACTCCGCATCGTTCACAGCGATGTGCCACAGAGTCTCAAAAACAAACGCATCGTTGCACTCGACATGGGTGCTCTGATTGCAGGCACTAAATTTCGTGGTGAATTCGAAGAACGGCTCAAAGCAGTTCTCCGCGAGGTCGAAGATGCCAGCGGTAGTGTCATACTCTTCATCGACGAATTGCATACCGTGGTGGGTGCCGGCGCAGCCGAAGGGGGCAATGACGCTGCCAATCTTCTCAAACCAGCCTTGGCACGCGGTGAGTTGCGTTGCGTGGGCGCAACGACTCTAGACGAATATCGCCAATACATCGAAAAAGACGCAGCCCTCGAACGTCGTTTTCAACCCGTATATGTTGGTGAGCCCAATGTTGAGGACACCATTGCCATTCTACGCGGCCTCAAACCCCGTTACGAAGCGCATCACAAAGGGGTCAAAATCAAAGACTCGGCCCTGGTCGCTGCAGCTGAACTATCCCATCGCTATATTGCCGATCGTTTTTTACCGGACAAGGCCATCGACCTTATGGACGAAGCGACCAGTCGGTTGGCGATGGAATTAGAAAGTGTTCCCAGCGAAATTGACGAAGTCCAACGTCGACTCACCCAATTGGAACTAGCCGCGCGTCAATTGGCCGACGAAAGCGAAGAACACGCGCAGCAGCGCTTAGCAGAAATCAATGACGAAATGGATTCGTTAAAACGAAACCTGGCCAACTTACGCGAACAGTGGGAATGCGAAAAACTGGGCGTGGGAGACGTGCACCAGGTTCGCGAAAAGCTGCAAGAGACAACGCACCGCTACGAACAACTGGCGGGTTCCCTCAAAGAAAAACAATCCGCAGGCGAGCCGGTGGGAGAAAACTTGTACCAATCTCTTTACGAGTTGGACACCGAAAAAAAACAACTCGAAAAACAGCTGGATGAGATCGAGCTCCGCCAGACCGACTCTGACAATCTTCCTGAAGTGGGACGTCGTCTGCTTCGTCAGGAAGTAGGTCCGGACGAAATCGCAGAAGTCGTAAGTGCCTGGACGGGTGTTCCCGTCAGCAGCATGATGGAAACCGAGCGTGCCAAACTATTGGTGCTGGAGGAACGTCTGCACGAGCGCGTTGTGGGGCAGGACGAAGCCGTAACTGCTGTCGCTAACGCCGTACGTCGTAGTCGCAGTGGTTTGCAGGACCCCCAGCGACCAATAGGCTCCTTCCTGTTTTGTGGCCCCACGGGCGTTGGCAAAACCGAACTTTGCAAAGCATTGGCCCAGGTCTTATTTGACGATGAGCAGGCTATGGTACGACTCGACATGAGTGAGTTTATGGAAAAACACACCGTCAGCCGGCTCATTGGCGCGCCTCCGGGATACGTTGGCTACGAAGAGGGCGGCAAGTTAACCGAAGCGGTTCGCAGACGTCCCTACGCCGTGGTCCTACTGGACGAAATCGAAAAAGCCCATCGCGATATCTTTAACATTCTACTTCAGGTATTGGATGATGGTCGCTTAACAGACAACCACGGCCACACGGTTGATTTTTCGAACACCATTATTGTCATGACCTCCAATATTGGCAGCCAGCTAATCCAGCAGATAACTGCCGAAGGCGGCACCGAATCCGATCTGCGTGAGTCCCTGGAAGAAACTCTCCGAGCACGATTTCTTCCTGAGTTTCTCAATCGGATTGACGAAACCATCATCTTCCAGCCTCTCGATCGCACACAGGTGGCGGCAATCGTCGACTTGCAGTTAGAGCGATTAGCAGCAATGCTCAGGCAGCGTGGCCTGGGTCTGACGGTCACATCCGCAGCGCGCGATCACATCGCGGCAGACGGTTATGATCCGCTGTACGGTGCACGTCCCGTAAAAAGGGTAATACAACAATCCGTTCAAAACCCGCTCGCCACCGAACTACTCCAAGGCGACTATCCAGAAGGTACGACTGTAGAAATAGATTTTCAGAACGAAGCCTACAGCTTCCAGCGGATAGAGAAACCCGAATTGGTTATTGCGGGTACGGGTTCATAAAAAAGACTGGTTCGACAGGCGGGGTGAGAAATAAATCCCGGGCTGATTACCATCTATGCAGCGACTGGGTTGGACGGCTTCGGGTTCAATGCGAACCGGCCGTCCAC
>CAWWCC010000180.1:0-6334 GCA_963935315.1 uncultured Planctomycetaceae bacterium | reverse complement strand
ATAGGAGTCCGTCTCGTGGGCTCGGAGATGTGTATAAGAGACAGGTGCCGCACATCAATATCGAAGAGGCCATTCAGGCGTTTGTGCAGAGTGAGGACGAAGAGGAGATTCGTGCCGTTGTCGCGGCGGTGCCCGATGCAAAAAAAGGAGAGCGGCTGGTCGTTTTGCATACTCAGATTGACAAGAGTCCCAGCGACATTTGTGAGCATCTCAGTGGCATGGGATTGCCAAATATTTGGATTCCCAGCCCGGACTGTTTCCTGGAGGTGGACTCCATTCCGCTATTGGGGACTGGCAAGCTCGATTTGAAAGGCTTGACAGAATTAGCAAAGCAGCATTTCAGCTGATGGGACAACTGGCTTGCAGAGTCTGATAATTTTACATCAGACTGCGAGTGTTATGTTATCTGTTGCGTGCACGGGCCACTCTTGTTTTATTCCTGGGATTGCCAGTCCTGTCGCTAGTAGCGATGCTGAGCATTTCACGTTGCAACTGTGGACTGATACGTGGAAGTTTATGCACGAGTTGTTCCAGTTGGTGCGGATTATTTGTCGCTGCTTGGGATAGATTGCTTACAAACGTAAGCGTGTCTATGAAATTGGCATCGGCCGTTTTGCCGACCCATGGATGCATCGCTTTGGCAAAGAGCTTGATGCTGGTGCGGTCGATACGTACAAAAGTATCGAGTCGGGCTGCAACATAATCTTCGTGGTTCGTTTCCAGGAATGAACCGCTACGAAGCAGTAAAACGCATTGAGCTCGAACGGGCCGTTTGAAGGGTTTGCCCTCGTACGCTCCTTCGGCATACATCACAATCCGATTCTGGGCTCCTGGTTCACATTTCTGTTCAACAATCAATAGCTGGGCGGTGGTCCCTGCGTTATCGGTTAGACGAAAGCGATTTTCTCCAACCCGTTGCAGATCAACGCGGCTAATGCCAAGTTCCCGCCAGATGTCAACGAGTACTTCTGGATGCTGCATCAAAAATGTAAAAAGGTCTGGATTGCAGGGAACGACACCCATAGGCATGCGACGATACAGGCTGCAGTCCGTAAGCACCCGATGTACTTTTCGACGTTGCTTCTCGTCAATATTCTGCAGGGGAATAGCGCGAGTGGCCTCCTCCCTGGCGGCTTGCGAGGTGGTGGCTTGTAGGGCGCTAGCAGAAGAATTTTCTTTTGCCTCAGCTAGCGAATGCCAGGCGAAGACCAGGCAGCAAGCAACCAGCATCAAACGCATACCTTTGATGCCAGATCTATGTAATAGACAGCGTTGCATGCATCCCCTCTTGAAGGTTTCCCGCTTCTGATGAGAAGTTTTGCGGGTTAAAGAGTTATTTCGGTCGTCAGAGCAGGAGAACCCCAACAATTTCTGCTGAATCCCGCAATGTGGGTGACGGGCAAGGGTCTGCTAGCAGGCTTTGACGGCCTTGTGGTCGAACCCAATTATTTCATACGCTTCGGTTCCGGCAGCTTAAGGCCATGCGCTGGTAACAATCGTGTTGATTAATGGGTTCCTGGCCATTCCCAAGCCCTACGTGCGCCTTCTTTTGTAAATCTTAAACATGCAATTGCGAGATACCTTGGATCGGCTATTGTGCGCATTCGTGCTGACAGCGATTGGCGCGGTACTTGCGTGGAGTGTCTGGCCTGACATAACGCGGTGGCAACATCAGCAAGCAATTCAGAGTCGAGTTGCAGTTCTAGGTGAGTACGAGGATGCTCGGGTAAAAATCCCCCTCAGGCAAATTGCCGAGTATGGGAATTCAGCAATAGACACTTTGGTGCTGGCAGCAGCTTCTAAACGCAGGGCAGTTGCCGAAGTGGCCCGGCAGATTCTGATCGAAAAACTAACCAATTGGCAATTACGCCTGACGAAATACGAAGATGTTGATAGTAGCAATTCGATCGTCCAGTTAGCAGCTTCTCTAAGTATGCATATTGAGCGATTTGGCGATGGCGGAAAACAATGGGCTGAGTCTTTAACGCTCCGTTTGATCGATTTGTCCGAAGATCTGAAAATTCCAAATTCGGGCCGCATGCTATCGGATTGCAATCGGATCTTGGAGGCAATTCCCCCCCAGGGTCCTCGCTTGCAAAGTCTGGCGGCCTACCATGGTACGTCTACCAGGGAAGCACGACTGCCACCAGTCCCTGAGATGCCGCTTGAGATCCTGGCGGTACCTAGTGAGCGAGTTGTGGAAGTCGAACGGTATGTAGCACCGTTGCCCCAGGTAATCGAAAAGCAGCTCGGCGCGTTAGAAGGAGCGGCTTCAGATGCCGCTCATTTACCGGAGTCCAGCTGGTTGCCTCAAGGGGAATCGATTCTACAAATAGTTCCGTTGCCAAATAAAACCCAAATTGAGTTGCTCCCAGAAGATCGGGTGCGTGCAAACTCGCCCGTTGTTCCCTCAGATCTAGTGGTTGTGATTCCCACGCCGGCAGAAATGGAACGGCGGCTGGAACAACTTGATAAACTGGCTTCGGAAATATTGTTGGACAGGTTGCCCCTCGTAGATTTTTATGAGGCAGGAGTAATACGCGAAGTGCTCCGAGGGCGAGGATTCAAAGATTCCCATCTGGCAATTCTTCAGCAGATCACATCCAGCGACGTTGAAGTAAGACTCCAAGTGATTCAAGACCTTTCGGAATTGCCGGCCGGTCAGGCACGACGCATATTGCGAACGTTACTAAAAGACAAAAATGCCGAAGTGCGGTATCGATCTTTGTCGGCAATGGCAACGACACAAGAACCTGAGCTTTTTGAACTGGCAAAAGAAATCGCGATTTCTGACCGCGATTCGCGTGTCGCCGAACTTGCTTCACGTATTATGCGTCAAGCCAGGTAAGCGTTTTGAGAATCGAAGTTGGATTAAGTCTTAACCAAAAACCCTTAGGGCGACTTCTGTGGCGTTCCGGGCGCGACTAACGACGCAGCTTTGTATTGATGGGAGAAACTCTCCCGGCAGTCACATGAGCTTTGCGATATTCGGGCATAAATCCTCGGTTGCCGTGAATGCCGATATGACGCCCCACATAGGGCTGTAGATTTAAATCAGGTGTGGGGGTGACGAAAGATACGACATCTCCCTTGTCGTTGACAAGAGCGTAAGGAGGAGCTTGTTCTCGCTTGGAGACAACTGGTTTGAGCTTACCAACGGCATCGTAGAGTGGCTTCGTCTCATTTGTGGCTCTGGCTAAGGGTTGTGCGTTGCGTAAGTCTTGTTGAACACGCTGGCGAACATTGTCCACGACGCGTGCCACCTGATCTTCCACAGGAGCACTGTTGAATCCACTATTTTGTTCGAGAATGCGATTTTCGGTAGTGTGATTGCCCAGAGGGGTGATGGAACCTGAATTCGAGCTCTTGTAATCTCGCTGAACGTTATCAAAACGGTTGATGCGACTTATCAGGTCGCGAAGATGCACACGCTCTGCGGGCGAGTTTGTCTTCGTGAGCAAGTCAGTGGCTTCGGCTTTTATAGGATCGAGTTCCCAGAGTGAGGGTGGTTGAGAGACCATCTGCGACAGCAACAATTCCAAAGTGGTGACGTCTGCTGATTTTATGATTTGCTGTGTGGCCGATTCAGGGAATTGAATGCGTGGAACTGAAGTCTCAACGGACAATTCCTGCGACGGTATCGGGGTTGCCTGGCCCAACAATTGGGAAGAAGTAAGATTCTGACTTTGTGCTTGAAACTGTGCCAATTGTACTTCTGCTGGCGAACCGGCTATGATCTCAACTTTTTCGGATTCCGGCAGACCTGTTGCAGCCAACGTTTGTGCCACACGATGGCTGGGAGCTGTCTCAAAGCTGTCTCTGTACTGTGTGGAGTTCTTGGGACCCATCAGATGTGCAAAGTCATTGGGAGGAGGCGAAGTTTCAACAAAGGAGGAGTGGGTCTGCTGACGGGCTCCCCAAATCTGTTCGTGCGGAGTAGTGGCTGGGCGAGCTACAGCAAGAGGTTGTGCTTCGACAGGGGGGCGGCGAGAGAGGTGATTTGCTGAGATCCAGCGAAACTCTCCTGAGGGGGCTATAACACGAATCCATTGTGGGTTATAGGGCCCACCCGAGATGACCCGGGCTTGTTCACCCTTGGGTAGCATGACTTGTACGGCGCTTCGTACTGGCGATAGATTGCTCCCCACACGGGCAACTGCCTGATTGGCTGTTACCTCCACAACCTGGTCATTGATAAATCGAACTTGATGGGCAGATACCCAGCTAAAACTTTGCTCTGTAGGACGTATTGCACACCACCCCGATTGATCGTGGCGATACACTTCGACAGCATAGCCTTGGGGAACTTGTTCGGTCGGATAGTATTGCCTGCCTGGACCGCTACGAATGTAGGTATCGTCTTGTGAGATATAGGCCACATAGGGGAACTGGTCTTCAGCGTGCGCCCAGCCAAAAAGTAGTAGCCATACCAACAACGCCGGACTGCTGAAACGAAAACGTTTTGTCGAATGAAGAATCGACACTGAAAGCCAATCCATGGCAACACCCTCGTAGTCTGCAAAACTTGGGAAAAATTGAATTCGACTTATAGGAAATACAGCTGGTGGGCTCAAGATAAGGTGATTAGCTATCACAGCTGGAATCAGGCAGAGACTTGGGGAACGTGCTATCCCTGGCAAGAAAGAGGGTTTTGGCTAAATAGCGGCTCTGCTAGCTCGGCTGGCAGAGCCTTGGTACGATGGCAGAAGGGATGCAAGCACTCGGTAGTGAGAGAATTCTCATCGGAATGGTTTTCAAACCTTGCTGGCAGATCCTCTCGCGAGGAAAATGGAGCTTTAAAATCCGTTTTGGGTTCGGTCTGGAAAGTTTGCCTGGCGATTCGGGCATTTGGGGCAGAAGATGCAAGTAAAAAAACTTGGGCCTTATCGCATTGGTAAGGAAATTGGCAAGGGCGGCATGGGTACCGTCTATGAAGCCATCTCAGAAATTCCTGGCGAGATTGCGCAACAGCGTGTTGCTATCAAAGCCCTCAGTCCCCAGCTCGCAATGGCTGATGGATTTCGTGAACGGTTTGAAGCGGAAATTGAGTCTCTCAAAAAACTCGAGCACCAGGGGATCGTGCGCCTCTATGGTTACGGCGAACAGGATGGCATTCTGTTCTATTCGATGGAATTGGTAGACGGTACCAGCCTGGAGGAAGAAATCAGTACAGGCAGACGCTTCGACTGGTGCGAGACATTGAAAATAGGCATTCAGATTTGCAGAGCGCTAAAACATGCGCATGATCATGGTGTTGTCCACCGAGATATCAAGCCGGCCAATCTGATGCTAACCTCCGACAATCAGGTGAAGGTAGCCGATTTTGGCATTGCACGATTGTTTGGCGGGCCCCAATTGACGACGGCAGGTGGCGTGTTGGGGACCGCCGACTATATGTCGCCTGAGCAAGCGGATGGTCGTGCCGTTAGTGAAAAGTGTGATCAATATAGTTTGGGTGGAGTCCTCTATGCCCTGCTGACCGCTCGACCCCCGTTTCGCGCCAAGTCCGTGCCTGAGATGTTGCAATTGCAACGCTTTGCTGAGCCTGAACCGGTTGTTCGTTATGCGCCTACCACACCCCACCAGTTGGATCGGCTGATTGCCCAACTATTGGCTAAAGATCCGGAGAAGAGATTTCCCAACATTCTGGTTCTTGGCCGACATATGGAAGCCATGGAAAAAGCATTATCGCGTGCAGTCGATTCTGCTCTGGGGGATTCTCATGACATTGATAGCCAACGAACCAACCCCATCCCGCGTGATATTGAGAGCGCGCCTGAAGACATGCCTACCCAGGCAATTGATGAAGTCAGCAGTGCCGAGAATTCTGCTGAGCCAGACCTGCAGTCGCAGGATTTGTACGACGCCCCAACTCTGGTCAACCCCGAGGAGTTTTCCGAAGAGTCAGCCTCCATTCCAGGGGAGACAGGAAATGTGCAAAAAGCGACAACGTCCTTAATAACCAAAACCCGTGAGACACATTTTACAACCGTAGAAGAAGATGCTCGTCGGCGGCGAAATGCACATCACGAAAGCAGATTGGCAACGATTTTCCAGTTAGGGACTCTTGTATTTGCTTTGGTGGCTCTGTTGGGGGGCGGTTATTATTTAATGCGACCCGCTTCGGCAGATAGCTTGTATGCGGAGCTCCATGCCAAGATTGAGCAATCAGGTACAGACGATTTGCGCATCGTAGCGGATCCGCTTGAAGAGTTCTTGACGCGATTTCCAGACGATTCTCGTGCCAACGAGTTGGCGGACTTCCAAGAACAACTTGAGTTTCAGCGATTTGAAAGACGCATTCGTACCAAGTCCCGTCTGCGTGGTAATGTCG
>CAWWCC010000179.1:0-6393 GCA_963935315.1 uncultured Planctomycetaceae bacterium | reverse complement strand
ACACGAGTGGCCTTCATCAACACATCGGCACCCAGTTCCAATGCCTTTTGCGCTGCAGCCGTGTCTGTGGTGACAAAGGGGGCACCGGTTCCACCTGCCAGTATTACTATTCTTCCTTTTTCCAAATGCCTTTTGGCACGTCTACGAATATAAGGCTCTGCCACACCATCCATTTTCACGGTACTTGTGAGTCGTGTTTCACAGTCCAGCGATTCTAAAGCATCCTGAAGGGCCAGCCCATTAATCACGGTTGCCAACATTCCCATATAATGTGCCGTGGCCTCCTGTATGCTGGAATTGCCTGCCGTAAACTGGGCGCCTCGCAGGATATTTCCGCCTCCTATCACAACAGCAATTTGCACCCCTCGTTGCTTGGCCCGATTGATTTGCGAGGCGATGTCCACCACTTCTTTCATGCTGATACCACGCTCACCCTGTACGGCAAAGCTCTCTCCCGATAGTTTCAGCACAATTCGCTTGTAGGGGCCTGCTGCAGGCAAATCCGTTTGAGAGGTCGGCATGATTGTGATCTTTCTGCTGAGAGCTATCCTAGCTGCAAGAAATCTCTCATTTCTTGCATTCCATGAACGCACCATGCGTCGATTGCGGCAGCTATGTCTTAAAGATTCTAGTATTAAAACTGCATGTGAAAACGTGTGTGCAAAAAAACTCTATAAAAATGTATAAAAAAACCCTGTGCACTACTGCCCAGGGTTTGTTGGTTTCATTGGCCTGCTAGCTGGCAGCGGCCGTTTCGGCCGTCTCAGACTCAGGGCCACTACTCGAATCTCCCAATTGCCAGCGGATGAATCGAATTAACTTCATGCCACCTTCCTTAGCAACAGCACCAACCGTTTGCTTTTCGTCCTTAACGAAAGGTTGTTCTTCAAGTACGTGCTCCGCATAAAAGTTCCGCATTCGACCTTCGATCATCTTTTCGATAATATTGTCCGGTTTCCCCTCCTGGCGTGCAGCCTCACTAAGCGTGGAACGCTCCTTTTCGACCAAATCCTTGTCGAGATCATCCTTGGTCGTTGCCTGAGGATTCATTGCTGCGATATGCAGGCTAACTTCCTTGGCTAGATCGTCATTGCCACCCTCGACTTCCAGAAGAACGCCAATTTTGGCCATGTGGACAAAAGCGCCACATGACGCGTCGATGCGTTCAAGACGCGCTAATCGGAATACCTCGCGAATCTTGTTTTGAATTTCGTCACGCTGTTCCTCAAGTGTAACACCACTTCGTGAGGGTGAGTTCTGCACCCAAAGTTCTTCAGGTGTTGCTGCACCGGGGCCAGTCGCCAATTGTTTTGCCAGGTCATTGGCCAGTTGAATAAACTCCTCATTACTCGCAACCGGCGCTGATTCGCATTGCAGCTCAATCATGGCACCAATGCCATCGCCCACACTAGAATAGATACCAATACGACCTTCTTCGGTGCTACGGTCCTGGCGTTTGCCCATGAACTTCTTGCCTGCCTCACGAAGTGTCTGTTTGGCAGCTTCCATGTCGCCACCTGATTCGTTGAGCGCTTTTTTGCACTCCATCATGGGCAACTGGGTTTCGTCACGTAACTGCTTGACCATTGCGGCTGTGATCTCAGCCATTGCGTGTTACTCCTATAAAATGTGTTGCTAACTTCGTTGCAAAACTTGCAGCCGTCATGCCATGAACACGTTTACCATAAATTAAAAAGCTACTGCGAAATCAGCCCCTTCAAGGGACTCAACTTGGATCCGCTTCTCTGCTACCACAAACACAACCAGGGCCCTTCCAGGGGACGCCATTCCAGGGAACAACATACACCGGAGGTTCTAGCAATGACCGGTTAGGACTTGGAAGCAGGTTCTGCTCCTTCGGACTGCTGTTGTTGTTGAGTGGCTGCTGTGGCTTTGCCCTCAGCAATCGCATCGGCCAGGATATTGATTACTAAATTGATAGAACGCATGCTGTCGTCGTTGCCAGGAATTGGTAAATCAATCTGGTCTGGGTCACAATCAGAGTCAATCAATGCCACAGTGGCTATGCCCAACTTACGTGCTTCTTTTACAGCATTTTTTTCTTTCTTGGGATCCACGATGACCAGACACTCTGGCAAGCGATTCATTGTCCGCATGCCGTCAAGGTTGCGGAACATTTTGCGATACTCTCGATTCAGAGAAGATTGCATCTTCTTCGAGTAGGTGTTGATTTCGTCACTCTCACGAATTGATTCCAAGTCCTCTAAGCGAGATAGTCGACTGCGAATCGTGCGAAAGTTTGTCAATGTGCCACCTAACCAACGATCATTGACGTAAGGCATACCACAACGGCCAGCCGCTTTTTGCACCGCATCACCAGCTTGACGCTTGGTTCCCACAAACAGAACTAGACTTCCATGGCTTGATACATTGTTCAAGTACTTTTTGGCCCGCAGCAGACCGCGAATCGTTTCGCGCACATCGATGATGTGGATTTTATTGCGGCGCGCGTAAATGTAGGGCCGCATCTTGGGGTTCCAGCGACTTGAACGGTGACCAAAATGCACACCGGATTCAACCAGCTCTTGGACTAGATTTGTCGACAAGGTTTTCTCCTTCATAGGCACACCGGCATATGATCACTAAGTGCCCAATACGTAGATTCAGTAACGTTCGAATCGGTATGCGGCAACGCAGCTCTCAGCGCCCAAAAGGGCGTCCAGCGTTAGGCAATACGGCCTTGATTTTACAACCCAATGGCCCGGGCCGGGCGAACCAGTGAGCCCTGCAGTTTATCGGGTGTGCCTGGGAGCGTCAATTGCCAGCCACCCCTAATCACTCCACCACCCCAGGCAACTCAATACTCTCAAACCACCACAACAGGGCCTGCCCTTGGGGCCATTTGCCCATCTTGATACCCTGCCGCCTCGAATTATTGCCCACCCAAGGAATTGGCAAATGGAAACGGATCGCACGACTCGACACATTCTCGAAGGACGAGAATTGATCGACTATCTTGTTGAGAAAAGCTCGAGCTCAGCAATGCAGAATTGTTGCACCGTGAAGACCGCCGCAATCGTCGCATGACAGTGCTCATGACAATGGTTGGAGCAGTAGGCATCGGTGGTATTATCGGTGCCCTTAAGCTTTTTGTTTCTGAGCAGATGGAACGGGTAGAAACCCGCATGAATTCGATTACTACCGACGATTACTACCGACATCGAAGGTTATGTCGATAACAAAGCACTGCTCTTTAAAGAAGATCTAGTAAACCGAATATCCGGTCCAGTATCGAAGGAATGGTCGCTCGCAAAATAGAACGACTTGCCAAGCTCCAGGAAGAAATGTCGGCAGAAACAACTGCAGGATCTCCCCCTGAATCTTCTGCTGGACCCCAAACGGCAACGGCTCCAGAAAGCGAAAACGCACTCAGACGCTAATCGTCTATTGGATTCAAGCGTCGATTTCCTTGAGTCCGTCCAACAAGGCACCATGCAACCTGCCGTTGGTAGCAAGCACTCCCCTGTTGGCGGCGAGTGTTCGGCCGTGTGAAAAATCCAAGGGCTTACCAGCCAAGTCCGTAACCTGACCGCCAGCTTCTTCAACAACAATCGAACCCGCAGCCTGATCCCAAATTTTTTCGCGGTAATCAGGGTGCGAAGGAGAAATCAAGCGCAGGTTGACATCTCCTCCACCGGCCGCCAGAACCGCATACTTGGCCTGACTGTCCATCGGTACCGGGTCTGCAGTTATGCCCAGAGTTTTGATCAATAACCCGATCCCCTGGGTATCCGTATGCGCTTTTTCAACAGAGCAAAGCAGCCGAGCCTCGGCCGCAGCTTCCCTGCCCGAAGCAGCAAGTCTTTTCCAGTCGATCTCCTGGTTCTCGGAAGCAACATCCAATGGACCAGCCCAGGTTCCGTTACCACGACGCGCCACAAGCAGCGAACCCTGCCCTCCCTTGTCAGGTCGGACACTGTCTGCCAGTTCGGGACAGCCTAAGGCACCTACACGCACCACCCCATCCCGAATGAAGCCCAGCGCGACTGCGTATTGATCACCTCGCAAAAACCCCTTGGTTCCGTCTACCGGGTCGAGGGTCCAGAATTCCTCCGTTGGCTCACCGGCACCCAAATCAATCCAATCACAAACCTCTTCGGGTGTGGCTTGTGGCTCTAGCATTTGAACAAAGTGCGTTATTTGCTCCAAAGTTTCTCTGCCTGCAGCATCTCGCAAAGCATCAGCACTTTCCTCGCCAACGAACCCCATCTCCGGAAACGTTTCGCTCAAGCGACGACCAATGATGGCCTGGGCGGCAAAATCGGCGACCGTAACAGGAGACTTGTCATCCTTAGCCAAGGCATCCACTACCATTTCTTGCTGCACACGTCGTACTAACTGGGCAGCTTCGCGAACGGCAGCGATGGCAAAACGAACTTTTGAGCAATCAATGGGGGAAGACATAAACTGAGACGCGATCTACGAGTTGGGAGGGGTGAAATCCTCTTTTGCGTTTAAAGTTTCTAAACTCGATCTGTGCTCTGACGCGACTCGCACTGCTTGCTACTCAAAACTACCCCGCCAGGACTTGAACCTGGAATGAGGGAATCAAAATCCCTAGTGTTACCAATTACACCACGGGGTAAACGGGCTCGGCTCTGTGCTCAGAAGAAGCAATATTTACTACGTTTCTGGCCAACGCCTGAAGCCTCACAATTTACGTCAATTAGGCAGACACCGAAAGTGCTATGCATGGGCCGTTTGAAAGTTTTATTCTTCTCCACGGAGGCGATTTGCGACGGCAAAAGTTACTTGTTCCAACTCTCGAGCCAGATCAACTCCCACTTTGCTGATGCCAGCCGGGACCGAAACCGTGACAGGAGCAAAATTAACAATCCCTCCCACTCCGGCAGCAACCAGCTGGTCTGCCACCTCCTGGGCTTGAGTTGCAGGGACAGCAACGAGACCTAATTCGATCCGTTCGGCTGCCAAAACTTCGCTCAATTGATCCATGGAGTAGATTTCAACGCCTTCGATCTTTGTGCCGGATTTAGACTGATCTGCGTCAAAAGCGGCAATTAGTCGAAAACCTTGTCGCGAAAAACCCCGGTAACCCAATAGTGCACGACCCAAGTTACCAACGCCCACCAAAGCAACCCGCCACTCGCGGTCTGTGCCGAGAATTTTGCGAATTTCTTGTATGAGTTCCTCGCAGCGGTAGCCAATTCCAGGATGCCCGAAATGGCCAAAATGAGCCAGATCTTTGCGTACCTGGGCATCCGTAAATCCCAACCTTTGGCCCAATTGACTGCTACTGGTGGTCTCTTCCCCGTCTCCCAAAAGATACTGCAACTCACGCAGATACAGTGTGAGTCGATTGACAACCGCCGCCGGCACATGGTTGGAATTGGGTTTGGAAGAACTCATGCCGTGCGTCGCCGACGAGGAAGCTGGACTTGATAGCAGATTCTGGCATTTGCAACGCCTTACTCGTAATTTAACAGGTTTCTCCGTCAAGCAGCAATACGCGTCGAAACAAGAGAATTGCTCTATCACCAGGTCTCTCAAAGAGTTGTGAGCAGGCAGAACCCATCTTTTTTCTCACATCCGCTGCTGAAGCTGCTTAGACACGACCGGGTATCGCTGGGGGTCGGTGATTGCTCCGAACGAAAAACGTGCCTTTCAGACACTAGTTTCTAAGGCTCTTCCGGGCAGGATGCCGTCCAAAACGCGCTGAAATGAACGCAAATTCGGCCCCGGCGAATCAATCTCCCTCCCAAGCCATCTTTCTACAGAGCGAATTAACCATCTCTGTCGAAATGACCCACTATTCGCTTTTACCTCTACTTTCACTGTCTTTAGAGCAATTGTCACCCAGTTTAAGGGTACGGCAAAATGCAACACTCGGATAGTAACGGCTGGGCATAGCAAAGAGCCTGGGTGATGTAGAAAAACTGCAACTTATGGCTAAACGGGGATGATTGCATAGGACGAAAAGTGTTCCTAAGTGGTGAATCTACTCATCTTGACCAAGCTGTCTATTTCACCAGATGAGAAAGCAAGGAGAAGAGCAATGAGAGCAAAAGCTGCTATGCAGGCGCTCGCGATTCTAGCCTTAGCAGTGCTGCCGTCGGTAGCACGGGCCGGATACTGCGGAGCCGCAAGGTACAACGGCTGCACACCCTGCTGCCATCAACGACAATGCCATACTGTGATGAAAACAGTGCGTTGCGTGAAATGGGAACGTCAATGTGTCGAGTGTTGCCGAACTGTCTACGACCGGGTCTGCGAAGACCGGGTTATCAACGTCACGCGCTATGTACGTGAACAGCGCCAAAAAGAAGTTTGTTACACCGTCTGCAAGCCTGTTTGGGAAACCAAGAAGCGAACCTACACGGTATGCAAGCCTGTTTGGGAAACCAAAACTCGCAA
>CAWWCC010000178.1:0-6461 GCA_963935315.1 uncultured Planctomycetaceae bacterium | reverse complement strand
GACCCGCACCTTCTCGCTGACTCACCAGTATCTTGACGACAACCCCACGGCCACACCTTTGGACACGTTTGCCATTGATGTGACCGTGACCGATGATGATACGGGTGTGGCCACTGACAGCATAACCGTGGATGTGCGAAATGAAGATCCGGTGGTGGTTCTCGCTGATGTGGCCGACGTTTTTGAAAATGGGTTTGCGACACTTAATGGAACCTTTACTGACGACAGTATTCTAGATCCTCACCGACTTACCATTGAATGGGATGACCCGAACAATCCGCTTGACTCTGTGTTTGATGTGTTGGCTCTATTTGAGATCGATCCCATGACGGGTATTCTCTCGCCAGTTTTGATGGTAGGTGACGTGTTTATGCCCCTCACAGCAGGCGATACAACCCAACTGATCATTACCTCGATCGATACCAGTTCGGGTACTGTTGGTTTTCAGGTGACGCACCAGTATCTTGACGATGGTATTGCCGGTGTGGCTGCTCCAGGCGCCAACGGAACTCTGTCGGACACGAGCATCATTCGTGTAATCGTTGAAGACGACGATATGGGCCTGGGTCAAAGTACGACCACGGTCAATGTGCTTAACCTTGATCCAGTGATCGACACGTTGTCCGTACTGCCAGCTTCGATCAACGAAAGCGAATCCGTCACCCTCAGCGGTTCCTTTAGTGATGTTGGAGCTCAGGATTTTCATAGTATCGAGATTCGCTGGGGGGATGGGTTGGTCGACGGAGAGGGTGGAGCTTTGACCTTCACCCAGGATTTCAGTGGATCCGGATCATTTTCAGCGACGCACACGTATGCAGACAACGATACGTTGAATCCAGACGATCCGATTCGGGATAATCTTTATTCGATCGAGGTGACGATTACGGATGATGATGGTGGTCAGTTCACCAGGATTTTTGTCCTGGAAGTTCTCAATGTAAATCCCGTATTGAATCCGATTGCGCAGGCAGATGCAGAGGACGTCAATAGTGGAGGGGAGACCTCCGTAACCATTACGTTCTCGGATATTGGAACAGATGAGTTAAATATCTGGGTCGACTGGGGAGACATTCGTGATCTGGGAGATCCTTTCTTGCCGGGTTCGAATCCCTATGTGCTGGAAACGGCAACGCCAATTCTTGGTGCAGGTACTTTTACGATCACATTGACACATACTTATCTGGGGCCTCCGAATCCTCTGAGTCCTGCTGCAGATATCGAAATATTTGTAGTGATTGTCGATGACGATTTCAATTTTGCGGCGGCCGGAGGACAAGTGGATGGACCTTTGACAACGCAACCGATTGTTGACCCGGGTCGGAGTGATTTCCAGATGGTAACAATCTCAAACTCTGGTACAGGAACAACCCCCATCCGAATTGACACCACACCTCAGGTCCCTCGATTGGTTTTTCCATCGCGAGCTGAAAATATGTTGTTCTTTCAAGTCTCAACAAGTACAGAGGGTTTATTGCAGCGTGTCGATTTACGGGCTGCTACAGGAGAAGCGAAGGCAACCAATGAGAGCTACCTGGAGCTACGTGTACTTGCCGCAAGTGGTGAAATTAGCGAAGGTGTTCGACTTAAATCCGAAGTACTCAACGACCTTCCCGGTTTATTCCGAACGTTGACCGACAATCGATACGCAATCTTTCTGGTGCGTACGGAGACGAATACACGTCGGTTAGTGATTGAGTTTTTTGTTCGCAATGGGAGAGCCATCGATCCGGGCGATGACTCGGAAGGGACGCGTGACCGACCACCAACAGACGAAGACACCCAGCAAAATGTCAATGAGCAACCGGTAGTTCCAGGAGACGACCCAGTAACGGGTGATTCTTTAAAATCGACTGCATTGCCCGTCTTGCCAAAGGGCCACAGCTCCATAGACCGTCTTCCCAGCCACTCCTACTCTGGGACCCCCCTAATTGCGACAGCTTTGGTGATGAGTTCTTCCTATCGCAGTTGGGCGCGGCAGGTGGATCGTACGGTAGCCGCGGCAGATAGGCGTAAATGGCTTCAGCTCCGCCGTTATCGTCCCTACAAGCGAAAAAACCCGTAATCTGGTGCTTTTTGGTGGGACTTCAAATTACAATCAAAGGAGAGGATCCTTTGTCCCCACATGCTGATTGTGAGGCGAATCTGAGGGCAAAGTCTGACTTGTCGAACTGAGATTTATTTTATGCTTATCTGCCCTGAATGTTCAACGGAAGTAAAACAACCGACACTTCCTGACGGTTGTTGTTCCCATTGTGGGGCCCAGCTGCGCAATATTCCAAAACGTAACATCGATGAGACTCGGACGAGCAAGGGTCCTGTACAACTTTTGCCAAACCCACCTGGCGAACTTGAAACGGTTGGCCTCGAAGTTTTTCCCCCAGAAGAAAAGTTGCCACCTCAAGAAAAACCTTCTGCAAAAGACGAAGACGAAAAGGCAACCCAGATCAATCCCGATACGATCGAAACGTTTGAATTTAATCCGGAGGATATGGCGAAGTCCGAGTCTGAAGATCAGGACGATCCTGCTGGACAAAAACCTCCTACCGTGACGATGAGTGGTGAGCAGACGATCGACTTCAGTGGCTCGATAGATCTGGAAGAAGTCACCGATAGCATGGTTACGGCCCAGTGGCTCGACAATATTTCTGGTGACGTTAGTGACACAGACGTCACGATCAAGCAGAAGGAAACGGTCAGCGGCGCTCAGATTACGAGTTCCTCTTTGGTCGTTAAGTTACGTCAGTTCAGAACGGGTCCCGATGTTGGACAGCCGGTTACCTCTCCTGTCGATGCTCCCGATTATGAGCTGATGAATAAAATCGGTGAAGGCGGTATGGGCGTAGTGTACGCGGCCCGCCAATCTTCGGTTGCTCGTACAGTCGCTGTGAAGATGCTTAAGCGCGCAGACGGGCAAACGGCAGAACAGCGTGAGAAATTCATTTCAGAAGCGGTTGTCACGGGTGAATTGGACCATCCCAATATTGTGCCCATCTACGATTTGGGATCGAATGACGCTGGTGCCCTGTTCTATTCGATGAAACGGGTCAAGGGGACGCCATGGGATGATATCATTGGCAAAAAAACACTGGACGAGAATTTAAACATTCTACTGCGTGTTGCAGACGCAGTTGCATTTGCTCATGCGAATGGCGTCTTGCATCGAGATCTCAAGCCCGAGAATGTGATGCTTGGGGATTTTGGAGAGGTTTTGGTCATGGATTGGGGCCTGGCCCGCATCAGTCCTGAGTTCCCCAGTGCTAACGTAGTCAGCCAATCGGACGTAATGGGAGGCACTCCGGCCTACATGGCGCCGGAAATGGCAACTGGTCCTATCGAACAGATCACCATTTCCAGCGACATCTATCTTTTGGGAGCAATACTCTACGAGGTGCTTACCGGCAAGCCACCTCATACGGGTAAAACGATAATGGCCTGCCTCTTTGCAGCGGCCAGAAATAAAATATTACCTTCGGAGAATTCGGGTGAGTTGATGGACATCGCCATGCGAGCGATGGACACACAACCGGCTGATCGCTATGCGACGGTTCAAGACTTTCAGGCAGCTTTACGGTTGTACCAATCCCATTCAGAAAGTGTGGTGCTAACAGATAGCGCTTCGACCAACCTGAATAAGGCTTTAGAAAGTGATGAATACGATTTATTTTCTCGGGCCATGTATGGATTCCAAGAGGCACTGAAGCTCTGGGATGGCAATCGTCGGGCCGTTGAATTCCTGTCCGCATCACGAGTTGCTTACGCAGAATCTGCATTGGAGCGTGGTGATTTTGACCTGGGGATTTCGCTACTCAATCCTCAAGAAACAAGTCACCAGGGGGTGTTAGCCAAGCTTGAGGCGGGTCAAAAAGAGAGAGTCTCACGAATTCGACGTTTGAAAGTCATGAAAGGCCTGGTGGCAGCACTACTCGTTGCGGTGGTGGCAGTCATCTCTTATGCCTATGTCGCTGTAAGTTCTGAGCGAGACAAAGCTGTTTTTCAACGTGACCGCGCAGTAAAAGCAGAAGGTGTTGCCAAAGAGCAAGAACAGATAGCCGTTCGGGCCAAACAAGCTGAAGAGTACGAAGCCTATGTGGCCCGCATAGGATTGGCGGGTGCGAAGATTGAAGAAAATGCATTCGATCGTGCTGAGCAACTGCTCATGCAATGCAACCCAGATCTTTGTCATTGGGAATGGGGCCGACTACTTCATCTTTGCAGGTTGAGTAAGCAGACCTGGCACGTTGATGGCCCGGTCGAGGCAGTAGCGTTTGCACCCAACAGCCGACACTTTGCTACTGGCGATTGGGATGGCAAAGCGCGCATCTGGGATCTTCAAACAGGCGATGCTCTCCATACGTTTTCGCATGGGCAGTACGTGCATGCAGTGGCGTTTAATGCGGATGGAAGTCTACTTGCCACAGGAAGTAGTGATCATTCCATACGCATCATGGATGCAGTCCGTGGAGAACTTGTACAAACATTGTCGGATCATACGGATGCCGTTCTCAGTGTGCGATTCTCACAGGATGGCCAGCGATTACTCACAGCAGGCTACGACAATAGTGCCAAGGTTTGGGATCTTGCCACGGGAAAAGTACTGCAGACATTGCTAGGGCATAGTTGGTGGGTATGGGCTGCCGAGTTTTCTCCCGATGGCAAGCAGATCGTGACGGTGAGTCAGGATGGCAAGGCAATAGTTTGGCAGCAAAATACTGAGGGTACGTATAAAATCTTCACCGAATTTACAAAACATCGTGGTCCACTTTATGCGGCTCAATTTTCTTCGGACGGGTCCCAAGTGGTAACTGCTGGCTATGATCGACGTGTTTTGCTTTGGAATCCAGAAGCCGTAGAGCCGGTTGATCTGGCACGTCGAATTGACGCACTCCAGGATCCCCCAGCACCTTATCGTGAATTGGCCGTACACGACGGACCAGTGCGGGCAGTGATCTTTTCACCCGACGGCAAAACCGTTGCGTCAGCTGGGCAGGATAATGTTGTGCGTGTTTGGGATTTGGCCGGCAATAAACAGCTCGAAGTGCTACGCGGTCATGCTAGCCATGTGCGAGATTGTGCATTCTCGCCAGACGGAAAGTCTCTCTTAACAGCCAGCCGTGATCAGCTCATTAAGCTCTGGCGACCAGCCACTTATGGTGAGACACTGGTTCTGGGCGGCAAGTACAAGTATGGGATGGCCCAGACAGACGCCATCTTGGCAGCCCGTTTTTCTCGTGATGGAACCAAAATTGTAACAGCCAGTCGTGATCGAACTGCAGCACTTTGGGGTACTTCTTCCCAACAACGGCTGCAGTATTTTTCGGAAGGGCACGACTTCCTGGCATCATCGTCGGCTTTCTTTGCCAATGGTTCGAAACTGGCAACAGGCGCTGGAGACGGGTCAGCACGAATCTGGGACGTAGCGAGTGGAACTCAAATACTGGCAATCGAGGGCACAGGTCGAACGGCAGCGCTTGCCGTTTCGGAGCATGGTCGTTGGTTGGCAACTGGTGGTCCTGAAAATGAGGCCATAGTCTGGGATGCGCAAACGGGTGCGCAAATTGCAATCCTGGAGGGACACGAATCTTCTGTGACAAGTGTCCTGCTTTCGCCTGACAACCAATGGCTGGCCACAGCAGACGATCGCGGAAAATGCCGCTTGTGGCAGTACGATCCCTCGACGGAAGAATGGGTGGGTTCTCACTGGTTACGAGGACATAGCCGTTCGATTACGGCTTTGCGATTTACCAGCAATGCCGCAACACTGATTACGGCGAGTGGAGACAACACTTGTGGTCAATGGGATGTGGCAACGGGGCTGGAAATGAAAGATCGGGTCCTTAAACATCCGGATTGGGTGGCTGATATGGCGATCTCAGCGGATGATTCACGCTTGATCAGTTGTTGTGATGACGGTCGCCTTCGTTTGTGGTCTTTGGAAGATGCGCAACTCCTACGCGAGATAGCACCCGCATCCGGTGAAGTATTTACTTCAGTCGATATTTCGCCAAGTGGTCGCTGGGCATTGGCTGCTTGTGCGGCACAAGGTACCGTGCAAATGTGGGATCTGGATACGGGCAAAGAGATCAAGTCCGAAGATCCTGAACAATCAGCCTGGCTTGATTTTGGGGGGCGAGCTGGTGTTGTCTGGGCGGCACGGTTTGCACCCCAAGCAGACCATGTGCTGACGATAGGTGGCAACGATGCGCGGTTGTGGGAAGTATCGACACGCAAACCCCTGGTGCGCTATGGTCCCCATGGTGCGGTTGCGGCAGCGGATATTTCACCAGATGGGCGCTTGCTTGTGACGGGTAGCTGGGATCAATCGGCTAAAATCTGGAATACAGAAACGGGTCAGGCAATTCGCAAGCTGGATGGATTGCATCAGGGTTTTATCAATAGCGTTGAGTTTTCGCCCGATGGATCCACAATTTTGACTGCCAGTGATGATGGCAGGGCGCGTTTGT
>CAWWCC010000177.1:0-6522 GCA_963935315.1 uncultured Planctomycetaceae bacterium | reverse complement strand
TAGGAGTCCGTCTCGTGGGCTCGGAGATGTGTATAAGAGACAGATCGTACATCATGCGGCAGGCGGGGTTGTTAACTTCGCGAACAAAACGTGCCGTATCGTCAATGCAATTGAGTAGATAAGTTTCGAATCGATTTAGGCATTCAACGCACAAGATGACACCCACTTGTTGAGCGTATTCTGCCACACGTTGCATGCTCTCGACTCCCCACTTCCATTCATCTCTTGTTGGACCAGCACCGCTGAAGATCCCGATAGCTGAGTGGTAGGGTCCCACCAAATGGGTCACGCCAGCGGCTGCGCAGCTATCCAAGACTTGCTGTGTGCTTTCAATCCCTCGGTTGCGAACGCTTGCATCGGCGCTGATCGGATTGTCTTGCTCGCCACGAATGGACACGGCCGTGCGTTCCAGGCCAACATCATCCAAATGCTTGCCCAGCTGAGTAAACTTATCAAGATCGGGAGTGAAGATAGGCAGCTCAACACCGTCGTAGCCGATTTTTTTAATCGATTCGAATAGCGGCAGGTGAGATTCGTTGAGATCTCCGGTCCACAACAATAGGTTCATGCCGTACTTCACATGTTACTCCCTATGTCTCATATGGGTTGATTGAGCTCTGCATACTTGCTGGTATGTACCAATCTATGGCATGATACAAAACCATATTCAGGCCTGATAGCACAAAATTTGGAGTCCAACAATGTACCGTCCCTGCTGGCTTATATTTCTACTGGCAATATTTCTCGCCGAGAATGCTTCTGCAGACCATCATCAAGGAGAATATATCTCACTATTTGATGGTAAATCTCTGCAAGGCTGGGACGGCAATCCTAAGTTTTGGACCGTGTCTGACGGTGCGATCACTGGGCAGACAACAAAGGAGAATCCTACCGAAGGCAATACGTTCCTTATTTGGCAGGGAGGAAATATTGCGAATTTCGAACTAAAACTGGAATACAAAATCGTGAGCGGCAATTCGGGAATTCAGTACCGCAGTTTCGCCTTGGAGAAGGCAGCCGATCGGTGGAGGATTGGTGGCTATCAAGCCGACCTGGAAGCAGGGGATCGCTATTCAGGTATCGGTTATGGTGAAGCTTTTCGTGGAATTTTGGCGGACCGTGGAGAAAAAACGGTACTGACTAGACAGGGGGGCAAACTTCATAAGGAGGTCATCGGCAGTGTGGGTGACTCCGATGCGATCGGTCAAAAGATTAAGAAGGGGGATTGGAATACTTATCACATAACGGCACGCAACTACCGGATGGTGCATCGAATTAACGGCACGATTACCTGCGAATTCATCGATCGTGATACTGATGTTCGCCGAGCAAAGGGACTCCTGGCACTTCAACTGCACGCAGGCCCACCGATGAAAGTTCAGTTTCGAAACATACGTTTAAAAAAACTCGCAGATGAAGTGGCTGTGAACCAACAAAGTGAGAAGAAGAAAGCGGTTTTTATTGCCGGAGGTGAGAGCCACGGTTATGGAGCCCATGAACATTACGCAGGCTGCGCTCTGTTGGCCAAGGCTCTTGAAAAGGGGTTATCTCAAGTAGATGTTGTGGTCGTTCGTGATAGTTGGCCTCAGGATGCCAGCGTACTACAGGATGCTGACTGTGTGGTCATATACGCTGATGGAGGTGGCAATCATCCAGTAATTCCGCATCTCAGTCAGATGGATGCATTGACCGAAAAAGGAGTGGGGTTGGTTTGCCTGCACTACGGCGTTGAAGTTCCCAAAGGTGAGCCTGGCAAGCATTTTTTAAAATGGATCGGTGGCTATTTTGAAACGCATTGGTCGGTCAATCCTCACTGGACAGCCCATTTTAATAGTTTGCCAGATCATCCAATCACCAAAGGCGTGGAACCATTCTCGATCTATGATGAGTGGTACTATCACATGCGGTTTCGGGATGATATGACAGGTATTGTTCCCATCTTGAGCGATCTACCGGGTAAAGAAACGCTCAGTCGGCGCGATGGTCCCCATAGTGGCAATCCGATGGTCCGTGCGTCGGTGCTTCAACACAAACGCCCACAGCATGTTGCCTGGGCTGCCACACGATCCGACGGAGGCCGCGGTTTTGGATTTACGGGAGGGCACTATCATTGGAATTGGGGTGATCCTAATTTCCGCAAACTTGTCCTCAATGCGATTGCCTGGTGTGCCCACGTGCCTGTTCCAGTCGGAGGTGTCAAAGATCTTCCCGTTACGCTGGAAAGGCTGGAAGAGAACCAAGATGAGCAGCCCAGTCAAAAGTATGATCGCGACGAGATTCGCAAGCGATTTCATTTATCATGATGAACGTCAGGAGAAGAAATATCTGGTAAAAAACGCCTATCGGTTCTAGGTTTCATGGAGATCCGGCAGGCAAACTTTTTAGCCACAAGTTGTCGTGCTCCGTATTCAAAAGGCTCAAGCTGCGGTAGGATAAAGCATTAGAGCAACTTACCTTTATACGTAGCGAAAGCCGCCAAGGCTTTCGGTAGCGCTACATCCAACGGTGTCCACCGAAATTCTAGGCGAATTTCGCTACGGCCGGAACGTATTTTCGAAAGTTGCTCTAGAACCGGTTTCAAAATACGTTTGTAGCGACCGCCGGAAAAAAATGAAAAATATAAATTTTGAAACCGGTTCTAGTTGCTTCCGACGAACACCCCCAACCAGTGCTCGCTAGTGTATGCTTTTCTGACCATTCTTTCTGGCAATCAATCGGGGACTAATTTTCCCCTCGATCCGGATCGTGAGACACTGCTGGGTCGAGGTAGCGATTGCCATATCTCGGTTCCCGATCCAATGTGTTCACGCGTTCATGCTATTGTGCATTACGAAGATGAGCGGTGGGTAATCCGTGACGCAAAGAGCCGAAATGGCACGACGGTAAATGGCCAAAAAGTAGAAGAAGCCTCTCTGGATACGGGGCATGTGGTGGGAATAGGGTCGGTTGAATTTGAGCTTCATCTGTCGGAAGAACCTGCTACTGCGGATGCCGATGATTTAAGTTTGAAGCAGACGATTGTGCAAGATATGCCAATCGCCTTGCAGCAAAGTAATCAAGAAGTTTTGGCGGCGCTTCCTACCTCGGAGCAAGTTCAGGAACTGGTGCTTCTCTATCAGTTGAGTATTCATTTGTTAGGCTGTGAAGATCCTGAAGAAGTCATGCAGATTGCGCTTGAATTGCTCAGGGAACGAACTCAGGCGGCAGTCGTAGGGTTTTTGTGGGTAGATGACGAAGAACAGCTCCGCCCAAAAATAGTGATCCCACAAGATCAAGCGGATCGTGTCAGTTTAAGTCAATCGCTAACAGAACTCGTATTGCGGCAGGGGAGAGCTGTCTGGGTTGCCAATCAATCGACAGAGGAAGCATCGGACGCAACGACTACCTTTGCCGATGCCGTTTGTGCACCTCTCGTACACAAGGATTTACAGCGCGATCGACGCACTCTGGGAGCGATTCACGTTTATCTTCATGATGGTCGATTCCGTCAATCGGATTTTGATTTTATTATCGCAGTGGCCAATTTGGCAGTCATTTCATTAGTGCGTGCTCGTTCTCAAGTTAGCCTCCAGAGTGATTTTAGACGGTTGGTCAGTGTCTCGCCTGGCTACGATGAGCTCATCGCCGAGAGCAAGCCTATGCTCGAGCTAAAAGGCAAGATCGAACGCGTTAGCACGGCTCCCGGATGTGTGCTGGTGCGAGGAGAAAGTGGAACAGGAAAAGAGTTGGTCGCACGTGCAATCCATCGAGGAAGTTCGCGAGCCGATCGGCCGATGATTGCCGTGAATTGCGCTGCAATTCCTGACGATTTGATGGAAAGTCAGCTCTTTGGTCATAAGGCGGGCGCCTTTACGGGAGCCGATCGAGACCATACGGGCTTCTTCCAGCAAGCCGATTTAGGAACTCTCTTCCTGGACGAAATTGGCGAACTTCCATTGGAAGGCCAAGCCAAATTGCTTCGCGTTCTCGAAGGTCACCCATTTTTACCTGTGGGTTCATCCGAGGAAGTTGAAGTCGATGTACGAGTAATTGCTGCCACCAACCAGGATTTACAGCATTACGTGCGCGACAAAAAATTCCGAGAAGATCTTTATTATCGGTTAAGTGTTTTTGAGTTGCATCTGCCGCCTCTACGTGAGCGCGGTGACGATGTGGAGCTTCTGGTCGACTATTTTCTGGACCATTACCGGGTAGAGCGAGGTCGCCCGCATCTTCAGTTAAGCGAAGCTGCGCATAGACAGCTGTTGACTTACCACTGGCCGGGAAATGTCAGGCAGCTTCGAAATGTGATCGATAGTGCGGTGGTTCTGGCGGACGACAACGAAATACGATCACACGACCTGGGACTGCGCGATAGCGGGAGCGAACCGCTGGACTCATTGCAGATTGAACATTGGGAGCGAAAGTTGATCATCGAAGCACTCAAACGCTCCAGCGATAGTGTACCTGAAGCAGCAAAACTACTAGGTATTGGTCGTGCAACCCTTTATCGCAAGATCGAAATTTATGGAATTGAAAGATAGTCGCGTAGATGCAGATAGAATGTGGTGAATCAGCTGCTGAAAGCGACATGGTATTCCCAGGCGAGAATCATTCAGAACGAAGCAACCACTGCGACCCCTGCCATGCACCACCGAACACGTACTTGCATATGCAGTCGCCTCTGTCCTGTTTGCCGTCTGAACCGTTTAGACCCCATTTTAAAACCCCTTGTTGTGTCAAGTTTCCCAAAGAATTCGACCTCTTAACCAGGTTTTGAAACGGGTTCTAGAAAGTAAATCAAGATGTCGCAATCTTCGGCTGAGTTTCGCCGTCGACAGGAAATGCTGTCGAGATCGGCACTGGAGGATTACCAGCTTGGTCGATTGAATGCGTTGTTGGCAGCGATTCTCCCCCACAATTCATTTTATGCCGACAAGCTGGCCAAATGCCCGCACCAATTAACGAGCATTGATCAGTTGAACGATTTTCCTTTTACCAGCAAAGAGGATTTGATACCTGAAGGTGCCAGTCACAACTTGCCAGCGAATTTGACCTGGCCCGTGCAGCGCTATCTGCGCTACCACCAAACTTCGGGGACCCACGGCCGACCCTTGGCTGTGTACGATACGGCCGCCGACTGGCAGTGGTGGACAGATTGCTGGCAATACGTACTCGATGCGGCAGATATCACCGCAGAGGATAGCGCTTTATTGGCTTTTTCTTTTGGACCCTTTATCGGTTTTTGGAGCGCCCACGAAGCACTCATCAAACGTGGTGCGCTCTCGATTCCAGGTGGTGGAATGAACACCTTGGCGCGCTTGGACCTCATTCATCGTGCCCACGCAACTGCCCTGTTTTGCACCCCCACCTATGCCATGCATCTTGTTGAAGTTGCCAAAGAACATAGTATCAATCTTGCCCATACCCAGGTGCGCAAAATTGTGGTTGCGGGCGAGCCCGGTGGCTCGGTTCCTGCGACACGCGCTCGGATTGAGTCGGCTTGGCAGGCTCGTCTTACGGACCACGGCGGGGCGAGCGAGGTAGGCCCTTGGGGCTACGGCGATTGCAACGGGCGTGGGTTGCACGTGCTTGAAAGCGAGTTTATCGCCGAATTTTTGTCCGTAGAAACAGGTCAGCCTGCTGAGGAAGGGGAGTTGGCGCATTTGGTGCTTACTTCTCTAAGTCGTCAAGGAATGCCTGTGTTGCGTTACCGAACGGGTGATCTGGTTCGTCCGATCTGGCCAACTTCTGGAACGAATCGCTTTGTGTTCTTGGAAGGAGGAGTGCTCGGTCGCGCCGACGATATGATGATTGTCCGGGGTGTGAATATTTTTCCCAGTTCGCTTGAGCAGATACTCCACAGCTTTCCTGAAGTTGTTGAGTTTCGTATTACGGCACGCCGTTTGGGCGAAATGGATGAATTGGTTGTAGAAGTCGAAGATCATTTACAGGATCCACTGCGTATTGCCGAAGAAATGCGACTTCGGTTGGGTCTCAAAGTCGATGTCCGTTTGGCTCCTGCCATGTCCTTGCCCCGTTCTGAAAGCAAAGGCAAGAGATTTGTGGATTTACGGAAGAATGAATGAAGCACTAGAACCGCCACCCAAACACCGTGGGAAAGGGGTTTGGAAGTAGTTCTTTTATTACAGTCGAGTTACGATGTCCTTGCAGCCGAGTAAAATAGAGCTTGTTTCGCCTGAGCGACTACAGATCGTGTGGAGTGATGGACACGTGCGCCAGTATCTGGTGAAGGAACTGCGCGAGAACTGCCCTTGTGCATCGTGCAATGAGAAAAGAAAGGCGCCATCGCCACCCTCTACGTCTTTGCCAGTGATAACCACCGAAGAAGCAGCACCGTTGCGCATTTCTAAGATGGAACCGACTGGCCGATATGCGTACGCAATCCATTTTAGCGACGGTCACGATACGGGCTTGTTCACCCTGGAGTCACTGCGCGAACTAGGTTCTGAAGTAGATTTCTAGATGCCAGATGGGTGCTGTCTCTTATACACATCTGACGCTGCCGACGATACTCCTTGT
>CAWWCC010000176.1:0-6583 GCA_963935315.1 uncultured Planctomycetaceae bacterium | reverse complement strand
ATAGGAGTCCGTCTCGTGGGCTCGGAGATGTGTATAAGAGACAGACCCAGATGGGAAGGCTGCTAGCACTACCCGGTGGTTGATGTTTGATGTGGGGTTCGGGATGAATTGGCGTGCAGGACCGCATTTTTTGAATGCTATCGGACCTCTGACCACAAAGTTTGGTCAAACCGTGATATCCCTACTAACCGGTAAATTTACGCAAACCGGTCTTTTTTACTGAGTGTTCTATTTTACGCAATCGCTAATCCGATGATTGCTAGCGTCAGAGGTAATGATTCTTCACCTAACGACCAGCAGGAGCCTACCCCCAATGCCAGCTAAAAAAACCAAATCTCCTAAAACTACCGCCAGTAAGCAGAAAAGTACTACCGCAAAGAAGACATCTCCCAAAAAGCAAGTTGCCAACAAAAAGAACCAACCCGTCAAGGCCGGCGATTGTGAAGTAACCCTGGATCGTCGTACCCAGGCAGATCGCCGTGAAGAAGAAGCATCGCCAGTCAAAATGGATCGACGCGATAAAGTTCAGCGTCGTCGCCAAATTGACCCCACAACTTGCGAACGTGACTATTCGATTCAAGAAGTCGAATTCATGAATGCAATGGACCACTACAAGCGAACGAGTGGTCGGATGTTTCCCACGTGCAGTGAAGTATTAGAAGTGATTCGAGGTTTGGGCTATGTGCAGCTTACACCTGCAGAAATAGCAGCTGTTCGACCTGACGCGATCGAAGAGACAGAGACCGAAAATGAATCCAGTAATATGGATTTCGAGTCAGAATGTCTTGAATGTGAAGAGGATGTTGTCAGCGTATAAAGCTTTTGCAACATAAAGAAATGAGATGCATTTCACAGAGAATAACTGGTTTTCAGTTATTTTAGTGGGATGCATCTTATTTTATTTTTGGATGGTATTGACGATGTCTCGGAGTTCGTCCGTAGAGACTTCGGACAGATTCTTGCCTTTGCGATCAAGGTGTTCATTGATCTTGATTGCCGTTTCTTGCATCACACCATGTGTTTCCTTGGTACCACCCGCAAGTACGAAATTAGGTCCGCGGGTTATTCGTTTCTGATCGTCTTCTGGTGCGTCAAATGCCAAGCCTAGTAACCCGGCTTGTTTTTTCTTTTTGGTAGGTCTGTTTGCATCCATCTGTAGGTCAACTCAGTAAGTTAGAAACTCAATATATAAATACGGTGTTGTCTTATTGAAATCCAAAGGAGTTATGAAAGGAAGGCCAATTTTAGGGAGCCATAAAGCTTGCACTGAATTCGAGTCTCCAACGACTCTGCCGGGGCGTATCCTAAGGTGGGATGTATCTGCCGATCCTTGGCGGGTTGAATTTTGCATGCCCGAGCAAGCTTCGCTTGCATAGCCACTTCCCTCTAAAATCTATTTCGGAAACCTAATTGCAGGGAATCAGACCTAGCGGCGGCGATTCCAATTTCGCAATGCCTGCATCGCGGCATCACGACTGTCTTTCGAAGAAGTTTTTTCGGGCATCGGTGGGAGTTTGCCAGGCTCCTTTTTCTTTTTTTCGCCCTTCGTTTCGGTACTATCAACTACGTCGGGATCAACAAATTCGTCTGGGTTTTCCGCATCTTCTTCTTCACTGGCCTTGCTTAAGTCTACGGCATTGGTGTCGTCCATGCGAATAGTTTGGGTTTTGGTAACCGCCTGTCTCGTCGTGCCAGGTTCGTCAATAAGCCAATTCGAAATATCGTCTTCGACAATAACTTCGGAACTCGATTCTACGGCACGGTCGACGGCTTCGGCAACACTCTTAATTTGAGAACGTTTTCGATTTTTGATGCCGTGTGTGATCGTCACCAGGAATCGCAAAGAGCCAATAGAGCTTTCATCACCGGTGTTCAGTTCGACTTCTTGGTCCTTGTCAATTTTTTTATCGTTTATAAGCGTGCCGTTTCGACTGCCCAAGTCTTTGATTGAAATCGAGGCTTCGTGACGGATAAGCATACAATGTTGGCGGCTTATTGAACTACTGCCAGCGCATAGTTCGCACTTCGGGCTACGACCAATCGAGAATTCGTTTTTCTTGACCGCAACTTTTGCGCCAACTTTGGCACCTTCTAGCACTTTTAGAATAACATCCATGGCGTCACTTGCTGTATCGAAACAAGTACCAAAAGCCACTTACGCCCCCCCACGGAGCAGGTAATGGCTTAGCGAGTTCTGAGCTAGGGACGGCTGCAAAGCGCCCTTCAAGCTACTTTGGGTAATCTTCCCCATTGTCCCTTCAAGGATATCACGTAAAGGAGATGAATCCCAGCAAAAGGAACAGAAAATTCTATTTATGGTCCAAGGCGGATTAACCCTTCAATTGAGGTAGTGCCTGGATTCCAGCTTGATTTTGGCGGAAACCCACATTTTGCGATTTTCAAATGGCATGGGTTCATTTCTGCTTATCGGCAAACCGGATAAGTCGCCGTTAGCGACGATTGGTCCAGCGGTCGCAAAGATATTTTTTAAGCCTTATTTGCAAAGCGGAGTTCTTCAATTTATGTGATAATTTGTCAGGAATCAGGTTAAGCTTGAGCGATTTAGCGAGGCTTGTCGGCAGGGCAAGGGAGAGGGTTTCGGGTTGGATTCGAATTCCAGTAAGTTCCTGAATTCCCGGAAGTTCGGGGGCAACTGTGGACATTGCCAACAAAATACTTCCATGCTGCAGGACGCCACCTTGTCTTCGTCGCTGTGCGCTACCCACAATCTTGTGTTTTTTTTGGTCAGGTGTCTTTAAAAGAATATCACCTTCAAATCGTCGTTGAAAACAAAGAAACGGATCAGAGTCCGAAAGATCGGTACAAGATTCGAAATTGCAATTGGGTGCGTCTGCAATTGCTGATTGGAGGATCTGCACCAGAACATGGTGCACGGCGCTATAAAGCGCCTGCGTGTTACCTGCCAATGGATGGGATGCCGGAAGAATTAAGCTATAGGTCAGTTCCTGATCGTGAAGAATTGCTCCCCCTCCACTGAGTCGACGTACAACATCCTCTTTGAGGCTACCAGTATGGTGCGATCGTTCTGCGTATTTTTGAAAATATCCCAGTGACAAAGTGGGACGTTCCCATTGGTAGAATCTCAATGTCGGATGTTTCGATACATGAGCCTCAGCCAGCAAGGCTTCGTCGACTGCCATGTTCCATGCGCCGTCTGCAGGTGGATCGATTTGTAATCGGCAATCGATTTTATTCACCATACACTAGTACTGGCTGACGAGCGGCACGTACTTCGTCGGGGCGGCTTACCGATGTTGAATGCGGGGCTTCGTGTAATAACTGGGCATCTTCTTCGGTGATGCGGAAGAGAGTTTCGGCAAAAGCATCCAACGTCTCTTTACTTTCGGATTCGGTTGGTTCAATCATCATTGCTTCTGGAACGGTCAGCGGAAAATAGACTGTCGGAGCGTGAAAACCATAATCGAGCAAACGTTTGGCAATATCCATGGCTGAGATGTCTTTCTCGCGCTTTAGTTCGCTAGCCGACGCGACAAACTCGTGCATGCAACGGTTGCCTTGCGGTACTGGTAAAATATGTTTAACACGACTCAATAAGTAATTGGCGTTGAGAACAGCATTTTCAGACAGGCGCTTGAGGCCATCCGGTCCGTGCGTGTGAATATACACATAGGCACGTAGCAAGACTCCCACATTGCCAAAAAAGGCTCGTACTTGTCCGATGGACTTGGGTCGATCGAAGTCAAGACGGTAATAGGGTTGTCGGGCTTCACGATTTTCGGGACTCAAGTTGCCCGTATTTTCTCCCTCCTCATTTGCCTCATGACTCGTTTCTCGCCACTCCTTGATCACAATGGGTGCTGGCAAATAGGGAGCCAGTTTCTCGATCACACAGATGGGACCGGCACCTGGACCTCCACCGCCATGGGGACCGCTGAAAGTTTTATGGGGATTGTAGTGCTGCATGTCCGCGCCGAATTGGCCGGGCTGAGTAATTCCCAGGATGGCATTCATATTTGCTCCATCCAAATAGATGAGACCACCAAACGCGTGAACCTGATCGGCAATTTCACGCATATGGGGCTCGAATAAACCCAGTGTGCTGGGATTGGTAATCATGAGGACGGCGACCTGATCGTCAAGTTTGGACGCGAGATCGTCCATGTCGACGAAACCGGCGTCCGTAGTTCGGATAGTGATCGACTCAAAACCAGCCATTGTCGCGCTGGCTGGATTGGTGCCGTGCGCATTGTCGGGAACCAAAACTTTGGTTCTCGGCTCATCAATGTCGCGGAAATAAGCCGCAGCAACCAATAAAGCGGCGAGCTCTCCATGGGCGCCAGCTGCAGGCTGCAATGAGCAGGCAGGAAGGCCAGAGATTTCTTGAAGAGTTTCTTGCATTTCGAAGAGCAATTCGAGCATGCCTTGCAGAGTTGCTTCGGATTGATAGGGATGCAGGTCAGCAAACCCGGGCATCGCGGCGGCGCGCTCATTTCGTTTGGGATTGTACTTCATGGTGCACGATCCCAGAGGATAAAAGTGCGTGTCTACCGACATGTTCTGTGTCGATAGATTTACGAAATGTCGAATGATCTGTGGTTCAGAAAGCTCTGGTAGAGCAGGGGGGGCTGCTGCCAGGGTGTCGGCAGGTAGCAAATCGGCCAGTTCATTTTCAGGTACGTCGCATGCAGGCAATCGAGCTGCCCGGCGTCCAGTTCGAGAAAGTTCGAATATTGTCTTGATGTCACGTGTGTTTCGCATGTCTCAATGGCATCCTGCTTGCGAGACAACATTGGGAACCTTGTTGCTCTCTAAGTTGGTAAGGACTTTGACAAGTTGGTCGATTTCTTCTCGTGTCCGTTTTTCGGTTACTGCCACGAGAAAACAGTCTGCCAAATCTGGATACCATCGACTGAGTGGTACGCCAGCCAGGAACCCCGATTTTTCGGCGGTTGCCAACAGATGGTCGACCTTATTCTCCGCATCTCGGACGACAAATTCTTTAAATGTGGGTTGAGAAAATGCCAGGGAGAATCTTTCATGCTGGCAAAGTTGTTGTGCTGCGTAATGCGATTTTTGCAAACAAAGATTTGCCGTTTCGCGCAGACCCTGAGGGCCAAGTTGCGCTAAGTAGACCGTGGCTCGTAGAGCAAATAACCCCTGATTCGTGCAGACATTGCTAGTGGCTTTTTCGCGTCGAATGTGTTGCTCACGGGTCTGCATCGTGAGCACATAGCAGGGGTTGCCACGACGATCGACTGTCGCCCCAGCAATACGACCAGGCATGCGCCGAACAAGTTGTTTTTCGCAAGCCATAATTCCAAGAAACGGACCACCGTAAGACATAGGTGTTCCCAAGGTATGGCCTTCAGCTACGGCAATGTTGCTCCCGTAGTCCCCTGGTCGTGTGAGAATGCCTAAGCTGATTGGATCGAATGCGGTAATAAGTAGTGCACCCACATCCTGTGCGACTTGAGCAATATTGAGAGCGTCCTCAATACAACCGAAAAAGTTTGGTTGCTGTAATACGACTGCTGCTACGGTATCGTCCAGTTCCTCAGCCAATTGTTGGACATCAATCACACCTGCGGGAGTTTTTAGGGTGACGATTTCCAGGTCGATGTTTTCTAGATAGGTACGAACGGTCGCACGATATTCTGGATGTAGACTTTCGGGCAGAATGATCTTGCCATGCCTGCGAGTGGCACTGAGAGCCATCAATACGGCTTCTGCCGTGGCACTGGCACCATCGTAGAGACTTGCGTTGGAGACATCCATGCCGGTCAGACGGGAGATAAGTGACTGATACTCGAAAACGACCTGGAGATTTCCTTGACTTGCCTCAGCCTGATAGGGCGTGTAGGAGGTATAAAACTCACTTCGTGAACCGATTGTGTCGACCACGGCGGGAACGAAATGGTCGTAACATCCACCACCCAGGAAGCAGACGGAACTTCCAGCATGCAAATTTTTAGCAGTCAATGCCCGTAAGTGCTGATCCATCTCCATCTCAGAGAGCCCAGCAGGCAATGCGAGAGGACGTTCGAGCTTTAGTTCATCAGGAATGCCTAGGAACAAATCGTCAATGGTCTCCACGCCAATGGCATCGAGCATGACACGCTGGTCTTCAGAGGTGTTGTAGAGATAGGGCACGTGAAAGATGTGGGAAAGGGGAATAGGATTTTGTAGCAACGTTTTTGGAGGTTGGTGTTTGGACAACTCTCCTGCTGTCGTCTACCTGAGAGATTGTCCTCCCAGGCGTTGGATAGGCTCTTAGTGTACTTCTTCGTCGCACTGTTTTTCGTAAGTGCTGTAATCCAGTAACTTGTTCAATCCGCTGTCGTTATTGATTTTAATTTTTGCGATCCAGCCACTGCCGTATGGATCCTGGCCTAAAGTTTCGAGTGAATTGGGAAGGTCATCATTGACTGCGATTACTTCACCATCGATCGGTGAGTAAATATCGCTGACGGCCTTAACGGATTCGACTTCGCAAAAAGCTTGTTCGGCTTCCACCTGTTTGCCAACTTCTGGCAAGTCGATGTAAACCAGATCGGTAAGCGCTTCGACTGCAAAAGCCGAAATACCCAAAGTAGCCACTCTG
>CAWWCC010000175.1:0-6614 GCA_963935315.1 uncultured Planctomycetaceae bacterium | reverse complement strand
AATGTTGTGTCAACACCTGGATCCAGCTTGATCATGACATTCTTTTGAGTCACCAGTCGCACTAAGGATTCTATCGGACCTCCACCGTATTCGGTGCCGGTTGCAACACCAACAAAGAAGGTTCGAAAGAACCCAAGCAGTATGAAGGAGACGGTAAACAAGGTTGCCACTGGTCCACTCAGCAGCGCGCTCGCTGCAACACCAATCGAAATCACAATGATCATCTGTACCCAGATGCTGAGGCAGACTTTGGTGAAATTGAAAACGGGAGAACCGTCTGGGAGACTTAGATAGCAGTCTGCCTTGGCAAAGCCAAAATATTGGCCACGTTCCAAACACTGAATCCATATCTCCAGTTCACCTTCAGAACTAACAAAGTCTTCGTAAAGATCATATTCTGTTCCGTCCGGTGAGGTGAGCTTACGAGGGATCATCCTTTCATCCACCTTGGCATCCACGGCCAGAAAAGATGTTGCGTCGCTTACTAGCTGGGTTTCGGGATTTTTTACCTGGATGGTTCCCGAGATTTGCTCACCGATAGTGCCTTTATGCGTGCGAAAAACACGAACGATTAAACCTATGGATAATCCCTTTTCTTTTTCGGGTACTTCAGGATCATCCAGAAACGGCGGTGGGGTAATTCGATCAAATTTCCAAAAGGCAGCTGCCTGGGAATTGCCCTCGATAAAGCTGCGATAATTCCATTCGTTGCCAACACTAATCCCTCGAGCTTTTAGAGAACCCTGCCGGTCGTGGAAGCTAAGCTCACCCCAGCGAGGCACACGTGCTCGTAAATACCCTTCTGCTGGCAAGACGTCATGCTGTTCGCCTCTGGACTCCACACCGTGAGAATGTCCAAAGTTGCTTTTTGCTACTCCAGACTTATCTGCTTTCAACTCAACATCGTGGCGATGGTAGGCATCCTGGCTAGTGATGCCATCGTATCCAACCACCTCATCAGAAATCCCCGTGACGTTCTTGAGCTTGCTGCCTTCTATGCGGTGTGTATGCGATAGCGATCGATGGACAAAAACATAACTGCAAAATGCCATGGCAGCCAAGAGAAGCGTCCCGACGATGCCAAAACCAATAATGCGTCCCAGAATTATTTCACCGGATCGAACGGGTTTGGTGACTACGGTATAAATAGTTTTTGTTTTGAAATCACCGGGTAGGCTGAACGTACTCAGCACGAGTGAGATTCCTAAAATTAAGTACGTAGCTGCTGTCAACACAAAACTGATGTATAGCTTTGCGGGGTCTTGATGGTCCGTTTTCAGGAACCAGGCAGCAAATAAAAGGACGACTCCAAAGACAACCAGCGCAACGATAACGCGGCGTTGTCGGGCTTCTTTCATAGCCAGGCGTGCCAGGGCCCAAACGCGTCGGGGCGAAATCTCTAAGATCTCGCGAAATCCAGACGAAACCACACGGTAAACATGATCCCCTCCGCGTAGAAGTCCGAGGCGGGCAGCTGAAAAGCAATAGCCGATCAGCAGTGCCAGAAACGCCATGCTTAGAACAACAAGAAGAAAATGAGGCAAGGCTCCTAAAGAGCTTGCATCGCCCCTCAAAAACCATTGCAAATAGGGCAGAATTTCTTGTTCGAGGACCATGGGGAGGATTTAGTATTGAGGATTTAGGAGTTGGCCGCTCAGAAGCGGTAAAGGGGTACCCATAGTTTCTGAGATGCTGTTTCTGAGATAATGTTCTGGGAGATGCCGTTTCTGGGAGATTCCTGACAGGATAGGTTATGCCGGATAGATATGCTGTAACTTATCCCCCGTTGTCCGATTGATCTTCAGAAGCATTCACTTTGACGTGGCGACCGGGACGCTCTTCACTGTCACGCACAATGGACAAGAATAATTCTTCGAGTGTACTTGTGGGGTTGTCCATTTCCAGAAGTTCGCCGCTGTGCCGTTGGATGACGTCACGAATTTCTTTCTGGCAGTCCTCTGAAATGCCACGTGCACGAATTTGAGTTACATCTTCAACGGTGAGCAGCTCATCCACACGACCTAATTCTTTGAGTTCGCCTTGATGCAGGATGGCTATTCGGTCACACACATCCTGAACATCGGCAAGCAAATGACTGCACATGACGACAGTTTTACCCTCGCTTTTTAATCGCAGGATCATGTCCTTCATTTCTCGCGTGCCAATAGGATCGAGCCCACTGGTAGGTTCGTCAAGTAAAATCAGATCAGGGTCATTGATTAGTGCCTGCGCCAAGCCGATTCGGCGTGTCATTCCTTTGGAGTATTCTTGGAGTTGACGTCTTCGTGCGTTGTCGAGGCCTACTTGCTTGATTAAAGAGTCAACTCGCTGCTGGCGTGTTTCGGGAGACATGTTGAACAGACGGCCATAAAAGTCCAAAGTTTCTTCTGCGTTTAAAAAACGATAGAGATACGACTCTTCTGGCAAATAACCAATTCGTTCGTTTTTGCCGACATCTGTAGCGCGCTTGCCTAAAACGATCGCTTCACCGGAAGTGGGAAAGAGAAGTCCCAAGATCAATTTAATCGTAGTCGTTTTTCCGGAACCGTTCGGGCCAAGCAGGCCAAAGACTTCTCCGCGTCGAACTTCGAGATCAAGTGCTTTGAGTGCCCTTACTTTTTGACGTCCCCAAAAGTCACGGTAAACCTTAGAAATAGCCCTGGTTTGTACAACGATTTCTTCGCTCATGGATTTAGTTGTTGGGGGGTAATATGGGGGCAATGGAAAAAATCAATAAAGGCCAGAACTTGAAGTCTCAGTAGTAAACTTGAAGTCTCAGTAGTAATAGTGTGGAGTATCATAGGGTGCAGTTTTCGCCAGTAAGTACTTACCCGAAGGTAATTACCCATAGATATTTGCCGTCCAGCGAGAACCCCGCGATAGCCCCTACGTAGCAGCTAGCTGAGAGGTTCACCCGTTCGGTCAAATATTCATAAAAGAAATCTATCAAAGTGTGTTTTTGAGTGTCAATGTGCCGTAAATGAAGTGCTGATTATAGTTTACGGCCTTGGGACGGACAAGCATCTTAGCGCCCCGGAGCATACAGAGAGGAAAACTAATATTGAAAAAAAGGTGGGTGGACTTGTGTGCCTGGAGAAGGCTGCCATGGATCGGTGATTCGTATCCAATTTGGGGTGATGAAGCCCACCGGCAATTCGGTTCAAAGTCCATATTCTTGGGGTCGGGGGATGATTTTCCTGCCGTCAACCCGCCAGGCCAGGATCGTGTCTGCTGAGGCACCCAGGTGGAGTCCAGGGCGTAGCTGTGGGATCAACTTGGATTGATTCAGCAAATCCCCTCAAACTCAAAGCCAAGATAGTTGCGTTTAACATCAGCCACTTGGAGCCAAAGTGGGGCCAGGTGGATTTCGTCTGAAAGAGCGATTAAGATTTCTAAATCTTTGCTTTGCCCAGCTTCAAAAGTGCGAACAGCATTTCCTAATTGGAGATTAAAAAGTCGTTCCGCTTCGACATCCGACTGTTTGTCATCCCTGTCCAACAGGGCTCCTGACTGCAGGAAGGGCTGTAGATTGCCAGGAGCGATCCAGTTTTAATCAATTTGTCACTGATTGGGCAGGACGTCCAGGTACCCCAGGATTGATTGGATTTTAAACAGATTGTTTGCTCGCGTTCATCCATGAGTTGCGCTGCCAGGATGCGCGCAAGTTTTCTACTGTTTGCCTGTCGGGATTCGATTTTTATTTAAGAAACTTTAGCCAATAATCGGGTTATTGAATCAGTGTGAATTGAATGAGCTGGTCAGATAATATGATTAATGAATATGCGAGTGTCGCGAATCCATTGGATCGGCTTTCAATTCCTCATCTAAATACGCTCTACAATGCCGACACTTGCACGCAACGGCCATGATCCGTCCACCACAAAATGGGCAAGCAGTTGTATTAGCCGTTTGTTGATCAACCATTGGGTGTTCTCGATCAGGTGTTGGAATAGGAAGCTGTGGGTATTCAAAAGCACTACTGCATAGGCAGTTGGCAATGAAACAGGCTGTCACCAGTTTCAGTAACTTAATCGAAGATTCTGGAAGAGATAATTTTCCAGAAATGTTTCCGGGTCTTGCCAGGGCGGGTAGAATCTGCAGAATAGTGTACAAATGTAAACCATTTGCTGCTGGGGTCTATTCATGCTTGCCAAATTGCATACGCTCTCGCTATTGGGGATCAATGCACTGCCTGTTGAGGTAGAAGTTGATGTGTCGCCAGCGTCGATGCCTAAAGTGATTCTCGTAGGATTGCCTGAGGCGGCCGTCAGAGAGAGTGTTCACCGTATTGAACGAGCGCTTGTGAATAGTGGCTATGTTCGACCTCAAAATCGTGTTGTGATTAATCTTGCTCCGGCGGAACTCCCCAAGCAAGCGGCCTCGTTTGATCTGCCTATAGCCTTGGGCTTATTGGCGTCGAGCGGACAACTGGATTCAAATATTTTGAATAGCTATGCAGCCGTTGGCGAGTTGGCCCTTGATGGCAGCACGCGCCCCATGAAAGGAGCTCTTTCAACGGCAATCGCAGCTGCCCAAAATGGAGTACGAGGAATTGTTGTGCCGGCAGCCAATGCGCATGAGGCCGCCGTCGTCGAAGGTATTGAAGTCATTGCCGTCGAAAGTCTGATGCAGGCGGTTGCTTTTTTTAGCGGTCAGCTGCCAATCGAACCGACGCCATCAAGACTGGGTGAATTATTTACGGAGTTGGGTGGCTACGATGTCGATTTTGCGGATGTCCGCGGGCAAGAGATGGCGAAACGAGCAATCACCCTGGCAGCAGCGGGCAATCACAATCTGCTCATGGTAGGGCCACCAGGTTCTGGCAAGACAATGCTCGCCAAGCGGGTTCCTACGGTACTGCAGGGATTGGCAGCCGAAGAGTCTATTGAAACCACTCGCATTTACAGTGCCCTGGGCAAACTGCCAGCAGGAAAACCCTTATTGGCACGACGTCCATTTCGGTCGCCTCATCATACAATAAGTAATGCGGGTCTGGTGGGTGGTGGTTCGATCCCAACACCGGGCGAGATCAGTTTGGCTCACAACGGTGTGTTGTTTCTTGACGAATTGCCAGAGTTCAGCCGGCAAACTCTCGAAGTTTTGCGTCAGCCCTTGGAAGATGGCATGGTTTCAATCAGTCGCGCTTTGCAATCAACAGATTTTCCTGCCGATTTTATGTTGATTGCATCTTTAAACCCCTGTCCTTGTGGTTTTCGCAACGATTCCCGTCGTGATTGCCATTGCACAGTCACGCAAGTTGAAAGGTACATGGCTAAAATCAGTGGTCCTTTATTGGATCGAATCGATTTGCATATTGAAGTGCCGGCAGTCCCTTTTGGCGAACTCACCACTGCCGCCGAGGGGACAGATAGCGGCTCTATGCGGGAGATTGTCGAATCAGCCCGCAGTCGACAATTGTCTCGTTTTGCTGATTCGCGGACGCGCAGCAATGCACAAATGAGTTCTCGTGAACTACGTCAATATTGTCCGCTTTCAAAAAACTGCAAAATGTTGATGGAACAGAGCGTTGATCGATTGGGTCTTTCGGCGCGGGCCCACGATAAAGTCCTGCGTGTAGCCCGTACGATCGCCGACGTTGATAGCCAGGCCAATGAGGGAGAAACCGAACCGATCAAGATTGAACATATTAGTGAAGCGATCAATTACCGAATGCTCGATCGGCAGTTTTGGAGCTGAGAGGTGACGAAAAGTTGTGCGAAATAGATAGCCTAAAGAGAGCGGACACGCTTGCGGCCAGGTTTTCGTTGTGTGACGTTTTCAGCTTGTCCGGTCATTTCGTACAAAAAACGACTCGGTACCGTGTCGCGTGCTTTGCCCCATTTGCGGCGTGAAAGTGATAAGGAGAGCGTCAGTTCCTCTTGCGCGCGGGTAACTCCCACATAACACAAGCGTCGTTCTTCGTCGATCGCGCTGGACTCCTCAGCGAGTGAACGTTTGTGTGGCAGTATACCCTCTTCCATGCCCACCATGTACACATAAGGAAATTCCAGACCTTTGGCGGAGTGCAAGGTCATTAGCGCTATCGCGTTCCCCTTAAGTTGATCCTCTTTGTCGTCACTTTCGGTATTGCCAAGTGCAATGTCATCTAAAAAGCCTCGCAAGGTCGGTTTGGAGGCATGCTCTTCATAGTTGGCTGCAGCATTTATGATTTCTTCTAGTGTTGCTGTGCGTGCGTCTCGGTCATTGGGATCTGGGTAGAGGCGATCCAATTCTTTTTGATAGCCGGTGGCTTGAATGACCAATTTGACCAACTCAGCCAATGCACAATTCTGAGCGGCCTGTTTGAGTGACTGAATCGTTTCATGAAATGTTGAAACTGCTTGTGTTACTGTATTGCTTAAGGCCAGATGGTGTCCGATTTCGGGAAACAGATCCCAAATGTGACCAGCTCGTTCGGTTGCGGCGCTAACCAACTCTTTGACGGCCTTGTTGCCGATTCCTCGAGCGGGCGTATTAATGATGCGCAGCAGCGAGACTTCGTCGTGAGGATTGTCGATGACCTTCAGGTACGCCAACAAGTCGCGGACTTCCTTACGATCGAAGAAGCTCATCCCACCCAATAATACATAAGGTAGATTTGCACGCCTTAAGGC
>CAWWCC010000174.1:0-6629 GCA_963935315.1 uncultured Planctomycetaceae bacterium | reverse complement strand
GTGAACTTCATGAACATTCGACTGGCGAAGGGTCAAGTTGGCTCTATCGCTGTCCGAACAGGCCCGTCTTGGTTAGACACCGCGGAAAGCCTGAGTTCACAACACCATCTTCTTTGCTGATCCCCAGTATCCTGACTGATAATCAGTCTTTTGGACATTGGGCCTGATCGGTCGCCTTGGCAGATGGGTTTCTCAGGTGCTTTGTTTCCTCAGGTGCTTTGTTTCCTTAGGTAATTTGGTCCTTAGGGAACTTCGAACTTTTCCAGGATAGGCTTCAGGGTAGATCGTTTGTTCTTGTTGCCTGACGCAATCGAAAAGAACAAATATTCAAGCCCTTCTCGGCCAGCTAGATAGCCTGCTTGATGCGCTCCTAATGCGCATGTGCACAGAGGATTTGTCGGCAAGTATCGCCGCCTGCACCAACTCGTCATTCGAATGAGGTCCCTCGGTACTACCGTTTGGCCCGACTTCTTGAAGTTTGCTCCTGACTTTGGAGATCACCTCACGCCTTGCATGCAAATGCCAGTCGTTGTGATCAGGAGAAACATCATGAAAACAAAAAAATGCAAATTTTGGAATGTCACATTTATTGTGACGGTGCTACTTATTTCATCCTCAATCGTCCAAGCCCAAAGTTCGCTTGGGATGTTCCATGTGGATTTCAATGCGAATCCCGGCATACTCGCGTCCGGTGGCAGTTCTGAAGCCTTCAGGAGTGCTGGGTGGAACTCTCAGACATCCCTGACCATGGACTTTAACTCCGTCGCCCTACGTATCTACAACGATGCCAGTTCCACTACAAATCTTACCGAGTTTGCACTTACCATCGGCGATGTCCGTTTTAATTTTGCAAACTTTATGCAAACGAATGACTTACTATTGCCTCCTGATGCTACTTGTATAGCAGCTGGGGCGGTCGCTGGTAATGACCATATCATTCCACTGGATTATGTCACTGCTATGGCGACAACCCTTGGACCTAATCCAATGACTGTTGCGGCTGGAGACGATGCTGCGGATCGCGTGGTGATAAACTTTGGAAATGGTGGAATAGCACCAGGATATTCAGCCTTATTCGAACTCCGATTCGAATTTGACGACAGTATTCCGATTGCAAATCGCCCCACAAGCGAACCACTCTTAGGCATCAACAACAGTATATTCCCACAACATTTTCCCTCCTATCAGCGAATCCTGTTTGATTCGGATACACCCAATCCGACCTTTTACAGTGATCTGATTGACCTGGTCGATTCATCGGACAATGCAATGTTGAGCGCCACCTTCGCCAACGGAGAACAGTCGGCTCCCCAAGCACTTCCCGACCAGATCGGTTTCGCACTCTCATCGTTTGTAGATCCCAGCCATCCCAGGCCGAATTTTATTACACCGTCGGCGAGTGGAATTGCTGGTATGATTCCGGAACCCATGTCTTGCCTACTGTTCTTGACTGGTGCTTTGGGATTATCAACCAGAAGATACCGACCCGCATGCTAGTCCACGAATCTGATTCTTATGCCTAGCCCGCATCCGTAGCAGATGTCGACAGACTTCTGGATCTTTCGGATTGTCATAGTCTTGCTCGGCGCCTACCGAATCCTGACATACCCAGCTGGCATGCCAGCAAACAACTTGCGGTCTCCCACGACGGAACGCGTAGAATGCGCGGCCTACTTGTGTTCCTATCTTGCTAGCATCACAGTCATTAGGTTGTTTCGTCTTTCTGGCAATCTGTACCGTATACGTAATCTTATTTGCTTAAAGCACTTCTACGGATAATTCCGAAAAAAACGAAAGTATCGATCGTCCGGTTACCGATTGATTGCTTTGAACGAAGTATCGAAGTTGCGGTGAGTGCTGAATCTTAATCTGCATTTATCCACCTGTTCATTATGAGGCTAGTAATCATTCTGGCTAAGCAAATGAAGTTTGAATGCACGGGCGTGTTGAGTGGACGCTAGGAAACGTAATTTCAAACTCGGCCAGCTAGGGGTGTATTTAGAGCCAGAATAGACGTGGATGAAATATGTCGGCTGAAGAACAAGCGTTCAAACAACTATCAATTTTACATAGGCATGTGGCCTGAATAGTCGCTCGTTACTCGATCATTCCTTGAGGGGGGAATCGCAATGAAACGAGATTTTAAGTCCTATGCTGCACTAGCTGTATGCCTTTGTCTGTTTAGTACACAATTTGCAAGTGCGCAAAGTCAGCTTGAATATCAATCAGCCGTCAAGGCCTCTGAAGAAGCAGTGACATCGCTAGCTTCCTACAATAGCTTTGAGCCCGATGGTGGTGGCAATTACGAATTCGTATCATGCAGAGACGAATCTTATAATTGCGAATCTTTTTGTTGCAACGACTGTTGTGAATGCGATAGTTGCTGTGGGTGCTGCTCTGGATCGAATGGTCTTTTATGTCGACCGGGACAGTTTTTTGTGGCCGCTGAATATCTGCATGTACGCTCCACTTTTAGTGAGTCTGTTGCATACTTGACCCAAACACAAGCTGTGGCAAGCGGAACCACCATTTTGACCAATGTCTTTACCGAATTGGAATACGATTACGAACCCAGCTATCGAGTTTACGGAGGCTACCGCCTTTGTGATTGCGGTGGAGTCGTTCAATTTGGATACACAAATTTTGATAGTAGTGCAAATGCCACAGGAATCGCCCAACTCGATACCGTAGTGCTTGCTCCCGATAAAGTAAACTCTCTATCTTCCGGAACAGCCGTCGTCGTCAATAGTGGTGTACGTGCACAATCATACGATCTGGCTTTTTCGAAGACCATTCCCTTGGGATGCCCACCCAATGTTCCCTGTGGTTGCCAGGATACATGCTGTGATGACACCTGTTGCGATGAGTGCTGCTGTGGTGGATGGTGTCCTGGATGGGATATTACCTGGTCCGCTGGAATTCGCTATGCCGAGGTAGATTGGAATCGAGATCACAATCAGGTGGATACGACTACCCAAGTGGTGGGGAACACTTCTTCCACAGTACTTGATTTCGAAGGGGGTGGGCCTAGATGGAGCCTCGAAGGGCGTCGCTATCTCGGGAAAAAGCAACATTTTGATCTATTTCTTAAAGGCGATGTTTCTCTTCTGCTGGGAAACATAGGAATCACCAATACAAGAGCGACTGTCGTTGGCGCGACACCCATCGCGATCAACACCACAATATTTGATTCCACACAAATTGTACCTGTGCTTGATATTGCCGCCGGTGGAACAGCCTATATCACAGATCGTTTGACCATTTCGGGAGGTTATTTATTCTCTGCCTGGCATGACTTGGGTATGCGGGACACTTTTGCACTTCTCAATGATCCGGAACTTCAGGACCCAACTGATATCACGTTTGACGACGCGAATATTCTTGGTTTCGACGGCTTCTTTGTCCGAACCGAGTTTTCCTTCTAAGACGGTTCTATGATTTTTTTGCAAATAAAGCCTTGGGGATCGAACTCCGAGGCTTTATTGCCATAGTATTACGGAGACTCTGCAGTCACACGGAACCCCTTTTTCACGTTTTTTGGCAATGGGTTCCTTATTCCTCCTACCGAAATCCCATTATGAATCCAACCTTACCATCGATTCTATTTCTCTGTACGGGCAACTCTTGTCGCAGCCAGATGGCTGAAGGATGGGCCAAACATTTTCACCAAGATCGTTTTGCAATTTATTCCGCCGGCATCGAATCGCATGGACTCAATCCCCAGGCAATTGTGGTTATGCAGGAAGAAGGTGTCGATATTGCTAGCCAACAATCTCAACAATTAGAGCAACTGAGTGGAATTGACTTTGATCTGGTCATTACCGTCTGTGGCCATGCCGATAAGAATTGTCCCGTCTTACCGACAGATTGCCTGAAGTTACACGTTCCCTTCGATGACCCGCCGGCTCTAGCCCGCATTGCGGCTACCGAAGAAGAAGCATTAGGCCATTACAGACGGGTGTGCAATGAGATCCGTGAATTTGTTGAAAGACTACCCGAAGTTTTGGGTAAAAAATTCTCTTCCTCTGCAGCTATCGATGAAGACTGTGATTAGAGTCGACCCAACATTCGCTCACGACGCGAACGGCGGGCTGCACGCAAACGGGCTCGACGCTTGGTCTCGCTCGGTTTCTCATAAAACTCACGAATTCTGATTTCTTTTTTGATGCCACTCCGCTCGACCAACTTGCGGAATCGACGTACAGCCTCCTGTGCAGTCTCTTTGTCCCGTAAAGTTAACTTGACCAACTCAATTTCCTTTCGATCGTTACTGGAGAGTCGAGCAGGTGCCTGCCGCAACCCGTTATGTGCAAACGCTTAAGGTACCATCCGTCCAAGCTTGCGCCCAGCCCGCCAGAGGGATTCCTAGGCCGATTTCCTTATCCAAAGCCGTTTTGGTCGAGTTTATCACTGGGGCAGACCTGGAAAGCTATGCGAGGTACTTCCGTTATATTCGTCACAACCGCATATTGGACATAAAGATAAGGCTACTTGGGGGTGCCCAGACTCCATCTACCGGCATCTGACCGCCGATGGGACGTTAGTACCTCCTAATTCTTGGTTTCCCCAGAGTAATTTGAATGTCCGAGCTCGTTCCCAGCGATATTATTGAAAAGCTGGCTCAGAAGCATGATGAGCTCATCGTTGAATTGGATGCTCTCAATGCGCGTCTCGAGCAGGCACTCGGTTGCTTTGCTAAACCGACAGAACAAGACGCGGCTGATTCCTGTGTGGATGAAGTAGAAGAGCAGGGGGCTACTGCCTGAGAAACCCGACCGGGTTTTTCTCAGGAGCTCCTGTATCCAAGGCTAGGATCCCACCCTGTGTCGGGCTGGTGATTTATTTTCGTCGGTCCAGGTGTCCCGACTTGCTAATAGCTCGCAGCAATCTTAGTCCCAACACCGCGCTGAGCCCCAAGCCGAGGACTCCCGGAACAGATATTTCACGTAAGGGCCAAACCTGATTGGTCACTAACAGGACGGACCCTATAAACAAGGCGCTGGTTAACATCCCCAATACCAGACGGTTGACGGATGGCTCTAAACCACGGTGATCCAAGTGGACATCAAAACGGCCGCTTTGCACTTGATGCAAGATATCACGCAACCTGCGTGGCACCACTTCGGCCAATTGCTGTACCTCGTAAGCCATGCGTCGGGCTTTGCGCATTTGGCGACTGGGGGACATGCGTTGAGCCAAGATCTTGCGTTGATAGGGCTGGATTACTTCCATCAAACTAAAACATGGATGCAGTTTTTGCGCTGTCCCCTCAAGCATGATTAACACTTTCAAGAGAAGCGCCATCGAAGACGGCAGGACGATTTCGTAACGACGCATCAACTCGAACATTTCTGTCAATGCGGCAGCAAGCTCAAATTGATCAACGGACTGGTGTGCATAATGAGAAACAAAATCGGTCAGATCCAGAGATAAGCCCGTTTCATCCAAACCTGGTGGGACTGCACCAACCCGCATCACGACCGAGACCAGCCGATTGGCATCTTGCTCAACAATCGCGAGTAGCATGTCCTCAATTTCTTCTCGTAGTACCTCGTCTATTCGAACCACCATGCCAAAGTCGAGTAAACCGACAGCGCCATCGGGCATCACCAACATATTGCCTGGATGGGGATCCGCATGATAAAAGCCATGCTTAAAAATCATTTCGAGATAAATCTCGGCGCCTTGACGGGTCACCTTTTCCAAGGGGATACCACTCACCTGTATTTTGTCAGGCTCTGTTAAAGGAATTCCCTCCAACCACTGCATAACTAGCACATGCTCTGTACAGTATTCAGGGAATATGCGCGGAATGCGAACTCTATCGTCTTCTTCAAAAGCATGAAAAAATTGTTCCAAATGACGACGTTCGCGCGTGAAATCAAGTTCGCGACGAAGAGCTCTCTGGAATTCTGCAACCGTCGATCGTGGGCGATAGCTATGTAATTCTGGTAGACGTTCTGCCAGTTGTGCCAATCCGGTCAGAATATCCAGGTCCACGCGTACTTGTTGCTGGATATTGTCGTGCTGTACTTTAACGGCGACTTCTTCTCCTGTGTGCAAACGAGCCCGGTGCACCTGACCGATAGAAGCCGAGGCAATCGCGTCGGACGAGAATTCAACAAACACCTCTTCAACAGACTGCCCCAGTTCGTCGCGAATAATCTTGGCAACTAGATCTGCTGGGTCCGCTGGCACACGCGTTTGGAGCTTTTGTAATTCATCGGCCAATTCGCCGCCGACTACATCGGGGCGAGTACTCATGATTTGGCCAATCTTGATAAATGTGGGGCCAAGTTCTTCAAGAGCCAAACGGATTCGAGTTTCGCGGCTTTCGTTCGCAAGTACTTGTCCATTACGATTCTTAAGCAGCGATTTGCCTAAGACAAAATCGAAACGGCTTAGCCAACCAGCAAGCCCATATTTACTCAAAATAGATAGGATTTCACCCCAACGATTAACATTGCGATAAATTTGAGGAATCGAGCTAATTCTCATGGCAATGTCGAGTTGTGGAGACCCATTTGCTAACTTACAAGCATAACAGTATTGTAACGAGGGAGCGGTCCAGGTGGCAACGAGGTTGAGCACCTGCTATTCGCACCTTTACGGTGATATCCAAATGACGA
>CAWWCC010000173.1:0-6646 GCA_963935315.1 uncultured Planctomycetaceae bacterium | reverse complement strand
CGGTACCTGGGCAGGCTGAGGGTATCATTGCCCATTTAGAACGCTATATCATCCGCGAAGATGTCAAACTGGAAGATCAATCGGACAAGATTTGCTGGTCGTTAGTATTTGGCAAGCAGTCCGAAAAAATCAATAATTCAAGCCAGTTGGCTTTTCCGACGAATATGCTGGAAACTCCCAGTTATCTGGTGCCAGCTTCGGCAGAGGAAATTGCTAAAGGATCAGGGGATTCTTGTGTTCTTATTGAGGAATCGATATGGAATACTTTACGCATCGAAGCCTCTTATCCTTTCTTTGGTGTGGATTTTGATAGTGCAAATCTGCCTCAGGAGATTGCCCGTGATGAATTGGCCATTCATTTCAATAAAGGTTGTTATCTTGGGCAGGAAACGGTTGCGCGCATCGACGCGTTGGGGCACGTCAACAGGCAACTATGCAGATTGAAATTCGCCAGCGGAGACATTCCTGAATTGGGTACGAAACTCATGGTAGACGATCAAGAAAATGGAATAGTTACCTCGTGCTGTTGGTCGCCAGGCTATGAAGGGCCTTTGGCATTGGCCATGATGCGGAGAGGGGCCAATTCAGTGGGCTGCGAATTGAACAGTGTGCATGGAAAAGCCACGATCATTTAGTGGGTAGAAAACACATTTCTCATCCAAAATGTTTCTCCACGTGCCTTGCCCGGAAGGATGGGGTTTTTGAGTCAGGCGACTCGGGGCGAATCGGCGATACGAACTTCTTGCGGACTTGCCAACCAGGTTTGTAGATCAGCGATAACATCGCCTTCTGCGGGAACCTGTCGGGTCATTTCCGGCTTGCTTTTGCAAAGCCCTTGATGCAAGGCATGCAATGTACCATGCACTGTTCGGCAGAACTCTTTCTGTTGCGTTTCAGGGAGCACATCTCGCAACATTTCTACTTGGGTTTCAGTGCGTCTGGTTGACCAGCGTACCAGTCGTCTTTGTTCGGCCTTGATAATCTGATTGTCTACAAATGCTCGACGCAGTTCACCCAGCGGATTGAAATGATAGACCGGATCCGTGTCAAAATAGATGCTTACGGCCCCATTGGTGCGAAATCCGGCAAAAACGATAGTCCGGTGCCGATGCAGGTCCAAACAGAATTCCACTCGCCGACTATAAGCTTTGGCGTCACGGATTAAATCTTCGCGATCCTCAGTTTTCCGGGACATGATATGCAAGTGCTCTTGAGAGCAGTTCAAGTTCTATGAAGTTCAGGGAAATAGGACAGCAGGCTGCTCGCCAATTCGGTTTGGAATTGTGCGGGTTTGAAGTGCCACGGGTAAAATGGCGAGTCTTAGAGTGCATTTACTTTACAGATTATGTCGCGAATCTCAAAGAAGGCTTCTATCACCTGAGGGTCCCATTGCAAACCAGCACCGTCCCTAAGAATATCGTCCAGACGTTCGGGCGACAGGGTTCGCTGATAAGATCGATTGCTTGCCATGGCATCGTAACTATCAGCGACCGATAGAATACGCGCCAGCAGTGGTATGTCAGTACCTTGGAGGCCATCAGGATAACCGCTGCCATCCCAGGCTTCATGATGGTGAAGAACGATGGGCATGGTTTTTTCGAGTTTTGGCATGCCCTGCAAGATGGTGTAGCCCAGTTGTGGATGCTGTTTGATTTGTTCGAATTCTTTCGCGGTGAGCTTGTCTGGCTTATTCAAGAGTTGGGCATCGATACCAATTTTTCCAATATCATGAAGTAGACCAGCCAGATAGACAGTTTCAAGCTGTTCTCGGTCGAGACCTAATCGATTTGCAATCAGGACAGCAGCCCGTGCAACTCGATCGGCATGTCCAGCGGTATAGGAATCTTTGGTTTCTAAGACGGAAATCAAGTTTCTGGCCGAAGAAGGCACATGAAGAGATTGTTTTTTATCAATTCTTTGGTAGGCCACTTTTGTAGAAAATGGGCTTGCCGATGAATCAGATTCAAAGCCTGAGTTAGAATCTTCATGGAAGTCCATTTGAACAGGCAAAGAATCATGGGTATCCCGATGCAATGCGGAGAAATTAGCCTCTCTGGGAGATGTGGGTGCTGGCGTAGAGGACACGAGGCTTTTGTTCTGGTGAAGGGGTGTCAGAGAAACTTCCACCCAAAGATACACGCAAGAATTTGCCAGACGGAGACTAGCTGCCCAGGTTGCAGCGGGAAACAAGCCTCTGTATCAGAATATATGGATTGCCAGCTTTGTAACGGGGGGCAGATGAAAACAATCCGTGACCAGAACTACCTGCCCGAAGGGGGGGAGATTTCAATCATGATCATCGGAGGTGTTTTGACGATCCCGATATCTGCGGCTGGCCCTTTTGAGTATGGATCGATCTTCTTCGGAGAGTTGCTCAAAAGTCGTGTTGTGCAACCGCAGCAGGATTGCGTCCACACGGGCATCCTCGGTCGCCTCTTGTTCTCGTCGTTTGCGATCAAGGGCTTCCTGTTGTTTGTCGGGAAGGTGTTCAACGAGTACCGCTTCGCGGTCATCATCAATCCATTCTGCCATCAGCCACTCTTCGTCGTCCGAGTCAAATTCATCAATCGCCAGACCATGGTCATACCGCTGACCTTGGGCATTGCGCATGCCTCCATAAAGGAGTACGCAAGAGACAACCGCAAGAGGAAGCCAGACACGCACCAATTCATCCTGAGGCGATTCGTAGGGGATTAACAGAATTGCAAGTAGTGCTGCGAGGATCGCACTGCCAAGTGCTATATGTGAAGTGGCAGAGATCGCCGTATTGCGGCCAACAATCGGCCACAAAACTCCACGCAACAATTCTGCCCCTGCAGAGGGATCAATGGGTAACAAGCTTACCAGTAGCAAGATCCAGTTGAGCCAGACAATGAGTTGTCCAACGAGTTGTGCGGAACCCGAGGTGGGGCCAATGCGGACGAAATCAATGGGGGGTGCAGTTGCAAACAGTAAATGATGGACCAGGCGGTCACCTCCCAAGGCCAGCCCACAAGCACTGGCTATCATCAGCCCCAAAAAAGTCATGGGACCTACCAACGCAGCTACAAGATGGGCAGGCGGATCTGCGGTCAAATGAATTCGACTACAGCCTCCAATAGGAGCCAATACAAACTCAGACGTATGTCCCCCTAGTCGGGCAACCGTAATGACTCGTATCAACTCGTGCAGGGCGACGCTGCCGGTGAGGATTGCCAATCCCAAAAGAGCCGCTCGCTGGTCAAGGGTACCTGCTTGAACCCAATAGAGGGCGATTAGTGCCAGCAGCGGAAGCAAAATGTGTATACGTATTTCTACACCGCGAATGCGGCCTATGCCAAAACTCCATGGGTTGCCCGGCAAGTTCATGGTGCTCGAAGAAACCTGGCAAAGTGACACAATTAACGAAATGAAAACACAAGAGTATGCAGAGGACCCTATACGGACTCAAACAACAAACTTGAATTGTTCAGGAAAGGAAGGCGCTGGGCGCCACAATCGCTATACTGCTATCCTAACAAGGGCTTCCGTTTGCGGCAAACCTTGTTTCTATTCCCACATATGCCAGTGTTTTAAGACATTGCCTAATTTTACTACCACAATAGGAGACACTCCATGTCGGAGAACCTCCGCACGTTGCTGACAACGAATAAATTCAGCGTAGTTGAGCATACACTGGTCGGCGAAGTGGGCTCAGAACCGCTACGGCGGCAAATCATTGAGCACCCTGGTGCTGTCACTATTTTACCGATGCTTCCGGAAAACCGAGTATGCCTAATTCGAAATTATCGCATTGCAGTTAAAAAAACTCTTCTAGAATTACCCGCAGGAACAATTGACCCTCAGGAGCCTCCCGAGGTTACAGCGAAGCGCGAGTTGCAAGAAGAAACCGGATACACGGCTCGACAGTGGCGTGAGCTGCCAGCTTTTTATATGTCGCCAGGAATTCTTAACGAACGGATGTATTTGTTTGTTGCCGAGGCACTCGAATTGGGTGATCCAGCACGCGAAGCGGGTGAAGAGATTGAAAATTTTGTGGTTTCCTGGCAGGAAGCGGTCAGGATGGCGCTGTGCGGAGAAATTGAGGACGCCAAATCCATTGCAGGAATTCTACTCTGGGATCGATTGCGCAACTGAGGGGGTACGAGGATTTCGGTACAGTATCTCTGCCAGTAATTTGGGCGAGCCTCGCAGTCCATCGTAATGCCATCTCTCGTGCGTAGGCACCCATTTATCATCGAGGGGCCAGGGATCGAAGGGTTCGTAGCCCAGTGCTTTTGCCAGCGGGGCAGAATTCATGGCTACGTTTCCGGCTCGAGGAGGAATTGGGCCTGCCTCGATACGTGGGCAGCCAATCAGTAGATCGGGATCGTACCCACCCACACGGTTTATGATCTGTGCAATTTGATAGAGCGACAATCGTCGGGGACCACCGGCGTGGTAGAGTCCTGATAAACGGCCGGCCAAAACATTGGCGAAAACACGATTTAAACAATCGGTATAAGTTGGTGTGCGAACCTCATCAAAATAAAGAGTCGCTGGCCGGTTTTTCATAAATCGAGATTGAATCCAGTCAATCGCACCTGCATGGCCATTAAAGCTGATTCCCATAGGAAGCGATATTCTGAGCGTGCAGGCTTGCGGATGCCAGTCATGTAGTAATTGTTCGGCAGCAACCATGGTTTTGCCATACACGGTTACAGGATTTGTCGCTTCATATTGTGAATAGCCCTCCCAATCACTATCTGCATCGTCTCGGCCTGCAAACACCAGATCGATAGATGCATGGACTAGACGGATGTCTTTATCGGCAATGATTGAAAGAATTGTTGTCAGTCCTTCGACATTGGTTCTCCAGGCTAAACGTGTATCAAGTTCGCAAGCACGCAGTGCACAATTACCAGCGCAATTAAGTACGGAGCTAAATTGATAGCGATCGAACAACTTTGCAAGCATTGTGCGATCTTCAGCGTTGCAAGCTTCGATACCCGGTTGGGAGAGACGCCAATTGTCAACTTGCCGAATACCGATGACCTGTCCAGGATACATAGCGTGGAAATACGTAAACGCGTTGTACCCAGCAACACCAGCGACACCGGTTACCAGGAGAGGTAGCCGGATATTTGTCGTAGTTCTTTTTGTGATTTGTGCCATTGCAGAAGCAATTGTAACAATTGTGGGGTTTGTAGAGAACGTGATGCCCGGGCGTTTTTGATATAGACGCCGGGCAAGGTAGGCTCACTGCAAAATCCCGATCTATTTGGCAGATGGTCAGATTTTATCTGCAAGACGCATTGTTTGTCTCACTTCTCATGTTACCCATCCTGTTATGCCAGAAGCGATTTCGATATGTGGGACTTGCTCTGCTAGTTTTTCTGGCTGCTGAACTCATGGTGCCGTGGATGTTTCCACATTATCTCGCACCCATCATGCCTTTGGTCTTTTTGCTGGTCGTGCAGGGGATGCGGCATTTAAACGCACTCACACGACAAGGACATGCTTGGGCCAGGTTTGCGGTACCTGGTATTGTGCTTCTGCATGGTGCAACTTTGATGTCCCAGTACGTGCCTATGTTCGCGAGTCTCCAACGGGCGGGCATTGGCATCGCTCTATTCTTGCTGGCCAATTAGAAAACACGGCAGAAGAACATCTTGTCCTGGTTCGCTACCAGTCCAGCCACAGGACCTTTGATGAATGGGTATATAATCGAGCCGAGATCGATCAGGCCAAGGTAGTTTGGGCACGTGGGTTGGGAATGTCTCGCGACCAGGATTTACTTGAGTACTTCAAAGACCGAAAGGTCTGGCTGCTGGAAGCAGATGCTGCTGTTCCCAAATTGGTGCCTTATCCTGCTCGTCGTCTACTTACAAAGGCCACATAGTCTTCAGCAGTGTCGATACCGCGCGTTGCGTGATCGATTTCGGTTACCAAAATAGTTTCTCCATGTTCGAGCACGCGCAATTGTTCGAGTTTTTCAATCTGCTCGGTGCGACCTGGATCCAAATGGGCAATTTTTAAAAGGAAATCCCGGCGATAGGCATAGACACCAATGTGTTGATGGAACTCAGAATTCGTCAGGTAATTGTCGTCCCATTCACGTGGGTGCGGAATGATACTTCGACTGAAATAGAGAGCCCGACCTTGACGATCAAAAACGACTTTGACGCAAGCTGGATCTTCTAGGAGTTCGCGCTCATGAATGGGTGTTGCCAATGTGGACACTGACGCTGACGGATTGGCTTGCAGGGACTCTACCAACCGGTCGATTGCTGCCGGACTGATTTCGGGTTCGTCGCCTTGTAGATTGACAATGATTTCTGCCTTAGGGCATTCCTGGATTGCTTCGGCCACCCGATCCGTCCCACTAGGGCAATCTGGGCTGGTCATCACGGCTTCTGCACCAAAACGACGCGCTTTGGCTGCGATGTCTTTATCGTCGGTTGCAATCAGAATGCATTCGGGCAAGCGTGCCTGACAGGCAGCTTCGTAAGTGTGCTGAAGAACTGTCTTGCCGCCTGCACAAAGAAGCAATTTATCGGGCAATCTTGTTGAGTGTCTTCTTGCCGGAATAACGAGTATGCATTTTGCGGATTTAATTTTTGGAGACATGGGTGTTCCTGGGGGGGGCTTGCGATAGGGTCATGTAATAGCCAAAAAAATTGGGCAG
>CAWWCC010000172.1:0-6669 GCA_963935315.1 uncultured Planctomycetaceae bacterium | reverse complement strand
ACCTGCTTGTCTGCCAATAACTGATTCAGCTGAGCACGATGCTCGGCAACCGCATAGACAAGTTCAGGCGCATAGAGTTGCACAAGTGTCTGCCCTTCCTGAACTTCGTCGCCAATGTCCACAAGGACATTTCCCACATAAGCTTCTACACGTGGCATCAGCCTGGCGATTTTGTCACTTTCGATGACAGCCGGTATGCTAACTTTCTTTTCGACTCGTTGTGTTCGTACGATCCCTACGGAAATTTTAGTCGGCGTCTTCGATTTACCACCTTTCTTTGTGGCAGGTCTCGATTGACTCTGACAACCCAGACTAACAAGCAGGATGAGCAAGATCACCTGATCGACTAAAGAGGTTCTCTGCAATCGTTTTATCATGTCACCGCCCACTGAGATTTTTCGGATGGGTTATTACGAGGTGATTGTTTAAAGATCACATAGAGACATGGTACTACCAAAAGCGACAAAAATGTTGCAGCAATCACACCACCAATGATCGCACGGGCCAGCGGAGCGTTGGCATCTCCACCAAATCCTCCGATCGCCATTGGCAAGAGAGCCAACCAGGTCGTCAATGAGGTCATCAGGATGGGCCGGGCACGCACTTTGGCCGCATCGACAATTGCCTCTTTGACACTAAGGCCCTCTTCCATACGGTGATTGGCAAAGCTCACCAACACGATCGAGTATTCCACAACGATTCCGACCATCATGATAATACCCATGAAGGCCATAATCGACAAATTGGTTCCTGTGACCATCAACATCGCCACGACACCGACAAATCCCAGTGGCACACTCAAAAGAATAACAAACGGATCCGCAAAGCTACGAAATTCGGCGACCATCACGAGATAAACAAGAATTGCAGAAATAATAAATCCTACGATAAATTGATTGAACGACTTGCGCATTTCTTTCACTTCACCTTGAGCACGCAAGGCTAGCCCAGAGTACTTGCTAAGACGATAAACTTCTCCACGTTCATCACGCCCTAACTCCGCTCCCAGTTCCTCCGTTTTGGACAAGATCCTTGACTCAATTCCTGACATCACACTGCCCACATCATGGCCGTGCTCGACATTGATATAAATATCCATCACTCTACCGATATTCCGATGGCTCACCGAACCGGGGCCGGTAGAACGTTCAATCGTGGCCAGATTTCTGAGTCGAACGGGCACTCCTTCGACTATGGCAACAGGTATATTTAAGACCACTTCCAGATCGTGCAGTAATTCTTCGGGATACTGAACACCGATGAAGTAATGATTGCCTTTAGAGACATCGATCCAAAACGCCGGATCAAAGCCTACGGAACTGTTTGTTGCAGAGACCAGATTCTGCATCACTTCTTCGGGTGTGATGCCCATACGGGCGGCCTTGTCGCGATTCATCTTGATCGTAGCTGTCGGAAAATCAAGCCGCTGAGCAATGCGTACGTCCACCGTTCCAGGAGTGTTTTCTGCAGCATCGACCACATGCAATGCGACTTCACGCATTTCTTCCAACCTGGCACCACTAACCTGGAAGTGAATTGGTGAAGGTTCGCCCATATTCAGGGCACTTGTGAGCATGCCTCCCGTATCAAAGGCAAATTCCACATCGGGGAACTCCCGATTCAATTTTCCACGCAATTGTTCGACATACTCGAATGCTCCTGGACTCCCAGGCTTGCCTTTGAGTTGCACTAACATAAATGCATCGCCAGGCCCAACATTAGGCGTGTAGGCAGCGGGCCAGTCGTTGAGTACGCCAATATTCGAAATGAGAATCTGCAAGTCAGAATCGGGGTGTGATTCTTCATATCGATCGTCAGCCGCAGTATTCCACTGATTGGCTCGGAAACCGGGTTCGGGCACACCAATTTCGCGGATCATTGCGTTTTCGATTTGTTGGATTCGCTGATCCGTTACATCGATATTCGTTCCCGAAGGCATGCGCACATAAACCGTAAACTGCCCTGCATCCACTTGAGGAATCAGCTCCTGCCCCAATTGGGTAGCCGCCACAACCGCCACCAGAGCCAATCCCGCTGCTCCCAAGGCAATCAGCCTATGCACCTGCAGGCAACGTGTCAGGAGCCCACCGTACCAGGCAATGATTCCTCTCGATTTTTGTGTCCTCTCCTGAACATTCGTCTTTTTGTTCAGAAACTTTGCACAGTAGGCAGGCACCAAGGTAATAGAAAAGACAAAGGAAGCAATAATAGCGATAATGGTTGCCACCGCCAAAGGAGTGAACAAAAACGAAGCCAAGCCACTCAAAAATACCGTGGGAAAAAATACCACTGCAAATGTAATTGTTGAAATCATAATGGGCACTGTAACTTCTTTGGTGCCCTCCAAAGCAGCCTGCGTAGGACTCTTCCCCATATCCACATGGCGCACCACATTTTCCAGCACTACAATGGACTGATCCACAAGAATACCAATGGCCAAGGCCAGACCACCAAGAGTCATGGAGTTGACCGTATTGCCGGAGAAATACATTCCAACCAGAGCCGCCAGGACTGCCAATGGAATAACAATGACAACGATCAGTGTTGACAGAAAACTACGTAAGAAAACAAGGACAACCAATCCGGCAAGAAGTGCCCCTAGCCCCGCAGCAACAATCAGCCCCGATATACTTTCTTGCACAGGCCCTGATTGATCCATGGCAACTTTAAGTACGAGCTCATCGATTCCAGTGTCTCCAGCTCGCTCATTTTTCAGCCGCGCTAAGATGCCTTTTAGGTTATTCCGAATCGTATTGACAATTTCGATTGAGTTCGCGCCCGGTTGCCGGTAAATAGGGATGTACGCCTTCCGGCCACCATTGATGCGAACAATATTCGATTGAATTTGTGATGTGTTTTCTACTCGGCCAATGTCGCTTATCCGAACTGGAACACCATCGACCGTTTTAATAATGGATTCATTCAGCTCATCGATAGTTTCCGGGATGGCGTTCGTGAAAAGCTGATAATCTTCCTGGCCAACCTTCATATTGCCAGCTGGAATCAGGACATTGTATTTGGCCAACTGCCTTTGGACATCCATGAGGGTAACGCCAAACGCTTCGAGCTTGATCGGATCCATGTACGCATAAATGCGTCGCAACTTCCCACCAAATACAGCAGGTGAAATAACACCTTGGATGGATTGCAACTTATTGCGTAATTCGTAGTAGGCTATGTCATACAACTGCTGCTCATTCATTCCGGGACTGTCAACGACTACCAGACAGAGCGGCAGAGTTGCCGTGGGATCGATGGGCATCAGCATGGGAGGAATCGTACCTGGCGGCAGATAAAACATGTCGCTCATGGCATAGCTGGTCGTTTGAGCCATTGCCGTATCGAGCGAGATACCTTCCCGGAAAAAGTCCTTGACGATACAAACGCCCGTCATGGCCTTGGCTTCCTGATGTTCAATACCAACCGACTGCCCGGTCCACCGCTGCATGCGGCTCATGATGTCTTTTTCCATCACTTCGGGAGGCATACCAGGATAAAACGTCACGATTTGCACTGCCGATGTCTCAAAAATCGGTAGCAAATCTTTGGGAATCTTGGAGTATGTGAAGACTCCCAGCACCAGGATGGCAAGTGCCAGCACGACTATAAGGTATGGGTTTTTGAGGACCGCGTGCGTCATCGAGAATTCAATAGAAACTAGATAAATTGAAAAGGCATGTCCGGTAGCAATAAAGGTTCAGCGAGCAAACCGTCAAACACTACGGACATATAGACTCTGATTCGACTATCGTCACAGCCAGACGGCAAACTTGCTCGAATCCTCAAAGTCTAATATTGGACCAGGATTGTGATGTGAAGGCCATTAGCTTGCATGACAGCAACGCTAACATCGCCGCCGACGATTCCAATCAGTGGACAGGCTACCTGCCAGCAAAAGAGAGTGCTACCAGCATGGTATCTGATTGCTGACCGCAAATGCAAAAACTCAAGTATTACGAGATTCGTACAACAATTTTAGCGACTGAGTAGCAGAGAAGATCGCTCTTCGAGACTGAGAAGCCGCTTTTTCATGGTAACACCCTGGGGAGCAGAAAAACCTCCCAGTCCTCCTGCCGCTGGCAAGACTCGATGGCATGGCACGACCAAAGGCACACGATTTCGCGCCATGACGCTGCCAACTGCTCGGGCCGCTCCTGGCCGTCCTGCTTTTTTGGCCAGTTCTCCATAAGTGAGAGTTTCGCCATGTGGAATTGCCCGGCAGGAGTTAACCACGCGCCGCTGGAATGACGTCAAATCTTCCACATAGATACTAACGTCATGAAAATCAACAGGCTCGCCCTGCGCATAAGCACAAAGCCGTTCTGCCAAGGCATCCCCACCAGGATAAACATATCGCATTGTGGGTGGGCTAGTGGTTTTAGATAGATCGAGGAGATCCAGGAGTCCCTTCCAAGCAGAGCGCTCGCTCAAATGGTCAAAGGAGAGTGCGAGAAGTGTTTCATCATCACGTGCCAGTGCCGTATGCCCCAATTCTGTCTCAAAGACGATGCATTCCATCATCAGCCCTCCTGTCCGAATACTTCACGCGCTTCTTGGCAAATCCCACCAACCCACAGTCTAGGCTTCTCCCCTCTCCTGACAAGCAGCAGGACCAATTCTCGACAAAGTATCCTCTTGAAATTGAACCGTCCGAAACTCGCTGGGCTTCCTCTGAATGCTCTTAGCCGTCTCTAAGATTATCTGTAGAAGTCTTGCTGGCTCGGCCCGTTTGTCAGGATCTCCCATCTTTCACCTGCCCTCCTAAGAATACCAATTGCAAAACCCCCGTTTTCTTCTTCCCCGCTGCGTATGTGTCATGAAACTGGCTTAAGAGCGGGCCAGGGTCTTTGACACTTCTTTTACTCTTTTTCTATACTGGAGTCTTAACCTGCCCTATCTATTCATCCCAACGTATTTCAGCATGCATCCCTACAGCTCACTTTCAGACGATTACTATGTCAACATGAACCTCAGCACGGAGATGGAACTCCCTGGTAATCGCGAGACGGTGCTGCACTATTTTGAACAAATGCAGAAGAAGTATCCCGAATTGCGGAACTTCTACGCTCGTGAAAAACGCAATTTCATCTTAGAAGAAGATAAAGACAGTGGCAGCTATAGTTGGTGTTCTGTTGAGCCGAGGCGATTTTGTTCGGGTCAGGTTAATCCTGAATCTGTCACAGCAGCGCTCGACTTGCACCGTCATGCACTGGAAATTGCCCCCTATTCACTATCCATTAGTCCTCTGGATTGTGAAGCGCTCGATCTGCTGATTGGTTTTGATTTCAATTACCGGGGCAACCACAACCAATTGATTGCCGAAGCACTTGGTGTTTGCCCTGCTTTGGATCGCATTGGCGAGATTCCAGGGGCAACCATCATTCACAATGAGCCAAATCTTACTTTGGCACTCGATGAGGAGTGCCGGCTCCAATGTCGACTTAGCATCGAGCCGCGCACGAATGCTTTTCAAGTCCGAACGGGCGAGTATCAGGAAGAACAAATTAGCGTTTATGTCACAGCCCGACAGTATGGCAGCCTGGCAGCCGATCAAACGTATGCAGGAATCCTGGACAAACTCCATAAAGTCAGTCTGGAAATGATCGATAACTTTGTCGTGGAAACAGTCCTTCAGCCACTCGCACGCACAATTGCCATGGGATAAAAAGAATTTTTCTAAGCAAGATCCAAACTAGAAGCTGGATGTTGTGCACCTGCATCGTTACGAACATCAGCTGCGGACTAACCCAATAGTCTCTGCACACTTTGGATGAGCCGATCCATCGGGAATGGCTTGCGGACATAGTCATCGACACCGAGCATCTCGGCGTAGGCTTTGTGGCGGGCCCCCTCATTGGCCGTGATCATGATAATCCGCTGCTTCTTTTCACCCATTCTTTTTAGCCGCTCCAAAACTAGGAAGCCACTTCGTTTGGGCATCATCATGTCTAAAATGACCAGATCTGGCGATTCACGCTCAATAAGCGCGAGCCCTTGATTGCCATCACGTGCGACAAGTACCTGATAGCCATGGGCTTCCAGTGCCAGTCGGAGAGATTCGATAATTTCAGCGTCGTCGTCGACCAACAAGATGCGTTTGCTGGCACTATCTGCATTTTTTGCCATAGTAGGTTTAGGTTCTCTTTATGAATCTGCCTGGAGCGTTTCCCCCCAGCTTATTACAAATGAAGTTCTGTTTACGTTAGCGGATTATCGCCTTTTTGCAAGCACCTGTAGGCATCTTCCCTAGCCCAAATATTAGCCCCATTGACAAACCTTGCGCAGACCACCCTCGCCGCGATGCTTCGAGAAAGGGGCGATTTACGCCGCCAACAAGCGACTTTGGTTTCCGAAAAGAGTCTCTCGAATAACGGAAGCAATTTCGGAGGATGCCTGAGGTCTGGCTAATTGTCTTATTTTATCAGTCATATCCAGACGGGCAGGATCATCGGCCATCAAAGGCTGCAGTTCATTTGCCAAAGCTGTGTCCAGCGCTCCACTCTGAGAACTTTCGTCAATGAGACAACAGGCCCTTGCCGCAGCAAAGACCTTTGCATTGGCAAGATGATGATCGTCGTTCGCATGAGAATTGGGCACCAGAACCGCGGGAACACCTGCCAAGGCAAGTTCAGCGAGGGGGGGAGCCAGTGCGTCACCTGCGAACTTGGC
>CAWWCC010000171.1:0-6687 GCA_963935315.1 uncultured Planctomycetaceae bacterium | reverse complement strand
AAACGAGGTGTCATTCGTCCCTGCATGGGATTGCCTTCTAAATACTCAATAGTATGCAAACTGATCTCTTGCCCAATTTTTTCCTGGACATGTCGGCGTGTGAAATCAGGGATGAGTACTTCATACTCGAACGCACCTACTGCTAAAGTAAGTGCATCTCCGGTGACAGAAAGTGGGACTCCTGTAATCTTAGTGATCATACGATGCGAATGTTGGATTAGGTTGATTGGAAGTCGGTTGATAGTGATGGCGAAGGAGCATTCAAAAAGAAAATCAGCTTGCTTACAAGGATCGCCGTATACCGACAAGATCCTCCTGGTAGACAAACGAAACTTTAGCGATCAGCTCCCGGTTTTAATTCTTCCCACATGGTGCCAGGCACGTACTGCTGACGTTTCGTGCAGAAATGGCAAAATGCGATAGCCAAGGCATCCGCTACGTCAGCCGGTTCGGGAACATTCGTTAAACCTAGTTCGTGTTGAATGGCTAATTGCATCTGGCTTTTGGGAGCACGACCGTTGCCAGTGAGTGTTTTTTTTACTTGGGTAGCCGCATAGTCTTCCACGGGTATTCCAGATTGCGCTGCAGCCAAACAGATGACGCCACGAGCGTGTCCCATTAAAATGGCCGTTGTAGGTCGATCGTAGTGGGAATAGAGTTTTTCGAGGGCTACCACTTCAGGTTGGAGTGCCTCGATGACTTCTGTGATGCCCGTGTGGATCTCCAAGACTCTTGCGGTGAGTGAGTCGCGCGACTTGCCTCGCACGATGCCTGCTTCGACCAATCGTGTGTGGCGATCAACGATTTCTAATACCCCATAACCGGTCGTGTTGAGCCCAGGGTCGATGCCAAGAATTCTCATGAGAATACGGAATATGGATTGGGGGAATATTTTTCGAATTGGCTTTGTAGAAAAACTTCCCGCAATTATCCTTTGCTCCATTCTGTGCCGCCAGCACGATCTTCGAGTGTGATACCGACAGCAGTCAAGCGATCGCGAATCGTATCGGACGTTGCAAAATCTTTGTTTGTGCGAGCCGTTTGACGAAGTTCGATCAACAGTTGCATAACGCCTTGCAAGCCGTCTTCACCACCACCGCTCCATTCGGTCCCTCCTGCTCGGTCTTCAAGGGCTATCCCCAGAGGATCCAACCCAGATCGAATTGCATCGGCCGTATCAAAGTTTTTGTTGGCCCGTGCTTCGGTTCGGAGGTCGATGATAAGTTGCATTAGTGGATCAAGAAGTTCATCATCGGTGCCACCCGATTGCTGTGGAGCTTGCAAGAAGATTCCCAGGATTGCAGCGAGTTCCTTTAAGGTTGACATGAGTTGATCCAATGTCGCAAGAGGGCTTGCAGGTTGCCCGCCGTCGTCCAAATTATTTTCATCACAGTATTTATTTATGATTTTCATCAATTCAAACAGTTCGCCGATGGCGCCGCCTGTGTTGAAATCGTCATCCATGGCGGCCAAAAATTTGTTGCGGCAGCCGGCAGCTGCTTGCAACGTGAGGCATTCACCCGACTCGAACATGCCCGCCTGGCGGGTTGGAACATGTTGTTGCGCGTAGAAGTCTTTTCCGGTAATGCGTGTGTAACGCTTGAAGAGGCGGTAAAAGCCATCGAGACCAATGCCGGCTTCTTCTATGGCAGGTTCATTGAAGAGAACCGTACTGCGGTAATGGGTGCGTAGAAGAAAGAAGCGAATTCTTTCTCCACCCTGTCGGGCAATCAGCTCGGCCAATCCGCCAGCGCCTTTGCTGCGGCTCATTTTTCCACCGGCTTCGTCAGTCGCCGTTGGATCTTCTCGCTGGTTGCGACCGCCTACTTTTCCGGCAGCACTCGATGCGCGGAGGAGCCCGTTATGAGCCCAATATGTGACCATGGGTTTATCATGACAACATTCACTTTGGGCAATTTCATTTTCATGGTGTGGAAAAACCAGGTCCAGTCCACCGCCATGTATGTCAAATGTTTCGCCGAGAATCTTTTTACTCATGGCCGAGCATTCGATATGCCAACCAGGTCGACCTTTGCCCCACGGACTATCCCAAGAGGGCTCTTCCGGTTTTGCCGATTTCCAGAGTGCAAAATCGGCCAATCCACGCTTGCGAGCAGCCGTACCGCCGCCCTCGCCTTGCATTTCATCCACTCGGCGATTACTCAACTTGCCATAATTGCTGTCTTTGCCAACTTCAAAATAAACATCTCCCTCAGAAGCATAGGCATACCCATGGTCCACGAGGGCCGCCACGAATGCAATGATTTCATCCATGCACTCGGTAGCCCGTGGGAAACTGTCGATCTGGTCGACACCCAGTGCCGTGAGGTTTTCGTTGTAGTCCGCAATATTTTCTTCGGCGACCTCCAGCATAGAAAGATTGCGATCCTGTGCTTTGTTGATAAGCTTGTCGTCGACATCCGTAATGTTGACAACCCAATTGACATCGTATCCGCAATAAACGAGATAGCGCTTCATGCAATCGAAAATAACTGGCCCTACCATGTGGCCAATATGCGCTTTGTCATAAACGGTTGGTCCACAGAGGTAGATACCGACTTTGTCTTTTAGGACTGTCCGGAACGGTTCTTTCTGTTTGCTGAGTGTATTGTATATTTGCAGAGTTGGATGAGCTTCGGATAGTTGATTTGCGTCAGTCTTAATTGAGGTTGCTGTCATAGTTATGTATTGCAGTTGGGTAGACAGATTGTGAAGTTCGAATACAGGGCAAAAAAGATTCGAAAATACAAAAAGGTTTTAATCAGACTCAGGACTCGGGGATTTTTTCCAGTAGAGCCACACAGTGTGCTTGTATGATTTGTTGTTGCCCAATGGGGCCAATCCCTTCTCCCGTTTTTGCTTTCACGTTAACTTGTGCAACGTCGAGCGAAAGTATTTCGGCCAGGCGGCTGCAGATGGCTTCTTTGTGAGGTGACAATGGGGGTGATTCTGCGGCCACAACACAATCGAGATTGATAGACCTGTAGCCAGCTTGTTTCACCTTTCCGTATGCCAGTTGCAACATTTCGGCTGAATCACGATTGCGATTTTTTTCCTGCGTATTTGGAAATAGCTGGCCGATATCTGGAAGTCCTGCTGCGCCCAGCAAGGCATCCGTAATTGCATGGAGTAACACGTCGGCATCACTATGTCCCATGGCATGGAGGTTATGTGGAATGTCGATGCCACCTAGTCGCAAAGGCCCACCCGCGGTTAAACGATGCAAGTCTTCTCCTAGGCCAATACGCAAATTACTAGTGTGACACAATCCAGACATCTTAGTTTGCCCATTGTTAATCCGCGCGGATTATACTGTGACCAGCAAAGCATCACAATGTGAGTCCCGTTTGACTCTAAATGGAGTGAGGGGCGGCGACCAAGTATCAGGCACTTATTTGCCTTTGCTTGGTAGGCAAAATGGGCCTGGCAGCCATGTCGATCCAAACACAGGACTGCTGATCGAAGGGGGCTGTACGTCGCACATCCAGACGTACTCCATGGGATAGCGCTTGGACAACTTTAATTCGCGTTGGCTGGTCAGGGAGCGATTCTGCCTCAATTTCGGGCAAATAACCCAGTGGGGGGCAAAAACCGACATGAATGACGGCTGTCCGTTGGCCAGCGTCAAAATCAGCCCGCAATGTGCCATAGACGACTTCTTGGCCTTGATCTTCAAGTACACGAAAAAGTTGTTGAACAATGTTGTGGGATACATCGCTGCTGGGGCCAACTTCAGCTAAACCCGTTGGATTTGCAGGTGCCGAAGCGGAGGGCTTTGCAGGGGACTTGAATGGCTGTGCTGTTGGTGTTCCGGCATCAAAAAAATTTTGTCGCCAGAGTTGGTCAGCTACCAGCAAGGGTAGCCAGATGAGCCAGTCGCTGTTCCGGTTGGCTGGATAACAACAGCCTAAGGCTAGCAAGGCCAGGGCTAGACAGGACCCCCAACCGATGGCTTGATCAAGGTGAGAGATCCCAATTGTACTTCCAGGTGAGGAGTCGTTCAAAGACTCTGGTGGATTGGAGTACTTAGCGGAGTTATCCAGCGGAAAACCCAAGGGGAAATTTCGTCGCCAGGCGATACGTAACCAGGCTAAAACTGCTGTGGCCCCCAACGCTGTAAGAAACATGGTGTCACGAGGTAATTCATGAGTCAGTGCGCCTACGAAACGTCGTGAAACGATCAGTGCACCGATACTCAGCAGGAGCACAAGGATGCTCAATAACACGAACGCCACTAAAGGTCGCGCTCGCAATTGCCAGGTGATACCCTGCAAGTAATTCGAAGGCATTGGCGAACCTGGTTGCACGGTGGTAGAAAGGACTCGTGGTTGTGATGACGCGCGGTTGCACTCGCGGTTGTAATGACGCAGTTGCAATGACTCGTAGTTGCCAAAAAGTGGCATGCTGGTAAGAAGCGGCAACTGCGGCAATCTTACCGCGCATATGCACCGCGGGCCTACCTCAAATGCCGATACCTTTTGTTAGCAGGCTTTGCTAGCAAAGATATGCAAAGAATCAATTTGCTACAGCGCTCGTACCGACCGCTTCTGCTAGTTTCTCTGCCAGGTCGGTTTTTTCCCAAGTGAATTCTGGTTCCGTGCGGCCAAAGTGACCACCCGACGCAGTCAAGCGGTAAATCGGGCGGCGCAGTTCCAAGTGTTCAATAATTCCTGCTGGTGACAGTGGGAAGAGGTCTTTAACTGCCTGGCAGATTTGCGCGTCGGGTACTTTTCCGGTTCCTTCGGTATCGATGTAAATGCTGACAGGTTCAGAAACACCAATGGCATAGGCTAATTGTACTTCGCAGCGATCAGCCAGATCAGCAGCCACGATATTTTTTGCCACATAACGGGCCATATAGGCCGCACTGCGATCGACCTTGGTGGGGTCTTTTCCGCTAAATGCACCACCGCCATGACGTCCCCAGCCACCATAGGTGTCGACAATAATCTTTCTACCCGTCAAGCCACAATCGCCATGAGGTCCACCCACAACAAATCGACCTGTGGGATTGATATGGTAGGTTATATCGCCACTTACCAAATTAGCAGGCAGCTCAGGCTTGATAATTTTTTCAGTGATGAACTGCTGAATTTCTTGATTAGAAACATGGGGCGCATGCTGGGTGGAAACCACCACAGTATCGATACGTATGGGTTGCACGCCGTCATATTCTACGCTGACCTGGCTTTTGCTGTCGGGACGTAACCAATCGACTTCGTCTTTTTGTCGTGCTTCTGTCAGACGATTCAGGATGCGGTGAGAGAGAGCAATTGGAAGCGGCATGAGTTCGGGGGTATCGTTACAAGCATACCCAAACATTAGCCCCTGATCGCCAGCGCCAATGTCTTTGCCAGCGGAGGAATCTTCATTGACACCCATTGCGATATCAGGGCTTTGCTCATCGATGGCAACCATCACCGCACAGTGGTCTGCACTGATGCCCATGCTTGAATCGGTATATCCCACCTCTCGCACGACATTGCGTACGATTTCTTGCATGTCCACGGATGCTTTGGTCGAGATCTCACCAGCAATAACCACAACGCCTGTCGTGACCATTGTTTCGCAAGCGACGCGACTATGCGGGTCTTCCGCAAATAATGCATCCAGTATGCCATCTGAGATTTGATCGGCCAACTTGTCTGGATGGCCCATGCTAACTGCTTCGCTGGTGAAAAGGTATTTTCCAGATGCCACGTAATTTCTCCTGCAGTGTCAAAGCGCAACTCCACATCCTAGCCAGAACTAGAAAACTAGCCAGAACTAGAAACAGATCCGGAAGATTCTGGAGAAGAAATATACGCTCAATCTGACAGACTTCTTGGTAGTAAAAGTACAGACGCCCAGTATATGCTGTACGCGGCTTGCTGTTCAACCGTCTATCTACCTTGGCCACTCCAGCTACATGAGGCTACTCCAGGCCAATTCTGTGCGTTCACTTCTGTACCGGCAGCCGCGAAGTCTTTAGCCGACCGGATTTCCCGGGCGACCCAACGCTTCAATTTGCGATTCTAAGCGTGTTAGAAACGGGCTGCATGCAGGGAAATGGCTTTGATCGCTTTGCCTGTGAACCGGGCGAAATATCAGGACTAGCCAGAATGGAACACACTGCGATAATGGCAGATTCCTACTCCAGTCGAAAGTTCGCAGGTATCTTATGGCACGTTGGCCGCGACACGTTTGGACATCCATTTTTACCTACGCAGTTATTTTCATAGTATTCCCCGTACTCTGTCTATTGGCATATGCGTGGGTTGAACAGTGGATTTTTTAATGAATGAAGCAAATCTCCGAGAGCATTGCCTTTCTAAGTTAGAGCCGTATGGTCAGCAGCACCTGATTCAATTCTGGGACGAATTAGATCCTTCAGAGCAGAAGCATTTGGCGGACCAGATCGATGGAATTGACCTGGAGCAGATAACATCCTTGTTTCGTGGGGATATAGATCAGCCAGATTGGGAAGCATTATCCCACCAGGCGAGCCCACCACCAGCCGTGCGTCTCACCGATCGGCGGAGTGGTTCAGGTGGCGATTTAGGGATTAAACCCGCAGCTGCTAGAAGGCGTGCTGAACAAGCCATGCGTGCCGGTGAAGTGGGTGTGATACTCACCGCGGGAGGGCAGGGGAGTCGGCTTGGCCTGTCTCTTATACACATCTGACGCTGCCGACGATACTCCTTGTGT
>CAWWCC010000170.1:0-6699 GCA_963935315.1 uncultured Planctomycetaceae bacterium | reverse complement strand
TGGCCTTTTTCTTCGTCGACTTCTTAGCGGCCTTGCGCTTGGTGGCCTTTTTCTTCGTCGACTTCTTAGCGGCCTTGCGCTTGGTGGCCTTTTTCTTTGTTGCCATAACCTTCTGGCTCCTTAGGAATGACGCCCTCTCGCTTCGAGAACGACTCTCCCCCCGGGCGTATGGAAATGAAGGAGAGCTACGGTATTTCTCGCTTTTTGTGTACGGACGACCTTGAAGCAGTTCACTGCAAATGCCATCCGTAGCATCTGCGCGCATTGAACCAATTTCGTGAACTTCAAGTCAAGTCGAATTGGCACAAAATCAAGATTTTTCTGCATGGCAAATGTCCTATAGGATCATGCAGCGCTCTCCGGTTCATTTGTTACGAGCATCGAATTGGGGATACGATCGACGTGCACTGGGAACTTGAAATATTTGCTGCACGTAATGGATCAAGGACTCAGATTGCTCAAAATAGGCTCTATTCTCTGTGCGAGGGGGGGGGTTGGGTTATCCTGAGAACAAAGTTTCTAATCTAGCTTGCTGAGATCAACAGGCCACTTGGACCCGATGGCGGCAGGGTTTATCATTGCCATTTGGCAGGGAAGTGCCAATCTTGATCGCCTAGGCCATTGCCGTAGGGCAGGACCAGACCGACTACATTGAACCAAAAGTCGTCAATCCAACAGTTGGCAGTGAATGTTCTCTAGGATTTTAACAGCGCTACACCCCTTAGGGTCCATTGGAACCAGAAAAGAGAAAGAATGTTAGAAGCAATCGAAGCAGCGCCTCGTGATGCAATTCTTGGTTTGACCGCCGCTTTTCGTGAAGATAACCGTCCCCAGAAGATTAATCTGAGCGTGGGGGTCTATCAGGACGAAACGGGAAAAACGCCCACATTGCGCTGTGTCCATGCTGCTGAACAGCGTTTGGTTGATGAGGCTGCTAGCAAATCGTATTTGCCAATCTCGGGTGACCCAGAGTACGGGGAGATGGTTCGCCAATTGGCATTTGGAGCACAGCACGAAACGGTCGAGAATGGGCGCATCGCTCTGGCACAGACTCCTGGTGGCACCGGCGCTTTGCGAGTGGCTGGAGATTTTTTAAAGGCTAATCTGCCAAATGCAACACTTTGGTTGAGCGAACCGACCTGGCCCAACCACCCCAATATCTTTCAGGCAGCTGGGGTGCCCATGCAGACCTACCCGTATTTTGATCAGGGATCCAACGGTCTGGATATAGAGGCAACCTTGTCAGCCATTGGTAAAATGCCCGCTGGCGATGTGATACTCCTGCACGGGTGTTGCCATAATCCGACAGGTATCGATCCTACAGCCAAGCAGTGGCAGGAAATTGCAGATGCCGTCTATGGAAGCAAACTGATACCACTACTGGACTTTGCTTACCAAGGTTTTGCCGATGGCATCGACCAGGATGCTGCAGGGTTGAGAGCTTTTGCGCAACCTGGCGCTGAAATGATGGTTTGCAGTTCGTTTTCTAAGAATTTTGGACTCTATCGTGAACGGGTTGGTGCACTCTCAATGGTATGTCCGGGCCCTGATTCTGTCGCCGCAATCCAAAGCCAGATAAATCGCGTCATTCGTGCCAACTATTCCAATCCACCGGCACATGGGGCCAAAATAGTCAATTGCATTTTACGCGACCAGGAGTTGCGGACTCTCTGGGAAGAGGAAGTGGCCACGATGCGTAATCGTATCAATGGGATGCGTGTCCAATTGGTAGAGGCATTGGCTGAACAAGGCGTGCCAGGCGACTATTCATTCATAACCCGGCAACGTGGCATGTTTTCTTTTACGGGCCTGACAAAAGAGCAAGTCGATGCTTTGCGGGAAGAGTATGCAATTTATATCGTTGGGTCTGGACGAATCAACGTAGCCGGTCTGACACCTTCGAATATAAGTCATGTGGCTGAGGCGATTCGCAAAGTCATAGGCTAACCGGCCTAATTACAGAGTATTTTGCTGGCATTCTATGGGTTCGCCACCGGCCTCGCTTGAGTTTCGGCCCGCGATTCTCAGCAGGCCATGACACGTCTGTCCTTACAAAAGTCGTCGACATTGCCAGGATTGCACTTCATAAAGGCGAAATCCCCAAAATCTTGCTTCCTTTACGGGTTCCGATAGACGGGGGTCTGTTATTGAGGCATAGTTGGGTTGAGTCCCGATACGATATCTGGCTAGGGGCCCCACATGAAATCCAGCCGAGGTACCCAGAAAACTGGGTTTTTGGTACCCTCATGGCAAGGTCGGTGAAGGTTCATTTTTTGTCAATTCAGCGAATTTTTTTTGGTTTAGCTAAGTGAATATTCTGTTTGCTACAACAGAAGTCGTGCCATTTTGCAAAACGGGTGGCTTGGGAGACGTTTGTGGTAGTTTGCCCAGGGCATTGGCCAAATTGGGAGAAAATCCGACGATCATTCTACCCGCTTTTCGACAAGCAACTGAGGCGGGTATCCGGATTGAAAGCACCGGCATAACCTTTGAGATCCCCATTGGTCAAAAGCGAGTCTCTGGCCAACTGCTGCGCAGCCAATTGCCTGGCACCAAAGTGCCCGTGTACTTGATTGAACAGGCCGATTACTTCAATCGTCCGGGCCTGTATGGCGAAAATGGAGAAGACTACCAGGACAATTGTGAACGATTTGTATTTTTTTGTCGCGCTGTTTTGGATGTGATTGAGCAGGTTGAATTGCAGGTTGACGTTTTACACTGCCACGACTGGTGTGCTGCATTACTGCCTGCTTATCTTAAAACACTTTACGGTGACCATCCGCCGTATGAAAATATTGCCACGCTGTATACGATCCACAATCTGGCTTACCAAGGTAATTTCTGGCATTGGGATATGGCTTTGACAGGGCTTGACTGGAAGTGTTTTAATTGGCGTCAAATGGAGTTCTATGGCAATCTCAACTTCATGAAGACCGGCATTACCTTTGCGGATGCGATTAGTACGGTGAGCCCCACCTACGCGCAAGAGATTTTGCGGCCTCCTTTAAGTTGTGGCATGGAAGGTTCTTTACAGCATCGACGCGAGGAATTGTTTGGCATTCTGAATGGGGCAGATTACGAGGATTGGAATCCAAGCACCGATAAGTATTTAGGTGAGAATACTTATGATGTAAAGACACTGGAGCGTGGGAAAGCGGCTTGTAAGGCAGCTTTACAGCTTGAGATGGGTTTGCCCGAGAATCCCGATATTCCAGTATTGTCAGCCGTGGGACGGCTTGCTGATCAAAAGGGTTTCGATTTAATCACACGTGTGATGCAGCAATGGGCTGTCCAGCAAGAAGCTCAGTGGGTCATTTTGGGAACGGGAGATCAAAAATATCACCAGGTGCTTGAGCAGTTGGCGAAGGATCATCCGCAAAAAATTGCGGTTCGGCTGGAGTTTTCCAACGAATTGGCCCACCAGATTGAGGCAGGAGCGGACTTGTTTCTTATGCCCAGTCAATACGAGCCATGTGGGTTGAATCAACTCTATAGTATGAAATATGGCACGGTTCCCGTAGTCCGCTCGACGGGCGGCCTTGCGGATACGGTGGTTGACACGAATCCACAAACGTTGGCCAAGGGGCTGGCAACCGGTTTTAGTTTTACCGAGTACACTTCGTTGGCTTTGGCCGAAACGCTGGAACGTGCTCGCCTTACTTTTTTCGACAAGACCGTTTGGAAGCAATTGATCAAAACAGGGATCGAACAAGATTGGTCTTGGAGCCGTAGCGCACAAAAATATGTTGACCTTTATCATCATACGGTCACCCGGTCACGCCAAGAGGTGCTCAGCTGACCGACGTACCCATTTCTGAACTGCGCATCGATCCAATTGTCGGGCGGAAGGTTTTGATTGCTGAAGACCGTGCTGGTCGTCCCAACGATTTTTTAGTGGCAGCGGATTCTGCTGTCGCCCCCGCAAGCGCTCCTCAAGTAGTTTCTACCTGCCCCTTTTGTGTTGGGAATGAAACACATACTCCCATTTCGGATTATGTGATTCGCAACCAACAAGGCGATTGGCAAGTGCGAGTCGTACCGAACAAGTATCCTGCGGTCAAGTGTGATCCAGAATCGATCGAATCGGAAAAACAACTTTTTATTTCGCAGCCCGCCTTGGGTGCTCATGAAGTTGTCATTGAATCGCCAAAGCATTTATACGATGTGATCCATTTGTCGAACGAAGATTTTGCCACCGTGTTGCACGTTTATCGTGAACGTCTCAGGCATTGGGAAAGGCAGGATCAAATCAAGCATGCAATCATCTTTAAAAATGTCGGTCCTGCTGCTGGAGCATCGCTGGCGCACGCACATAGCCAAGTCATTGCATTTCCTTATGTCTCACAGTTCCAGGCTGCCGAATTGCAAGCTGCCCATCAATATTTTACAACACATAAGAGGTGTATTTTTTGCCAACTCTTGCATAACGAATTCGAGCAAGGCATTCGTCTGGTGGCTGAGGAAGGACCTTTTGCGGCAATTTGTGCCTACGCACCCCGGCAGCCTTACGAAACATGGATTCTACCCACCCAACACATGGCCCATTTCAGCCAATTGAGCGACGCTCATTTGATGTCATTAGCAAATCTTCTCAAGCAGTTATTGTCTTCTCTACATACTCAGATTCCCGACTTATCGTACAATCTGATACTCCATACGGCTCCTTTCGATCGGCCAGGCGAAACGGCCGTGGATTCCTATTACCACTGGCATTGGGAACTAATCCCTCGCACGACAAGACTTGCAGGTCTGGAATGGGGGACAGGAGTTCACGTCACTCCTCTGGCCCCAGAGCGGGCTGCCAGGTTTCTCAGAGAGAATAGAGTGACGACTTGAGAGTTCTAAGCTGCCCGACTGGGTGCTGCCGGGGCATTCAAACATCGCTGCGGATTCTGTAAGATGGGCAATTGTGGTTGTCTCTGTGCCTTGTAGTGTTTAATGCGTTCTGCTATGTCGATCGTGTCGATTAATCTAAAAAGAAGGCCTCCTGTGCGCTAGCCTTTGAGGTATACCATCTTAATATGTGTAGCCAGCAGCTAGCATTCCATTCCATGCGCAATTGACATTCGATTTACTATGACTCCACAACTACGTCTTGTACTTGTTTTTCACAATCATCAGCCCATCGGTAATTTTGATGGGGTTTTTGAACAAGCATACCAAGATAGCTATCTGCCTTTTTTGGACGTTTTTGAGCAATACGAGCGATTGAAAATTGCCATCCACACGAGTGGTTCTCTGATGGAGTGGCTTGATGCGCATCATCCGGAGTATGTCGATCGTCTAGCACGTCTGGCCGCAGTTGGACGACTTGAAATCGTAGGCGGCGCATTTTTTGAGCCGATTTTGGCAATGATTCCGGCCCGGGACCGGATTGGTCAAATCTCGACCTACACCCACTGGCTTGAATCACGGCTGGGTTCTCCAGTCCGAGGCATGTGGATGCCGGAACGGGTCTGGGAGCAATCGATGACCAGCGATCTGGTCGAGGCGGGAATTGGCTATACGATTCTCGACGATTTTCATTTTAAAAATGCCGGCCTCACACAAGAAGAACTGCATGGATACTATGTTACCGAAGACGACGGTAAAATTTTGAATGTGTTGCCTGGTAGCGAGCCGCTTCGCTATATGATTCCGTTTCAGTCTCCGGACGAAACCATCAACTATCTCCGCAATATCGCCAATCAGCACCCAGGAGCGGTGGTGATATTTGGTGACGATGGTGAGAAATTTGGCACTTGGCCAGATACGAAAGAACACGTCTATGATCGTGGCTGGCTCAGGCAGTTTTTCGACGCACTATCAGCGAACAATGATTGGCTTAAGGTCACTACACCCGGAGAAGCAATCGACAGCATTCCGCCATTAGGGAAATTGTATATCCCTGAAGGTAGTTATCGTGAGATGACCGAATGGTCTTTGCCTTCCCAAAAAATCAATGAATACGAAGATGCCCAGCACGCTTTGCAGGATCAAGGTGCATGGGATCGAATTGCTCCGTTTGTCCGAGGCGGCTACTGGCGCAACTTCAAAGTAAAGTATCCTGAGACCAATACCATGTATGCTCGTATGCAGTTGGTAAGCCAGCGCCTGCATCAAGCGATCGAAGCGGGGCAATCGGGCGAGTTGATCGACCAAGCCCGCTTGGCCCTCTATCGAGGGCAGTGCAACTGCAGCTATTGGCATGGAGCTTTTGGCGGCATTTATTTACCCCATCTTCGCAATGCTGTATTTGAGCAACTCATTGCCGCGGACAATTTGTTGGATCTCAAAGAAAACCGTAGTTGGCAGGCTGGGCAGGAACCCTGGGTCGAATTGGATGCTGCAGACTATAATCTGGATGGCCGTTCTGAAGTGCGCCTTTCGAACAATCGACTGACTGTCTTTGTTGCTCCTATTGCTGGGGGACAGATTTACGAATTGGACGTAAAAGCGATATGCCATAATTTATTGGCCACTTTGGCACGACGCCCTGAAGCCTACCACCGCAAAGTGCTGAAGGGTCCAAGTGGTGCGGGTGACAACGTTTCAAGCATCCATGATCGAGTTGTTTTTAAGCAAGAAGGTCTTAATGAGCGATTAGGGTACGACAGCTGGCAACGACATTCTTTAATCGATCATTTTTATGCTACCGACACACATCCTGAGGCAGTTGCTGCAGGAAATGTCGTGGAGCACGGAGATTTTGCACAGGGT
>CAWWCC010000169.1:0-6742 GCA_963935315.1 uncultured Planctomycetaceae bacterium | reverse complement strand
CGAGCTAGGAGTCCGTCTCGTGGGCTCGGAGATGTGTATAAGAGACAGATGGGAATTGGCCCCTGGTGTGGTTCTTTCCCGAGACGGCCCTTTCGACACTTCGCGGCTACAAGGGCTATATGTTTCCTGACGGTGCAGTGCCCTGGTGTTTCGGCGGCATTACTTGTGGAACGCCAGCCATCGATTTTGCCATGCCGACGCGCGGCTATCAGATTGTGCTGAATGGGTCTTGTTATACCGATATGGTCAGCCGCTATTGGTTGCGGACCCGGGACCAGAAGTTTTTGGAAGAGTTTTTCCCCTCGGTCAAAAAGAGTATTGAGTACATGGTGAACCTGCGACCCGAGTACTCGATCGGCGACCGCATCATCAGCATGCCCACGGGCAATGCGGGTACCCAGTGGTTCGAAGCGCCCGATCCCGACTGGGCTGGCATGGTAACCCACATCGGAGGCATTCACTTAGCGCAGCTAGGCCAGGCCCAGCGGATGGCAGCAGCGGCAGGCGATGCGAAGTTTGCCCAGCAGTGCCGCGACTGGATCGCTGCGGGGTCTGCGTCCCTCGAAGAAAACATGTGGCGCGGCGAGTACTATGGCAATTTCCTGGAACCCGAAACGGGCAAACGCAACGACCTGGTGTTTGGCTACCAACTCGACGGCGAATGGATGGCCCGTTTGCACGGACTGCCGGGCGTGTTTCGAGCGGATCGCCTCTCAACTACCCTGGCCACCATCCAGCGTTGCAACGCCCGGGTAAGCGAAACGGGCATTGCTAACTACTGCAATCCCGACGGCACCCCGGCCCAAGTGGGCGGCTACGGCACCTACGGCTACTTTCCGCCCGAGCTGCTGATGCTCAGCATGCTGTACATGTACGACGCCGAAGAGAACCGCGAGTTTGCCTTGGAGAAATCCCGCCAGTGCTGGGAAAACATGGTACTCAAGTGGCGCTACACCTGGAACCTGATCAACATGGTGCGTGGCGACCAGGACACGGGCGAACGACAGATTGGTTTCGACTACTACCAGGACATGATGCTGTGGGTGTTGCCCATCGTGATGGAGGGGGAGAACCTGGACACCTACTTCAACAAAAGGGAGAATCTAATCGAACGCGTGCTGGAAGCAGGGCGCGCGGCGCGGTAGGAGTCCCCCTCCCTTTCAGGGAGGGGCTAGGGGAGGGTTTTGAAGTCTTGTACCCGGATCAGCCCCTCCCCATGCATGGGGAGGGGGATTTAAGTAAGACTGTAGGCCGGAACAAGCGGTCCCGGGTGCCACTACAATGCACCTCTCCCCTGAGGGGAGAGGTTGGGTGAGGGGGAGTCCTGGGTGCCAGCGACAGGAGACAAGATAGAGTCAAAAACACTCTTTAGAAAAATAGCAAAGAGCCTGTTTCGAAATTGTAAAAAAGACTAGTTTCGGGTGCCACTGCTGGCTTGCCCAGCAGTGCGAAACGGGTACCCAGTTCCTATACTCTCTGTTGAATACTCAAAAGTGTCTCATTCCATCGATAAGTAGAGATATTCCCATGCAAAAACTACCGATCCTCGATTGCAAACATTTCGATTGCCTCACTCAGCTGCGTCCTGCAATGTGCGCCTTGACGTTGGTTGTTCTCGCTGCCTTGCTCCCCCCCCTGCTCCTCGCCGATGAACGGGCGAAAACATTTCCAGAGTCAATCCGTCAGTTAAACCACAACCCTATGGAACTGGCGGTCCAAGGAGAGCGGTACCAAGCCCAGGTACCCGACACATTGGACCTGGCCGACCGCATGGGGCTAGCCGTTAACGCGCTCACCAATGTCTGGGATCCCGAGCGAGAGTATGGCATGAAATTTGTCGTAGACTTCTCGCGGAAACCGCCCGTGTTGTACGTCAATCACATCACCGACCTCTATCTGAATATTCCCCCCAAATTTGTCGAAGCCCTCGCGCTGACCCGACTGGCCTCCGGAACGGATCTCAATATTGCTACCGACCTGGGAGTCCTGAAATCTCAACTGAAATTTATCGGCGACGATGGACTCACTTACGCGCCGGTAGAAATGATTAAGCAAGTTCCCCAAGGATTGGGCCAATTTGAAGAAACGCCTGGAGGACCTGCGGTCTCCTGGTCAGAAATCTGGGGGGAAGGTCGACAACTGGTGGCGCTGTCCATTCTGGCACAGATCGACGACGACCCGCGGTGGATCGAAATAGGAAAGCGCAAAGTCGATCGGCTGCTGGAACTCACCCGCACCAAAAAAGTTGCCGACCTTACGAATATCGAGTTTGCCTCCAAACCTCCCGGTGATGGGGATTTCGAAAGTGTCCGCCAAAAAACCCAGTCGGCCGAAAAAAGTGAAGATCTCGCCGAGAAGTTCTTGATCGACGAGTTTCGGTTTCTCTGGCGGGCGACCTACACCCCCGGCATCGAAGTCCCGGCCAATGCCGACGAACCAGGATTGATGAATAGCGAAGGAGGCGGGCTGTATAGCAAAGACGACTTGATGACCATCGTCTATTCGATTGGTTCCACCGGCCATGGCGCTGGACTCTTTTATCGAATCACGGGTTACGAACCGGCGCTGGAGCTATCCAGGGGGCTGGCGCATTGGGCCCTGGCCCGACTCTTTTACAACGAGGATGGCAGCTATTCCTTCTGGCACTACCACCATGGTTTGTATGCGCTGATGGCCGTTTGTGAGTACGGCATTGCCTCGGGCGACCGAGCTTTGCTCGAACGGGTGGATGCCTGCTACCGTTTTGTGCGAGAAATGGGCGATCCACTCATCGGATACTTTCCAGAGGCTCAGCCGGGTTCTGACTGGTATCTCCAGCGGCAAGGCAATACGGTCGAAATCTGTGAAGTCGCCGACATGTGTTGGTTAGCACTGAATCTTACCAAAATGGGGGTCGGCGAATATTGGGATGATGTGGATCGCTGGGTACGGAATGTGTATGCGCAGGGACAGATTTGCGATACCGGTCTGTTCGATAGCATTCCTGATGCCTACTACCGCACAGGACCCGACCCGAGACCCTATCGAGACACCCACAATATCAAGGAGCGGAGTCTGGGCAGTTTTTTTGGATGGATGCGGGCCAACGAAGGACTGGAGGTACAACAGACCCCGCAGGGACCAAAACTCAAAGAACAAAGCGTTCAGCACTGTTGTACGGCAAATGGTGCGCGCACTTTGTACTGCATTTGGGATAGCATCGTCCAGCAGCAAGGTGACCTGGTGCGTGTAAACCTACTGCTAAATCGGGCCTCGCCCTGGCTCGACGTCGCTAGCTATTTGCCCGTTAAGGGACAGGTCGATCTGCACATCAAAGACACTGCGAAAGTCGCCGTGCGCGTGCCCCGCTGGGTTAATCCCGAGAATGTCCAGGTGACTGTCAACGACGAATCAGTACGTGCCAAAAGCGAGGGCCGCTACTTACACGTTTATCTGCTCCAGCCGGGGGATCAAGTGCGATTCACGTTCGACGTACCGCAAAAGACGTTTCATCGCGTTCTGGGCGAGATGCCTTACCGACTCACCATGCGCGGCAATACGGTGATTGATATCAGCCCCAAAGGAGAGGCCTACCCGCTCTATCAAAATCCGCCCACCGGTCGCCTGGTGGAGAAGGGGCGATTCGTGCCACAGATTCAGAACCTGCAGTGGTAGTGAACGGGCTCAAGATCCAGATTCCTCGGGTGTAGTTCTAACGCTTACTGTCAGCACAAGGCCTTGCGCAAGTGCAACCAGCCTCGGGATGACAGGTTTGCTACTTTCAAGTCACTCTCGACAAATTGGCCCGATTCGTAGAACATCGGTGCATATCCAATCTGCACAGGAGTAATACCATGAAAAAAACCCGGCATGATCCGGAGCGGGCCATCGATTTGGATCTGGTACGTTGCACCGAAAACGCGGCCTTGGCTGCCTGGACGCACTTTGGCAAGGGCGACAAGAACCGGGCCGACTATGCCGCTTCGGATGCCATCCGCGGGATGTTCCAGCTCATCGATTGTAAGGGATTGGTGCGGATTGGCGAGGGGCGTAAGGACGAAGCCCCGGGCATCTTTACCGACGACCAGCTGGGTTCGTGGAACCCCAGCGCCATCCCGGCAGCCATTGCCTTGGACCCGATCGACGGTACCACCCTCACGGCCAAAGGCCTGCCCGGTGCGATTTCTGTGATGGCCGTGAGTACCTGCGCCCAGCCAGACGATGACCCACGGGAACTGTTCCCGTCGATTCCCTCGTACTACATGGAAAAGCTGGCCGTGGGCCAGTCGGTCGCCAATAGCGACGCCCGACTGCAATTGGATGCGCCGCTGGAAACAAACCTGAGTATGGTGGCCGGCCAATTGGACAAACGGGTGAGCGACCTGGTGGTGGTCGTGTTGGACCGACCGCGGCATGACGAGATCATCCAGAAGCTCAGAGAACTCAACTGTCGCATTCGACTCATTTCTGATGGCGACGTGGCGGCCGCGGTCGCTCCCAGTCTGCCCGATTCGGGCGTCGACGTGTACGTCGGCATCGGAGGTAGCCCCGAAGCCGTGCTCTCTGCCGCGGCCATCAAGTGTTTGGGCGGTCAACAGCTGTGCCGCATAAGTCCGCGTGACGAGGCAGAGCGAGCCAGCTTGCTGGATGAAGAAGGCTGCACCCCCGCAGACCTGGAGCGGATTTGGAATGTGGAGGAGATGACACCCGGCAATCATCTCATTTTCGCAGCGACCGGGATCAGTGATTCGCCCATGCTGCCAGGTATCAGCTTCCACCACCGCCACTGCGTGACGCACTCAGTCCTGATGCGGGCCCGCAATCGCACCGTACGTCATATTCAGGCATTTCACGACCTGGAGAGCAAGACGATCCGGCTGGGTTCTACGGGTGAGGAAGTTAGGCTGTAGGAGATTGGCCACGGATGGCACGGATAGTATTCATCTATGCTATTAGCGCTTCAAATTTTTTTGCGCAAGTTTTCCTCACTATATCCCCCTCCCTTTCAGGGAGGCCCCAAATCAAGAGATATAGGGGGGAGGGAGCAACTGAGCACGGTTGCCAGTGGCAAGCGAGCGCAAGGCGGTAGTATAAAAGACTACCGCCCTCGGCCTTTTTCCTCGCCACGGCTCGGCGGCCTCAGTTGCTACCCCTCTATAAATGAAAGATTCCCCTCCCCATGCATGGGGAGGGGAATTCTTGTTGGCCGCGCTGCGCGTTATGCAAGGCCAAATCCCCGGCAACTGCTGCTGTTGCATAGCGCGCAAAAAAGAGGCTGCCCGGTTAGCGGGCAGCCTCTCGATCTTTAATTCAACTACACCTTAGGACTCTAGCTGCGACGACGCACCATGATGAGTCCGCACAGTCCGGAACCTAACAACAGGCAAGTGGTTGGCTCTGGTACGGGTGTAATCAGCATGTTAAAGCTTCCAAACGTACCGACGCCGTCACCACCAGCACCGTTGCCGCTGATCCCTATGGTTAACACATCAGTGCTCGTGAGATTTGCAAAAAAGGTGCCACTATTGCCAGGGGGGGGGAACACCCCGCCGACGGGAGCATCCAATGTAGCAATAGCCGAACCATTAAAATCGTAATCGTTCAAGTAGACTTCAATTCGGTTGGCTCGAGCCGCCTCCCAAAGTCGTTGCTGAATGTTCAATTCGATTTTGTAAGCCGCGGTCTGCGGTACAGCGTAATCGATTTTGCTAATCGCACCACCACCAACGGTGTGCTGCACAATACCGTCACCGCCACCAGGGCCCAAACCGTGTGCTCCACCTTGACCAAAGCCGCCAACACCTTGACCAGGGTCGTCCCAACCTACTCCAACACCCGCACCCACGTCACCCGACGTAGCAACTACGGTCGGTGAATTCTGGGCGTCACCTACTGCATAGAAGGTCCACTGTCCGCCATGTGTCGAAGGAAGTGGATTTTGCATTGCGCCGATACCGGCGGCAATGTTCGCCGCATGATCAGCAGCAAGGCTGTCTGTTTGTGCTTCCGATGTTGTGGATAACGCAAGCGTTAAAACAACCGCGAACGCAGGAACTAAAAAATTCTTCATTAGACCCTCCAAACTTAATTAGGACTAGAAAACTACAAGCTTTGATTCAGGGAGATTAGTAAACCCAGTAAGGAAAAAAAACCTGATGACAAGAGACAACAAAAAACGCCACCGAATTGCTTTCAACTCAGGCAACTATGCGCCTGCAAGCAGAAAGTAAATGGGGGGCGTCTCTATAAAACACTCCTTTTATGCTTAAAGAATCGATTTGTACCAGTACTCATTTAGCTGCTACTGGCCACAGGGCCATAATTCATCTTAAAAATACAATCATGCCAACAGGGGCGATGCCTTTGCCGATTTTCGAAAAGAACCAACCTAATTAGCACGCAAGTGGGCGAAAAGTACACATTTTCCAATAGTGTCTAATTCATTGGATTGTTACCAAGAGTGTTTCAGCAACTCAGCCGAACCCGCAGCTTCACAAACACCACACGTTTAGCACTTTAGTGAGTAAAAACACGCCTTGATTGGTTTAATATAAGCAGATTTTCTGGATTGTCAACATTTTTGCGATTTTAGGGTGTCAAAAACCAGGTTTTTTCTCACAGTTTCATAATGCCGCATCCGCGCTTCATAAGCCTTGGTTAGCAAGGAAATCTTAGTGATACCACTCGAAATAGGTGGTTTTCACCCTGTGAGCCAATTTCTGTCTCTTATACACATCTGACGCTGCCGACGATACTCCTTGTG
>CAWWCC010000168.1:0-6823 GCA_963935315.1 uncultured Planctomycetaceae bacterium | reverse complement strand
TACGAGATAGGAGTCCGTCTCGTTGGCTCGGAGATGTGTATAAGAGACAGCCTACATCACGAGTTACTACTCTGCTCTTGAGTGCGTGACCCCAGAAGAGCGATGGCAGGATTGGCGACGAATTAATGAGCGAATCTCCGTTGAAGCCACCATTTTGCCAGCAACACAGTTCGTTTCCAAAGTGCCTGAACCTACCGAACTGGAACTCCGGCAATTCTACGACGAATATAAAAATCAGGTGGACAATACCAATCAATGGGTGAGCGGACGAGCGCTGCCATCACCAGATCCAGGATTCAAGGTTCCGCGTCGGGTTCGCCTGCAATATTTGCTGGGTGACATTGAAACGAAAACACTCGCAATAATAGACGACGTAGCGGAAGCAGATATTGTTGATTTCTATGAGAACAATAAAGACCAAATGTTCGTCCAGTCTGAAAGTACGGCCAGCGAGGTGGATGCGGAAGATCCTGCGGAACAACCAGTAGACGAAGACAACAATGAGGCAACTGAGGTTTCTGATGCAAACGCAAACGAGTCCCCAGAATCTCCTGAGACCAGTGAATCTCCTGAGACCACTGGCTCAACTGTGACCAGTGGGGAGACCGGAAAAACGACTCCAGAAGCAATAAACGAAGAACAACAATCGGATACCCCGCCTCCAGATGATGAAGGAGCCCCGGTAGATTCCAGTACTCCAGCCGATGAAAGTCAATCAGGCAGACGAACGCAACAAAGCCCGTTTCGACTGGCCGTATTGCAGGCCGATGACTCGGCAACAGATTCTGGCGGTGGGGATGCTGGCGATGGTCCGCAAGAGGAAACGGCCGATGAAGCAAGTAGTGAGGATAGTGCGAATGAAGAGAAACCCGTTCATTATGTACCTCTAGAAGAAGTCCGGGATCTGATCAAACGCCAACTGGCACGACAAAAGGCCGTCTTACAACTGAATGAAGATGTTGATCAAGCGACTTCCGTTGTGCAAAAGGAGTATCGAACCTATGGCCCTGATCTGGCCGAGGCACAAGAACTGGGACAGGAACCGCCATCTCCGCCCGAGAATCTGGCAGACCTGGCATCTTTGGCTGGAGCGAAGGGGCTTGCTCATGAAAAAACGACCTTGCTTTCGCAATCCGAATTGGCTGGCACCGAAGTTGGTAAAGCAACTCAGTCCTATATTGGCCAAGATAAAGACGAGCAAAGACCTGGCGAAATGGTCGCACGCGCTATGTTTGATGATTCTCGTTCGCTCTACGAACCCTTCTTGGCGAAAGATTTAGGTAACAACTGGTTCCTGGTTGTGAAAATCGAAGATAAGCCCGCCCGAATCCCTCCTCTCGACGAAATACGTGATGACGTCGTGCGCGTCTGGAAGTTGCGCAAAGCGGCACAAATGGCTCTTGAAGAAGCAGATAAGATTAAAAAAGAAGCCGAAACATCTGGCGAGAGTTTGGATATCTTGCTTGCCAGCAAGCCCTATGAGACGGAGACGACCGACATGTTTAGCTGGTTGGATTTCGGTACCACACCGTTGGAATACTTACAGTACAGCCCTCGAAGGCCTCAAATTAGCGATGCCCCACCGCTAGAAGCCGTCGGCCTTGATTTCATGGAAAAAGCATTCGGTCTTCAGGCGGATCAATTAGCTACGGTACTCAACCACAATCAATCAAACGCTTACCTCATACGGCTGGCGAAACGAGAGAATACGGAAGATGAGCTTCGCAAACAATTTCTGGCAGAGGCAAATTCATCGACGGCAGGTTATATCATGGTTCAGCTACGATTTGAAGAATCGCACCAGGCCCTGGTAAACCAACTCATTAGTCGCGTAAATCTCAACGTTGATCAGTTGCAAGAATACTTTCAGCCCCTGGCAGACGAATAGGTTGGCTGAAAGCCGGGTGCGATAGCGAAAAAAGTTCGTCCTGCCATCCGGGGCAGCTGCATCCTTTATGGCGGCGCCGTATTACTCAGAGGGTCGTATTACTCAGAGAGTCTGGGCTTGAGTATGATGACCCCCAATGGCGGGAGTGTTACTTCAAACGAATAAGGGCGACCGTGGCTTTCACTCTGCTCAGCATAAACGCCCTGACCATTGCCCACATTGCTGCCCGCATAGTATGCCGAGTCGGTATTGAGAATCTCGTCATACCAACCGCCAACAGGCGCTCCAAGCCTGTAATTTTCGCGAACCACGGGTGTGAAATTGCAGATGACTAGCACAAAATCCTCTGGATTTTTCGCACGTCGGACATAGACCAAGACGCTGTCATGAGAATTGTGACTGTCGATCCACTCAAATCCTTGGCTTTCGAAATCGACTTCGTGTAAAGAGGGCTCGCGCCTGTAAATCTGGTTCAGATCGCTTACCAGTTTTTGAATGCCCTGATGGGATTCCCGCTCGAGCAAATCCCACTGCAATTCGCTATCGCAATCCCATTCGTTGCACTGGGCAATTTCGCCACCCATGAATTGGAGTTTTTTTCCGGGGTGAGTCCACTGATAGCCATATAAGAGTCGTAAGTTTCCAAACCTCTGCCAAAGATCTCCTGGCATCTGGTCAAGTAGTGAACCTTTGCCATGGACCACTTCGTCGTGTGAAAAGGGCAAGGTAAAATTCTCTGTAAAGGCATAGATAAGCGAAAAGGTCAGCTCATCATGATGGTAGGCCCTATAGATGGGTTCATGTCGCATATAGCTCAAAGTATCATTCATCCATCCCATATTCCATTTGAGACTAAATCCCAAGCCACCCAAGTAGGTTGGGCGCGAAACCCCAGCCCAGGCGGTCGATTCTTCAGCGATGGTGAGCGTGCCGGGATATTGCAAATGAACTTGTTCGTTAAACTCTTTGAGCAGAGAGATTGCTTCCAAGTTCTCGCGTCCACCAAATTTATTAGGTACCCACTCTCCATCTTCACGGCTGTAGTCGAGATAGAGCATGGAAGCCACTGCATCAACGCGTAAACCATCAATATGGTACTTATCGAGCCAAAACAGGGCATTCGAGGTTAAAAAGTTGCGGACTTCATTGCGTCCATAATTGAATATCTTGGTGCCCCAGTCAGGATGTTCACCCTGTCGTGGATCCGCATGTTCGTAGAGTGCTGTCCCGTCAAAGGTATCAAGTCCATGACTGTCTTTAGGAAAATGAGCTGGCACCCAGTCAATCAATACGCCAATCCCATTTTGATGGCAATGATCCACAAAATACATAAAATCTTCGGGAGTTCCATAACGGCTCGTGGCCGCGTAGTACCCTACCGTCTGATAACCCCAACTTCCCGTAAACGGATGTTCGCTGACGGGCATCAATTCCAGATGCGTATAACCCAACTGGTGGCAGTACTCAACCAATTTGTGGGCCAATTCGCGATAGTTAAGCCAATGCCCGTCTTGCGCGTGATTCTTTTGCCAACTTCCCAGGTGAACTTCGTAAATTGACATGGGAGCGTCGAGCGCATTGTGTCGCTGTTCTCTTTCTGCCATCCAGGCATTATCTGACCACTTATAATTATTTAGATCGGTAACAATATTGGCTGTTCGGGGCGGGATTTCAGCCGCAAAACCATAGGGATCACATTTTTCTGTAACGTGTCCTCCGCGACTTTTAATCGAAAACTTGTACATCGTGCCTAACGGCAATTCAGGAATAAATAGTTCCCAGATCCCGCTGGAGATATGTTTGCGCATGACATGGGTACGACGATCCCACTTATTAAACTCTCCAACGATACTGACATTCTCTGAATTCGGAGCCCAAACAGCAAAATTAACTCCTCGAACACCGTTTATCTCTCGTCGATGTGCCCCCAGTTTCTCATAGCTATTCCAATGCTGCCCTTCACCCAGAAGATGCAAATCATATTCCGTCAAAAGGGGTGAAAAGGCGTAGGGGTCGTGCATAGTAGTCTGCTCACCAGCTTGATTAACCGCGCGAAATTGGTACGAATGACCTTGGTGGGGGTCATGAAAATCAGAGTCGCAAATTACTTCAAATAACCCGGCAGGATGAATCCTTCGCATCGGCTTCGAAAATCCATCTCGCCCATGAACTAGCCAAACTTGTTTCGATTCAGGCAAGTAGGCCCGTACCGCAATAGCTCGACGGCCATTTTCCACAATCTCATGAGGCCCCAGAACTTCACCAGGATTGTCATGGTACCCGTGTACGACGGGAGCAATTGTCTTGACATCAACCTGAGATCGCACGTGAGGAGTCCTTGCTGGAGTTCAGTTGTACTTGAAATGATCGGGGGCTGCTTCTAAAACACCTAGGCAGAACCTGAAAATTACATTTTTTAGAAAAATCGCCGTACTATTAAGCCGAAGCCCCCACCACTGGCCCCACTGAGGGGGATAGTTCTGGCCAAGCACTGGGACGATAAGAATGTCCTCTTCGCTGGCCTGGCCGAACCCTATTGGCCTGGCGTCTTCTCATAGGGTATCTCAAGAAGGAGTCCGTTGAGGGTTCTTCGAGTAGTGGTTCTGCCAATTGTTCCGACGAAGCAACGCTCGAATCCAGCATGCTTTCTTCGAAATGCCAAGTTTGGCATTCCACCTGATGGAAGTCGAACGCCCGGTCAACGCGTTGCCACAGATCCTGGTCACGAATGGCAACGATCTTACCAAATCTCTCCCAACACCAATTGTTGGCGCGCCATTCGTTGAGCCCTAGTCTGATCCCACGACTGACATAGCGACTTTTGGTCACCAGTGTCACTTTGGCTGGCCCTTCCAGTGCTTCCAGTCCGCGTATGACGGCAAGCAATTCCAACCGTTCGCCACTTGCCTCAAATTCGGTATCTGACGCAGCAAAACGCTTTTGAGTGGCTAAATTCTGCAGCACAAACCGCCAGGTTTGGGCAGTACGCTGGTTACGGCTTGCTTCGGCAAAAAGCAAGTAGTGCATTTTTTTGGACGTCATCGTGTGCTGAAGGACAGTCGAAAGTTAAACTGCCAATATTATTACGGGGAGTGAAGTATCGACGCGTCTAATGCTCCGACACTCAGCGGGAAGACCGACCGTGACACGCGTCCATTGCGAGCCGGAACAGAAAACTAATTCTGTCCGCTAGCAATCATCGGCAGACTAAACCTAGTTCCTCCAGTTTATCAAGAGATTATTTTAGAGCCCTGCGCAGAGTTCAAAACCAAGATAGAATTCAGCCGGTTATGGCTATCGCTTCGGATAGAAGACTTGTCATATCTTCTTTCTGCCTGAGGAGTTCAGCATGTTGAGGATGTACAAAAATACGCACCCTTTTAACGTAATCATCGAATTGTTCGCGTGCCAATGTACTGACAACAGGCGAAATTTCGCCCAAAGGTCGGTAGCAATCCTCTTTGCCAAAGTGTACATCCATCTGGAATTCGACTTCCAGTTCTGGAGGTGGAGCATCAAATAGCACCTCTTCTGGCGCAATAGGTTTTGCCAGTGAACGGCTTGCTATTTCGGCAAAATTCGTAGCACAGCGTACCAGCCAGGGGTAGGGTTTGCGTGCCAGGGCCCGGTACAGATCAGGCTCCTCAAACAAGCTAAATTGGGCAACTCGCTTATAAAGAATTCGATGGGATCCAAAGAGGCCGCTTAATAACCCTGCTACAGGCCCCTGCCCTGCAGCATCTTGCATGGCCTCAATCATGGGCCGTTCTGTTAAACAAAAGAGCCATTTGTGATCAAGTGTCTCTTGAATTAAAAAAAACGCCCGCTGAAGCATTGCTGTAGCAGAACGGACAGCATGGTGCCAGTAAACTTCGCTAAACATGACATAACGCGCAAATACCATCATTTCTGCCGCTGTTTTACCCTTGTCCGATATTGCTAATTTTGTGCCCTGTTGGTTGAGACACAAGCTCTGAATTAGGCGTGATTGATCAAAGTTTCGACCATAGGGAACGCCCGCGTGCAGGCTATCACGCATCAAGTAGTCCATCTTATCAACATCAATTGGTCCAGAAAGCAAACTCTGAAGAAGCTTTCCCGTGGGATCCAATAACTTCTCTGACAACATCGAAACAATCTCTACGGGATCCAACTGCCAATCACGTTCCAATAACTGGGCGATCTCTCTTTCGAGTATAAAATGTTTGGCAAATTGTTCATGACTGGGAAGATTATCAAGTCCCATGTCTTCAAGCGGGTGGCAAAACGGCCAGTGTCCCAAATCATGGAGGAGTGCTGTGACTAAAAAACGCTCTGCATCGTGAGGTTCAACCAATGCCACAAATTGTGAGTCTTCACCCAACCTGTCGAGAAACAGTAAAGCCATTCGATAGACACCCAACGAATGCTCAAAACGAGTATGATTGGCAGCAGGATAAACTAATCCCACTAAACCAAGTTGGCTGATACGAGCCAGGCGTCGGAAGGCAGCCGTATCTATGAGTCTTTTCACACGTGGAGTCACTGGGACATCGAGTTCTGGCGGAATACGCAGGATGCCGCGACTACACCGGAGAGCGGCAATTTCGGGAAGTTCAATCATGTTAGCGCCGCTGCATGAAAAGAATTGAGAATACCGATAGATTCAAAGAGGACGCAGAGAATCACGATCACAACGGGTTATCATGGGTTGAACTTTGTGAGATTATTCGCCAGTAAAAAGTGTTGCTTGAGATATCTTAGACCATTCTGCTTTCATCAATGTGTGAATATCCCGTGAATATCAGCCTGATGGAGCAAACCTCTCCTATCCACCTTTTCCATGGCTACCTTCTATTCATAGAGTGCCTTGGAGTCCGATTCATGAACTCACTACCATACCAGGGAGCAATCTGTCTCTTATACACATCTGACGCTGCCGACGATACTCCTTGT
>CAWWCC010000167.1:0-6829 GCA_963935315.1 uncultured Planctomycetaceae bacterium | reverse complement strand
TCTACACAAGGAGTATCGTCTGCAGCGTCAGATGTGTATAAGAGACAGTTTCAGTGCCATGCGCAGGGAGGGCTTGAAGAATGTGCTTGCAATGCGGTCTATTGGTGATTGCTAAACTTGTCAGAATGTGGATGTTGAATTTTGACAACATGTTTCATGGAAGTGTACGTTTTGGGCAAAACCTCAGTGTATGCATTGCAACTGGTTTAAGATGGCCACCAAGCACAATAATCGCAAACAAAAGCGTCGCAAAAAACGTCCCCACAAACTCGCACAGGCATCTGATGGGAGACTGGGATCAGATAGGATGGGGAGAGTTGATCGATCATCCGAAACACGTTCCGGCGAAGCGTTGGCAGTTGCCTGGGGTGTTACCGTGACCATGTTGGTTTTCTGTAATTTGTTCAACGTTGGGCTGCACACCTATGTTTCGCAAAATCCAGATGCCCAACAATTGGCAGTCCTAGGAGAATTGCTGCTCTTCGCGGGTTCTGTGGTAGGGGCAATTTCTCTCATAATCCTCCCTTTACTCTACCGATTGCGCAATGTCGGACCACCACGTGGCATTGCCGTCTTTGGTGCCTGCCTGGCAGCCGCGCCGATCATGGCCCTGTTAATGAAGACACTGCGATAAGTCGGTGGTAGGGGAACTGCTTTCAGGATTTAGGATGGGGGGGGAATTGCCCCCATCTTTTAACTCAAGTCAACCGCTGTCAGGGCAAACATCATGTGGAGCATGATGGCTACAATACACCACGACGCTGTATCCCGGTGCGTTGCGCTTCGTTGCAGACTAGATATCTCTCCCCTAACCCCTCCCCCGAAAACGGGGGAGGCGGATTTGTAGGGTAAGGCCAAGGCTACTGGTAGGGGGCCAGAAGTCTGGAGACATCTGCTACGGAAGGAATGATGGGGTCATCCTGCCTTGCAGGCGAGTTGCAAGATTCACAGGTTAGAAGTCTGCGTTGCCGGGTGTTCGCGGGAAGGGAATGACATCCCGAATATTAGCCATGCCTGTGACGGCTTGAACCATGCGTTCCAAGCCCAAGCCAAAGCCCGAGTGGGGGACTGTGCCAAAGCGGCGCAGATCGATGTACCACCAATAGTCTTCGGTGTTCAGCCCTTGTTCTTGCATGCGAGCGGTCAGTACATCAAGACGATCTTCGCGCTGGCTACCACCAATAATTTCTCCTACACGAGGAACCAGCACGTCCATCGCACGCACTGTTGTTCCTTCAGAACACGTATCCTCATCATTGACTTTCATGTAGAAGGGTTTGATGGAGGCTGGGTAGTCATGCAGTATGACTGGTGTCCCAAAATGCTTTTCTGTGAGAAACTGCTCGTGCTCGGCTTGCAAGTCCGTCCCCCAATGAACGGGGAATTCGAATTTTTCACTGGATTGCTCCAGGATACGAATTGCGTCCGTATAACTGACACGTTGAAACGGATTTTCGATTATCGTCTGTAAGGTTTCGTGTACAGTGTCATTGATGCGCTGCTGGAAAAAATCGATATCTTCCTGGCAATTGGCCATCACATCGATAGCAATACGTTTGAGAAAACGTTCGGCTAATTGCATATTGTCTTCGAGCTGGTAGAACGCTACTTCTGGTTCGACCATCCAAAATTCGGCCAGATGGCGTGACGTGTTGGAATTCTCGGCGCGAAAAGTAGGACCAAACGTGTAGACCTTACCCAGCGCCGTGGCGTAGATTTCGCCTTCCAACTGTCCCGAAACAGTCAGGTAGGTCGGACGGTCGAAAAAATCCTGTGTGTAGTCGACTTGGGAGTTTGACGTATTGGGCACGTTGGCTGGGTCGAGAGTCGTCACACGAAACATTTGGCCCGCACCTTCGCAGTCGCTAGCCGTGATGATCGGAGTGTGGACATACAAAAAATCTTCTTCCTGAAAAAAATCATGAATAGAGCGACAGATACGATTGCGTACCCGCATCACCGCACCGAATGTATTGGTGCGAGGTCGCAAATGGGCCCATTCACGGAGCTTCTCCATGGAATGCCGTTTTTTTTGTAAGGGAAATTCTTCCGGATCGGCCCAGCCATGGACCATCAGGTCGGCCGCATGCATCTCCGTGGCCTGACCTTTGCCGCCGGAGGGTTTGATTTCACCTTGCACGGTCACGCTACATCCGGCCGACAGGCGTTTAATTTCAGATTCGTAATTTGATAAATCGGCATCGGCAATAACCTGAATATTCGCCATGCAAGTGCCATCGTTTAGCTCGATGAAGCTAAAGCCTCCTTTAGAATCGCGCCGTGTTCGCACCCAACCCTGGAGCGTGGCCTGTTTGCCAATGGCGTCTTCATGACGTGCATTCCGGACGGATAACTTATTCATAGGCTTCATTTCCCTAGAACCTGTTTTAAAACACGATTTGTCGCGAATGTTAGCAACGAAAGGTAATTTTTCTGCATCGTTTTCTAGACTTTACGTTTCTTGCACTAGCATTTTAAAAACGAAAAGCAGGAGTTCAATAACGATCTAGGCTGGTTTTTCTTTCCATTTAAAACCAAGGAATACCAGGATGGCGTATATGACGACCACGCCCAACACCACTTTACCGCCCATTTCAGCCATTGGATTTCCTGTAGCAGTCACCTTGTCGTAAAGGGCTGTTGCTGCAGCTATCAAGGCACCGAGGACCGATGCACCCATCAAAATATTCCAGATCCAGCGCTTGGTACCTTGTGGGCGATCGTCGCCCATGACAGAACGACTATTAAGCATCATGAAAAATGTTATGTAGGCGATCGGCAGCAGCATCATGCCAAAACTAGAAGCAAGAATTGCCAACCAGAATTTGGCGGGGCCATCCCAGAAAACGGGCCAAAGCGCCCCGGCAACGCCTGCGAGCATGCATCCCATCAATAAGAGACTCCCTTCGCGAGGTTTGCCAACGGCCTCACAAAAAACAAAGCCATTGATCAACATCAAGATAATGATGGTCGAGAATCCCATTCCAAAAACACCCAGGCCAAACACGAGTTTCGCCCGCTCGACTCCTAGCAAAGGGGTCAAGGCACTGGAGAGATTGAAAGCATTGCGTCGCACGAGAGAAGCGGCAATTTTCTTTTCGTCCTCCGGCAGAGCAGCCATTTCGGCAATCGCTGCCGCTCTTTCATCATCGCTGAGGTCAGCATATTTCTTTGTCTTTGCCAAATCGGGCTGCACGCGTGCGAGCAAAGTGTCCTGGGTGGCACTTGAGAAAAGGGGACTTTCTTGAAATGTAGCAGGATCCTTGCTGAGAAAATCTTGATCTGCTTTACCGTGGAAAGCCTGGCTTGAAGCAATGACCACACAACTGGTCACCAACACGTAGGGAATGGCCATGCCAAGTCCCAGGTCAAATCGCGCCAAGCCTCGAAAAGAACGGTCCCAACCTCGCTGGAGCAAGGAATAGGGCATGAGAAAAGTCATGTTGATTCCAACGGCAGTTGCGGCTGCCCCAATCATGACAGCGCGCTGCTCACGCACAAGGCGTTGATTCCAGAACAGTTGCGCCTGTTCTGAAAGGCCCTCCAGCAGGGATCGAAGGTCTCCGGCAACCTGGGTCCATTGACTGAAATCGGGTAGAAAGCCGGCAAATATTTTTGCCCAATCGAGTACGCCTTCTTTACTCAAATAGATCACAACTCCAAAGAAACAAAGCACGATCATGGCGATCAGCCCTTTGAGGAGCCAATCAAAAACTTTCGCCGTTTTGCCACCTTTAAGATTAAAAAATAGAACGCCACTTGTAATCAGCAGGATTGCAAAGGAGACGCCAATTTTAGCCTCCTTTGTTTCTCCCAACCCGCCAGGTATGAGATTGTTGTCCAGCGCTTCAAAGCACAGACTGAATTGAGGCATGCACCAGATAATATTTGCCATGCACGTAGCAAACAACCATCCCCAGCCCAGCACAGGATTGATGTGTTTGTTGATCAATCCAAAGGGTCGTTTGCCAGTCGAGAGAGTGACATAGCTAATGGCAGAAAGCATGATCACCCCCATGAGGATAGCCATGAGTTGCAGCCACAGTAAACTAGGACCTCCCAGGATCCCAAGAAAGAGGGCCCCTGCTAAGGATCCGCCTCCTAGCGTAATTGCACTTTGCAAAAAACCCGGTCCCGACAAGCGTAGGTAAGTGCCCCAAGTCGCTAAAGATCCCGATGCTTGCGCCTGTTGGAGCAATAGGCGATCTCTTTCGACGCCCGTATCCTTGGTATCTGACATGAAGCACTTTCTATGAGGGTTTTACTTTCAAAAGCCCTTCGTTCCCAGCCACCGTTCGGCATCCAGGGCAGCCATGCAACCCGTGCCCGCAGCCGTAACGGCCTGGCGATAGTAGTCATCTGCCACATCGCCTGCCGCAAATACACCGTCCACACTCGTATTGGTGCGAAACGGAACGGTCCACTTGAGGTATTTCTTTTCATTCATCTCCAACTTACCCTCGAGGAAGTTGGTGTTGGGTGTATGGCCAATTGCCATAAAAGCACCGGCCGCCGCTTGTTCGCGTGTGCTCTGGTCGATGGTGGATTTTAGAAGTACCCCTGTAACACCCTCGGAATCGTTGCCGAGTACTTCGTCGACTTGTGTATTCCATTGGATATCAATTTTTGGATTATCGATTGCCCGTTGTGCCATGATTTTTGAAGCCCGTAGTTCGTCACGACGGTGCACTAAGTAAACAGTACTGGCAAATTTCGAGAGATAATCTGCCTCTTCCACGGCGGAGTCGCCTCCGCCAACAACGACCAACGGTTTGTCGCGGAACCTGGGTAAAGCACCGTCGCAAACCGCACAGGCACTCACTCCAGCGTTCTTGTATTTTTCTTCAGAGGGTAGGCCCAGGTAATTTGCCCGAGCGCCGGTAGCAATGATTACACTCAATGCTTCTGTTACTTCTCCACTGAGGGCTTTGAGTTTGAAGGGGTGACCATCAAAATCAACTTCCACAATATCGTCGGTCACGATACGTGTCCCAAAATTGACCGCCTGCTGTCGCATCAAATGCATTAGTTCTGGACCGGAGCAGCCTTCTTTTTGGTGCATGTCGACCATCCATTGATGTTCCGATGGAAGAGAGGAACGAAGGAATTCGCTCAAATCACCTGCTGGAAAACCAGGATAGTTTTCAACTTCGGTTGTGAGTGCTAACTGTCCCAGGGGCAAAGTGCCCTGGAGTCGGTTGTCCTCAGAAACGGCTCCTTCAAATACAATTGGCTTGAGACTTGCCCGTGCTGCATAGATGGCAGCCGTCCAGCCTGCAGGCCCACTTCCTACAATCACAACATGTTCAGGCACTGAGAAAATCCTTTCGCACGGAGTTAATTATCGACCTCGTAAGATTTTGTGTTTCAACTCGAAGAGGCAATCATAAATTCGGGTGGTCTCATGGCATCGATTCACATAACGTTTTCATGGTTTAGCTTCATAGCGTAATTTCATAACACACGCGTGACATCCCTGGAGTCTCTGCCATGTCGGTTATTCCTGTCAGGCCAGAATTGTGAGCATGGTGTCGGGTTCTCTCGAAAACTCCCAGGGGCAACGGCGTGATTATAGAGGTCCAGGCAGATGGCGTAAACCAAGGCGCTTTTGCGGATTGACAAACGGTATTTCTTACCTGTGGGAACAGATGCTGGATGTGGGTTTGGTCGTGGGAGGTCTATTGTTATGATGGAGGAACTTATCCCATCCTAGTTTTGCTGGCTGTCTTCTGATGCTTACGCTTGCCATTGCAGTTTGCTCGTTTTTTGGTTTTATCATCGCTTACCATACCTATGGCCGCTGGTTGGGACAAAAGATATTTTCTCTCGATCCCAAAGCGGTTGTTCCCAGCCATCAATTGCGAGACGATGTCGATTTTGTACCTACGCGCAAGGAAGTAATTTTTGGCCATCACTTTACCAGCATTGCCGGTACGGGACCTATCGTAGGTCCGGCGATCGCCGTTTTCTGGGGCTGGTTGCCCGCCTTGCTGTGGGTCGTTTTAGGTTCGATATTCATCGGTGCCGTCCACGACTTAGGTGCCCTGGTGGTGAGTTTGCGAAACCGTGGACAAACGGTAGGCGAAATCGCCGGACGTATGATTTCGCCACGGGCCAAGGTACTGTTCCTGCTAGTTTTGTTTTTTGCACTCACCGTGGTGCTGGCCATTTTTGGGTTGGTGATTGCTTCCATCTTTAGTCTCTATCCCGAATCCGTGTTGTCGGTTTGGCTGGCAATGCCGCTGGCGGTAGCCGTGGGGTATTGGGTCTATCGCGGTGGTGGCAGTTTAATCCTTCCTTCAGTTTTTGCCTTGCTGCTACTATACGGTGCAATCTACGTGGGAGCCGAGTATCTACCTTTTGCAATTCCAGTCGATTGGTGCGAGTCTCTTTCCGTAGCAATGGGCCTAGAAAAAAATGCCTTGAATCCGACCGTCATCTGGACGGCCATACTTTTTGTTTATTGTTTCATCGCCTCAGTACTCCCAGTATGGGTTCTGTTGCAACCGCGCGACTTTATCAATAGCCAGCAACTGATGGTGGCCTTAGGACTTTTGTTGCTGGGTATCCTTGTTGCAGGGGTTACCGGCAAAGTGGATTTGGCAGGTACTGCGCCGGCTCTGGTGCCTGTAGCCGAACGCCCCCAGGATGCCCCGCCGATTTGGCCCTTTTTGTTTATCACGATAGCTTGTGGTGCAGTCAGTGGATTCCACTGCCTTGTCTCTAGCGGAACCTCCAGCAAACAACTCGCCAGCGAAAACGATGCTCTGTATGTCGCCTATGGCTGTCTCTTATACACATCTCCGAGCCCACGAGACGGACTCCTATC
>CAWWCC010000166.1:0-6831 GCA_963935315.1 uncultured Planctomycetaceae bacterium | reverse complement strand
CAAGGAGTATCGTCGGCAGCGTCAGATGTGTATAAGAGACAGGTACAAAGATTCTGCAGTCATGGTCCTGCTCGCCGGACCATCGGGACGGTAGGCTGCCAGTCCGCCAACGGATCCACGGCGAACTCTGCGCAAAAAGCTCTCCACGCGAGTCCAGGTAATATCTGGAACGTTGATGCTGGCAAGTTCTGCGCTTTTCAGCGTCATGAGTTGCCAACCCAACTGGCTTGTGTCTCCCGTGTCGCCACGACGATATCGCCAGCCTCCGTCAGCTGGGTGTTGCATGGAGAGTGTGTAGCGAACAGCGGCTCTTGCCATGTGCGCCAGCCTTTTGTCTTGAGTCATGGCGTAGGCTTCACAGACTGCAAAGGTTGCCATCGAATGACAGTACATGCGGGCAAACATTTGTGCGTCACCATATAACGAGCCATCGGATCTTTGAGATTGTCTGAGGTATTCTAAACCACTGGCAACGTCCTGAGCGTAGGGGCCCCGTAAATGCGTATGCCCAGAACCTAGAAAGGCCAGCAGGGCCAGACCGCTCACACCAGTATCCGCACGCACACCTGCATGCTGCCGATCTTCTCCGAGCACGCGATCCTCTTTTCCGGCACCAAATCTTGACGCATCCCAGCCACCATTTTCGGATTGAACTTTGGCCAGCCAGCCTAAGGCGGCTTGCACGGCACGTTCGGTTTGTGCGCTACCGCCTCGTGTTTCAGCAAGCTCGTCCCGATCCTTGGCAAAACGATCACTGTAAGTATCGGGTACATCGGTTTCTGTTTTAGATGCTGCTGCTGAATCCGGTTCAGGGTGCGGTTCCTGAGGTGATGGTTCTTGGGCTTTTTTCGCGACCATTTCAGACGCGGACTCACGAACCTCTGTGTCAGGTTTCTCGCTGGGAAGAGGAGAGGGCAGGGGAGTCTCTTGCAAGGGTGCGGCTGGGGTTTCTGGGGGTTCAAGTTTAGGAGCTTCCCAGGGCTCAAATTCTGGCGCTTCTAAGGGTTCAACCTCGGGCGCAACAAGCGGAGGCTCTGCAGCGAGTTCCCAGTCTGGAGTGAGCTCTTCTTCAGGCTGTTGCTCTGAAGTTTCAGGAGCGGTTGTGACCACCGCTACACGGATAGGCTTCTCATCTCCCGATTCGGGAGCTCCGGCGACTGTGCACACAGTTGTAGCGGCACATGCCAAAAGAACATGGACCCACAAAGAAAGTATGGCACATTTTCGCCAGGGCCGGGCCTTGGACCACTTGGTGCGCAGGAGTACTAACAAGAGCACCGTAAGCGATGCAAGAACACACCAAAGAATCAGCCAGTACGTGGACGTGAGTCCCCAGATTGCCAGTGGTGCAGTAAGTATTACGAACATAATACGGCCGTATTCTGGCCCGTGTTAACGGACCGTTTTTTGCGCGCCAATTGCAACCCGAACCGTGATGCCCAGCTCAGAAATTTTGGCTTCTTTACATGCCGCAAGACAGGCTGCTACGTGCTGAAATGCACATGCCGCATCACCCCGAATGACTACGCTAAGTTCAGGATACTCATTGCGTGCAATACGTAGCTGTTCAGTCAACTCCGGCAATGACATCGTTTTGCTGTCCAGGGTGCAATGCCCATCGGCATGCACGGCTACAACACGTTGTTTGGGTGCAGAAGTCATTGCTGCAGCTGCTGCCACTTCGGGAAGTTCAAGCTCGATGTCTTGTTCCATCTCGGCAAAGCTGGTAGCCACCATAAAAAAAATAATTAGCAAGAACACGACGTCGATCATGGGCGTCAAGTTCAGGCTGGGCTGTTCGTCTTGTTGAGTTTTGAGAGGCATGGTGAGAGTCAACAGCAGGGGCAAGATAGAAGTACTGTTTTTGGATACTCGCCCGAGGCTAAGCTACTTTTTTGGAATTGGAACTGCGCGCGCCTCGTCGTTCTTCGAGTGCTTCGGCAGAAATAAGGTTCACCAGATCCTGGCCCAAGCGGTCAATTTCCATGACCAGCGTATCGACACGGCCAACGAAACCCAGATAAAGTACAAGTGCCGGAATTGCTACTGAAAGTCCTGCTGCTGTCGAGAAGAGTGCGCCCCCAATACCGTCAGCTAATAATTCAGGGCGTCCCATCGCAGAACTTCCGGCGATGGCCTCAAAGGCTTCCATCATGCCCCATACGGTTCCCAGGAGTCCTAAGAGAGGTGACACGGTTGCCACACCATTGATCATGCGCAAAAATCGCCGCATTTGGTTGGAAACACGTTCCCCTTCGTCCAATACGGCCTGTTCGACTTCAACAGCCGGCTTACCCCATTTGCGAACGGCTGCAGCAAACACACGGGCGATGTGACTGTCGTTCACTTCACAGCGATCCAGGGACCCAGCACGGTCGAGGGCTCCTTCGCTAATCTGAAGCAAGAACCTTTCGGCAAACAAACGAGGCAAAACGCGACTGCGTCGAAGACTTAGGCTACGCTCAAACACTACCAGCAGAAGCACGAAGGAACAAAACACAATGGGCAGCAATAGTGGGCCACCAGCCCATAGCATATCCCATAAACTTGTAGTCCGTATCTCAGTTGTGACCGCTGTACTTTGCGCCCAACTTGGAGTCGCCCCACAGAGAGCGATAGGCAACGCAAGGGCCGCTCTCCGACTAACTTGTACTACTTGTGCAATTTGTATCCCGTGCATCCTTGCCTACTCCAATCCCATGTGAGTCCAGATTCGCTTAAACTGTACACGTAAGCGTCTCATGGCTTCAGTATTTGTGGACCCTGCTCCCTGGCCCCCTCCTTCTTACCTCAATTGTTTTTCAGTCCAGCGCAACCTGGCTTGTAATTGTGTACCCGATTCTGAGGCATGCCAGCGATTCAAAGCTTGCTTATAAACCGAACGTGCCTGCTTCCAGTCTTCTTGCAATTCCCAGCATTTACCCGCTTGCAATGCCGCACGCGCCTGCCAGTCGGACTCGCTTTGATACTCTAATACTTGTGTGTAGGCTTCTCGAGCCCTCGTGTAATCGCGCTGATGAAAAAACGTTTCACCAATCATCCACTGCGCTCGGGCAGCCGTTTCAGTATTCTGTGCGGATAGGTTTTCTAGTACACGTTGGTAGGACCGCCGAGCTGCTGACATTTTGCCACACCCGGCCAAGGCGCGACCCTTGAGGTAATCCACTTCATATCGTAATTGAAAGTCGAGATAATTTTTTTCAAATGGTTCGATGATTTTCAGTACTTCAGACCACTGCTGCCTGCGGGCAGCCAACTGGGCACGTCTCAAAGGCACCATGGCTACCCACGGTTCATGGATTCCAATAGTCCGTGATTGGAGTTCGCTAAGGTGGAGGCGTGCTTGATCAAAATTTCTGGTGCGAAATTCTGCTTCGGCCGACCAAAATAGTACCTTGGTGCGATATGCACCTTCGTCCATGTGCTCATAGTTTTCGGCGAGTAAATCCTTGATGGCGTGCCATTGTTCGGTCTCAGCAGCTAGCTGGCATTTCAAACAAAGTCCCCGGTGCCAAATTTGTTTTAATCTTTCGCTACTGCGTTTTTCTGCAGGTGACAATTCCCGAATTAGCCAATCAACATATCTCAAGGCTTCTACGCTATCTTTTTCATCGGCAGAGGTGAGCGCCAACCAATAGGCGGCTTCTGGAGCCTGGGCGCTTTGGGGGAACTTTGCGTGCAGTAACCGAAACTGCTGATCCGCATAATCGGTTTCTCCCTCAGCCAGATGGACCCAGGCCAGCATGGCCAGGCCTTCGGGTGCGTGTTTTCCTTGCGGAAATTCTTGCAGCTGTTTTTGATAGAGTTCGCGGGACTGCTGGTACTGCGCGAGTTGGTAGTTGAGGCGTGCCGATCGACGCAATAACTCTTCGCGCAATGTGCCACTCAGTTCCTGTCCCAACAACTCCTTATACGTCGCTTGGGCAGATTCGAGGCGACCGGCTCGCTGAAGCCCTGCTGCCTTGTCCAGCAGTTCGGCAGCCGTATTGCCGGCTGCAATTGCAACGGCAGAATAGACGGAACTAAAGACGAAAACCAGACTCAGTAGAATTTTAGATCGACCTGGGAGTTGCAGCATCAGACGCCTCAGTAACAAAGCACCCCCAAGTAAAGTTTTATTTTAGAACTGGCTTCCTTGTCCCGTGTCGACATTACCCACCATGTGAAGATGGTTATGGTCCACGTAGATCACTTCCTGTGAATCCTCATCACGCAAAGTGTGAGGCACAGGCCAACCGATACGACGAACATCTTCGTAATAAATCGTGCACTTGTAGTGGGCATGGTGCTGCTGGGCCGGACCTATCATGGGATACACGCGCGGTGGATCAATGTAATCCGCAATTTTTTCTTTGACGATGCGCACGTTGTTGCGGTTATGCTCATAAAGAAATGGGATACCGCCTTGCACAGGGTCGGCTTTTTCTAAAGCCCGCATGACTTCGTCATCACTAGGAGTATCGAGGGCAACGACTTCAGCACCCGAAGTTATCGGACCTAGAATGGGCACACGATCGTAGCGTTCATGTTGCCAAAACTCGTCCTCTTTACGTTTGGAAATCAGCGGATTCACTGGAACGGGAATGGCAAATGGACCCAAACTGGGCCCCAAAGTTGACAGTCCCCAGAAACAACCAGATGTTGAAAGTGCAGACAACGCAAAGGCAAAGATCAAAGTTGCCATGGTGAATCTGTTTGGTCGTGACATCGAATCTACCTCTATCTATCCGAGAACTCAGATCAGTGAATATAGAAGTTATCGAGTGAATTTAGGTAGAACTTGCGGCCATTTCTGATTATGTGGGAAATATCGATCAGTCCAGCTGCACTTCATCGGATTGCCGAAGTGTGAATTTCGCAAACCTCGGGGCCGGTATGTATGGAGGCCGCTGCCTACAGGGTTATGCGCTGGGATGCTAGGGCGCCGGGTACACATGGACATAGAACACTCAAGCGAGTATCGCTAGCAATCTTAAGATTTCAGCTCGACCCAGACATAAGTAACCCACGCCAACCTTCAAGGCTGACGTGGGTTACAAGTATGGACTTCAATTTGGACTTCAGCGATTACTTATCAATGTTTGCAGTCGGAGAAGTCGAGATGCCACCAGCCATCATCCCACTCCAGTGTTACTTTCCTCCAGCCTAAAGGCACTTGGGGATAGGGATAGAATGGGCCAATATACGGCCAGGCAGAGGCCGAATACTGCTTGGGGTATGTGAGAGCGGCATAATTTGGCGATGCGGCATAGCTAGGCCAGGCATAGCCGGGCATTTGTGGATTGTCGTAGTTGACAGCCTGACCAACGGCGGCAGGGCGTTGAGCCCCCATAGGTGCAGGGCCCATGTTTCTACCTGGCATATAACCGCCTTTGGGGCTGTATTGAGCATGTTGGTTGAAGCCAGCGGGTCGAATACCTGGGCCACCCTGAGGATAGCCAGCGCGTGCGTAGGGCACGGGCATATTACCGCTGGGAGCTCGTCTTGCTCTCGGGGCAGTTTGTTGGGTCCGTTGTTTTAGTTGCCGGGCCTGCTTTGCTACTGGCGCCACATTGCTAGCAGTTTGTATTTTCAGATCTTGTTTTGGCTGGGCTTGTGAGGAGACGCCTTCGACAGCCAGTTTACTCACAATGTTTGACACACCTTCGCAATTAAGAACAATTTGTTCAGCAATTTGTTTTTGTTGCGGGCTGGTGACACTGCCTATTAGCCATGCCACCCCATCTTCGTATTTGACACCAACACGGTAGTCCTCGAGCTTGCCGCTTTGTTTGAGCGCGTCAGCAATTTGTTTTGCTTTTGGGTTGCTGTCTGGACCGGAGGCCCGCACTTGAACGATTGGCACCAGCGCCATTGCAAGTACCAGGCCATAGATTAAGCTCCGCATGATTTCTCCTCTATTGAGAATGAACGCCATCGCTCCTTCTATGTTCGCGACGGCTTATACGCTTAGTTCCGTACAGCACCCAGTTGGCGCTACTACCGAGAAATGGTCGGTCTGGAAGATGTTTCGGCAACGAACACTACCGAAAGGGAGTTTTTTTCCGATTTTGCCGATAATTGCGCACGAAGCTGAAAAGATGGGTAAAAGAGGATTGCTTTTTGACCCAGGAAGCGGGCAAGGCTTTTATTTTCATCCGCTTTCAACCCAGCAAGCTTAGTTCTCTTTCTAGTCCGGGCTAGATACCAGCAGGAAGCGGACGATCCAGGCGGAAATCCACGACTGCTAGCAATATCATCAATGATAGTGTGGCTGCGGATAGATGCCATAATTCAAAACTGCAAACATGCCCTACCAAAGTTGTTAATGAAACCAGCAGTAGGGTCAGGAGAAAGCAGGATTGGGTCAGCGTTTCAAAACGACTGCCACTGAGCATGCGTAGCCCCCAGGCAGCGACGAGTCCGAGCAGGTGAATTGTGATCCAAACGACAGTCAATGTGGTGGCGTATTCCATGCTGAGTATTCGGGAAATCTTTCCCGGCCTTGCTGGTTTTAGATGATTCAGGTTGAGCGAACCTAATTCCGTAGCTTCTATTGCGATTTACGTGCCAAATCATAGTTTGGTTTTTGCCAGCTAATATTTTCCGATTCTATAAGCTGTAACATGTCTGCAGTGATGCTAGCAATCAGGATAACAATTACATAAATGGCTATCTCTATTGAAGAAACTACACGCAACCCAAGAGGCAGTTGCAGCTCAGCAGAGTTTCGAACTACAAAGTGGCGGGGCGAAGTTTCTGGAGTTCGGACTCGATTTCGGCAGCTTGGATGTTGTTGCTAATGACCAGGCCATCTGGACCGACCAGCAACATCAGCGGGACGGTCACGAC
>CAWWCC010000165.1:0-6846 GCA_963935315.1 uncultured Planctomycetaceae bacterium | reverse complement strand
ACCGCTTTTCTTCTCCGGGCTGCATTCCAGGCACCCCCCTCCCCTTCCCGCCTTCTGTGGGCTAGCATAAACGTCTCTCTATTTTCGAGCGGAGATGCATTTGATGGCTACCACGCCTGCTTCCCAAACACCGATGATGAAGCAATACCATGAGGCCAAAGCGGCGGCCGGTGACGCGCTGCTTTTGTTTCGTATGGGAGACTTTTATGAGTTGTTTCTCGAAGACGCCAAAGTGGCAGCGCGCGTATTGGGTTTGTCGCTGACGAGTCGTGACAAAGGGGACCGTGACAAGGGAAAAGAGCCGGTTGCCATGGCTGGCTTTCCGCACCATCAACTTGATAGCTATCTGGCAAAGATCATTTCTTCAGGGTTGCGGGCTGCAGTATGCGAGCAAGTTGAAGACCCAAAGCAAGCCAAGGGTTTGGTGAAACGTGACATCACTCGTATTGTTAGCCGTGGGACGGTTACCGATGATGCCCTGTTGGACCCCCATGCGAGTAATTATTTGTTGGCCATTGCACCTGCCAATATGGATTCCCACGGGTTGGCCTGGATAGATATTTCTACGGGACTCTTCGAAGCGGCCGAGCTCCCTGCCTCACGGCTAGGGGACGAATTGGCTCGTGTGGCTCCGGTTGAAATTCTTCTGGCAGAAGATGCCCAGGACTTGCCAGCCGAATGGACTGAAGGACGCATGGTCACGCGCAGACCTGGATGGGCTTTTGGTGAGCAAGCCGCTACGGGTGTACTGACCAAGCATTTTGGTACCCATTCGCTTGAAGGTTTTGGTTTCACACAGCAGCAAAGTCCAGCCCTGCAGGCTGCGGGTGCGGTGCTCGATTATCTCCACGAAACACAAAAGACATCTCTGGCACATATCGACCGTTTGTTGCCCTACCATGTGGGCACGCGATTAGAAATTGATGAAGCCACCCGTCGTAGTTTGGAAATTACGCAAACCTTGCGTGACGGTCGCCGCGAGGGTTCGCTCCTTGGTGTGATCGATCGCACGGTTACCTCAACAGGGGCACGGTTGCTAGGTGATTGGTTGGCAAACCCACTCACCCAAAGCAGTACAATCAATGCACGACTTGATGCTGTGGGCGAGTTTTTCGAACATGCCTCGCTCACCAGAGAGTTGCGCGAAGCCTTGCGAGCAACATACGATATGCAGCGTTTGTTGGCGCGTGTGACGACAGGACGCGCCACACCTCGCGATTTGAGCTTTGTTGCGCGGACACTTCATTGTCTCCCAGAAATAAAAGAAAAACTATCAAACAGGCATTCGACTCGCTTACAGACCTTGGAAGACAATCTTGATCTTTGCCAGGATGTGCGTGACCGCTTAGAAGCGGCACTCGAAGACAACTGTCCCTTAAGTAGTCGGGAAGGTGGCTTTATACGTCCTGGATATCATAGCGAACTTGATACACAGCGCAATCTCTTGCAGGGAGGCAAACAGTGGATGGCCCAGTATCAGGCCGAGGCCATCAAAAGTACGGGCATTCCAACGATCAAGGTGGGCTTCAACAGGGTATTTGGATACTACCTGGAAGTCACCCATGCGCATCGCGACAAAGTGCCCGCGGATTACATACGCAAACAAACACTAAAGAACGCTGAACGTTACATTACACCGGAGCTCAAAGAGTACGAAGAAAAAGTTCTTTCAGCCGAAGAGAAGTGTCTCGATCTGGAATACGAAATATTTATTGAACTTCGCGAGCTTGTTGCTGCCGCTGCTGTGAGATTGCAGGAAACGGCAACCGCTCTGGCCGAAGTCGACGTGTTCGCTTCGCTGGCAGAGTTGGCCCGTGCTCGGAACTACGTCCGTCCGCAGATCGTCGAAGAATCCCTTTTGCATATTGTGGATGGGCGGCATCCGGTATTAGATCTAACCGAAGATGAGGGGACTTTTGTACCGAATGGAGTCCACTGTGCGGGGAATTTGTTTGGAGGTGCGAGTGGAGAGGCGGCATCAACGGATGAACCAGACGCATCGGTACTGCTCATCACAGGCCCCAACATGGCTGGGAAGAGCACCTACATACGGCAGGTAGCATTGATCACGCTGATGGGGCAAATGGGTAGTTTTGTGCCTGCACGTGAGGCCCGGATCGGAATTGCGGACCGGATTTTTGCACGGGTTGGAGCGAGCGATGATTTGGCAAGAGGCCGTAGTACTTTTATGGTCGAGATGACAGAAACAGCACGCATTCTTAATACGGCTACGGAACGAAGTCTGGTCATTCTTGATGAAATTGGTCGTGGCACAAGTACCTATGATGGCTTGTCTTTGGCCTGGGCCATTGTGGAATATATGCATGACCAGATTGGTTGTCGTACACTATTTGCGACACATTATCACGAGCTGACCCGATTGGATAAAACATTGTCTCGTGTTGCGAATCACAATGTTGCCGTGCAGGAATGGGAAGATCAAGTGGTCTTTCTGCACCAGATTGTTCCAGGTGCTGCCGACAAGAGTTACGGTATCCACGTTGCCCAACTTGCCGGTGTCCCGCAGCAAGTGAACCAACGCGCGAAAGAAATATTGAATCACTTGGAAACGCAGCCAGGAGATCAGAAAGCAGAAAGCAGTAGCCACAGGATGGTCGGTGAGAGCATCCTTCGCAGGGATCCCTCGCATGAGCAGGCACAGGGTGCATCTCAACGGACGGCACCCGGCAATGGGCAGTCTCTGCAATTGACGCTTTTTGAAACGTCCGAACATCCCCTACTGGAAAAGATTCGTGCCCTTGACTTGAATACAAAAACGCCATTGGAATTGCAGCAACTAGTATGTCAGTGGCAAGATCAATTGGTAGAGGACGTAGTCGTAAGGAAAAGTACATAGGATGGGGGAATCGCACTACCGCTTTGAACATCAGCTCTTTGCAGCCGGATCCGCCAGGATTCGGGGGACGTGGAGTATGGCCAAGCCAACCCGCAGAGCCCAGGAGTGTCTATTTTCCTGTTAACACAGAAAGCGTTTGTGCCAATTCTCGACGTGTGCTTTCGCTGTACTCAATGTCGAACCAGACAATTTTGCCCGTTGCATCGAGGACGTAGACTCTGGGGAGTGCGTATTTCCCAGCGGATTCAAAGAAGTCGCCTTGGGAGTCCAATAGCTGTGGGAAACTTGCGTTTGATTTTTTAAGGGCAGCTTGGATGTCGCGTTCAGATTGTCGGACTGCAATCCCCAGGACACTGATGTCGGGTGTGTTTTCTGCCGGGTCCGGCTTGATTTTATTGACGATATCCGTTTGCAGGTCAGCCAGAGCCATATGCGCCATCCAGCGGTCGGGTTGCCAGAAGAGAATAACTGTGGCCTGCTGGCCGCGCAGCGAATACAGTTTGGTTTGCTTTCCTCCCACGAGTGGCAAAAGAATATCTGAAAACGTATCCCCTACCATCAACTCACAAAGCCTGGCATGGGCAGTTGATAAATAAACCTTGGGAATGGCTGGTAATTGAGCAGGCGTTACGGCCTTGTGAACAACATGCGTTCGGGCTTCATTTTGAGATTGCACTGGATCGGAACTGCAACCGAGGAGAGTTGCAAATCCAACGAAGAATACACGCATCAAGTTGCGTGTTGCGAAAGCAGTTTTGGAGCACAATGTGCCAGTGTTGTAACGGCGAACAGCCAAGTACAGAACAGCAAGTAACAAACCAAATCGGTGGCTACTTGGTCGATCGCTTAACCTCTCCGTTGTGCTTTTAAGCAAAGATGAAAACAAGACACACCTATGTGCAATCCAAAAGATCAAAGTAGATTTACTGGCCAGCGATCTATTGTCTTTAACAAGGGTGAGTCGTCAAGCTTTTTTCAGCTATTGGTCGAATTTGATGTGCAGTTCTTTGAGCTGTCTGGTATCAACTTCTCCAGGTGCCTCGGTCATCATATCCGTTGCTTTTTGCGTTTTCGGAAAAGCTATACAATCTCGAATGTTATCCAGCTTGCCAAAAAGCATGATCCAGCGATCAATTCCTAGCGCGATACCACCATGAGGTGGTGCACCGAATTGCAATGCGTCGAGTAGGAAACCAAACCTTTCTTTAGCGGTCGTTGGATCGATTCCGAGTAAATCGAAGACTTGCTGTTGGGTGTTTGCGTCGTGTATTCGGATTGTACCACCACCCGCTTCGCTGCCATTGATGACCAGGTCGTAGGCTTGTGCTCGGCACTTGCCAGGATCGCTTTTAAGCAGTTCGATATGCTCGGGCAGGGGGGCGGTAAACGGATGGTGCATCGCCTGCCAACGTCCTTCTTCTTCGTCATGCTCAAACATGGGAAACTCGACAACCCACGAAAAATTCATGGCATCTTCGTCGTAGAGCTGCATTTCCTTACCGATCCTTGTGCGGAGTGCATGTAGGACCTTGCAGGTCCCAGCAAAACTATCTGCGGCAAACAAGATAAGGTCCCCAGGCTCAGCATTGAGCAGTACGGTGAACTCAGCGAGTAATTCAGCGTCAAAAAACTTGGTAATTGTCCCACCAAGTCCGCCATTTTCTTCGACCTTGAACCAAGCCAAGCCTTTGGCTCCAAACTCTTTGGCGTATTCTGTGAGCGTGTCGATGCCTCGTCGGCTGTACTGCTTGGTGCCTTGTTTGACGTTAATGGCTCGTACGCAACCGCCGGCTTCGATGGCACCAGTAAACACGCCAAAGTTACTTTTCAAAGCCAGGTCGCTGCAGTCGGTAATCTCCAGTCCAAATCGCAGATCGGGCGCATCGTGGCCAAATCGCTGCATTGCTTCATCATAGGTCATGTACGGTAAGGGAGTTGCAACGTCGATGTCGAGTTGCTCTTTCGCCAATTTGGCAACCAAATTGTCAATCATGCCCATCACGTCTTCTTGATCCACAAAAGACATTTCTACGTCGAGTTGCGTAAATTCAGGTTGCCGATCAGCTCGCAAGTCTTCATCACGAAAACAGCGCGCGACTTGCACGTAGCGATCGTAACCAGCAATCATAAGTATCTGTTTGTACAACTGGGGTGATTGAGGCAGTGCGTAGAATGAGCCGCTGTGCACACGGCTGGGGACCAGGTAGTCACGTGCACCTTCGGGTGTGCTGCGACCCAGGATAGGAGTTTCGACATCAATAAAATTGTTATCCGCAAAATAGTCGCGCATGGACTTGACCATGGCATCGCGTAAAAATAATGTACGCTGCATTTCGGGGCGCCGCAAATCCAGGTATCGGTGTTTGAGTCGCAGGTCTTCGCCTGGAATTTCTTGACCGCTGGGTGATACTGGCGGGGTGTGGCTTTCGTTCAGGAGTGTGAGTTCGACGGCACGTACTTCGATGGTCCCCGTAGAAAGTTTTGGATTGGCCATTCCCTCAGGTCGTGGCGCAACTTTGCCGGTAACCTTGATGACATATTCCGACCGAAGAGCTTTGCTGGCTTCGATGATCTTGGTTGGCGTATCGGGAGGATTGAAGACGATTTGTGTCAGCCCATAACGATCGCGTAAATCAACGAAGAGCCCTCCACCATGGTCGCGATAACTATCGACCCAGCCACAAAGGGTAACGGTTTGGCCCTCAAAACTAGCGTCCAATTGGCCACAGGTATGTGTACGAAGCACGTGAATCCTCTAATTTAAGTATCTTGAAAGCAGTCTCAGCCTGGATAGGCGCAATCCGACCATTGTAGTTGGGCACACACAACTCGACTAGAACCAGTTTCAAAACCTGGTTATGGGGTCGAAATTCCTTGGGTAACTTGACACAACAGGGGGATTTTGAAATGGGTTCTAGGCATCCTGGCGTAACCACTGGTCTAGTCGCTGCATGCCCTCAGCGGTCGATATGCGGGGCACATACCCAAAGTCGCGTGTAGCCGCAGATACGTCAAACCAGTGCGAGGTGGCAAGCTGGGCCGACAAAAACCGCGTCATGGGTGGCTCTTGTCGGATTCGAAAGAGACCATAGATCCATTCAAGAGCAGCCCCCAGTCGCCAGGCAGATTGTCGTGAGATCGACTTTTTGACTGCGGGTACATTCGCCAAGGCCAGAATATCGTCAATCCATTGCCAGCAATTCACGGGCTCTCCCTGGCTGATAAAGTAGGCATTTCCAGCCACGGGCGAGTTTTTATTTGCCAGCGCGTTGGCTGCCAATAAATGCGCTTCAGCGGCATTTTCGACATAAGTCATATCGACCAGGTTGGTGCCGTCTCCGACTCGGCGAAGGCGTCCTAATTTTGCTCTGGCAATCAATCGTGGAATAAGTTGGCCATCACGAGGACCCCAGATGAGATGGGGACGCAAGGCACACGTCCGCAAGTTACCCTGATTGTTTGCTTTGAGTACTTCCAGTTCGGCCAAAGCCTTGGAGCGTGAATAATGGCAATCATGTTGCTCGAGCCAGGCAAGATCAAACGGGGCCGATTCATCAATGCCACACTGGTCTACACCAGCAAATGTCGTACTTGGACTACTCGTGTAGACGAGCCGCGCAATGTGATGCGTCTGACAACCGGCTAGCACGTTTTGGGTTCCCAGATAATTTGTGTCGCGAAAAAGTTGCCAAGGTCCACCTATACCAGGGAGCGCAGCAGTATGAAATACACAATCAATATTTTCGCAAGCACGTGTCACAGCATGCCGATCACATAAATCCCCTTGCTGAACTTCAACGCCCAATTTTTCAAGTTCCGGATATTCACCACGGCTGAAACTGCGCACCCGCGCACCGTCGGCTATCAGCATCTCACAAAGGTAGTTTCCGAGAAAACCACCCCCACCGGTGACAAGTGCATGCATGTAGAAGACTAAGGTCTAAGGTCTGTCTCTTATACACATCTGACGCTGCCGACGATACTCCTTG
>CAWWCC010000164.1:0-6884 GCA_963935315.1 uncultured Planctomycetaceae bacterium | reverse complement strand
CGTGCGAACTGGCTGCAGGATAGCTGAGACCCGCTGTGTTAAAGCTGGAGAAGCTGTTGCCAGCAGAGACGGAGATGAAAATGCCATCGGCTTCAAGCTGTGCGAATTCGTCTTCCAGGTTCGCCCAGCTGGGAATCGAATCAGCATTCCAACTGGCTACGCCAAGGGACAGATTGACTGCGGTGATCGGATTCTCGAAGCTATTGCGGTTGGTATGAATCCAATCGAGGGCATTTTCAACCCAGGAGAAGTAGCCAGAGCCTACGTCGTCAAATACGCGCAGGCCAACCAGATCAACACCTGGGGCAACCCCTTCGTGTGTGCTGTCCGAGCTACCGATGATCCCCGAAACATGGGTGCCATGCGAACCCGAGGGGCCATCATCATACGGATCCGCGTCGTTCTCCCCAGTAAAATCCCAGCCGCCGACAACCCGATAATTACTGCCAAAGCCACCCCCCAGGGCGTAGTGGTCGTAAGCGATGCCACTATCAATGACCGCTACGGTCTGGCCAATTCCCGTAAAGCCATAAGCATCGCGGACGTCGTTGAGTCCCGTTTGATCGTGTGCACTGGCGAGTGCTTGATCGATTTGACGAAGGTGTTCTTCCAGGGCAATCTGGTCGGCCGTATCAATCCAGAAATCGGGAGTCGATTCTTGATGATGATTGAGAGGTGGGGGAGTATCAACAAGGGCGTGATGTGTGATCGCGCCGCCCAGGGGACCACCCAGCGGATCGGCCGACATGGCAAGCCGATCTTCCAGCGTTTCCATTCTGCCGGTCCAATTGAATTTTGACTGGGTGTCCTGTTGCATGCTTCCCCCCCCTTAGGGAATAGCAATTCGCTAATACGGGGCGCGATTTCGCGCTGAATGCCTGAGAGCGAACCTTTAGGATAAGTAGCTTGGATGAGTCAAAGACACAGTCCTGAAGGGGAGGCAACTGCATCAAGAAAATATTTTGGGTGTATTCTGGTTGCCTCACGATCAAATGTGAGGGCGAGCAGTGACACATTGAAAGCCTAGTTCAAAATTACCAGGCAGGCTGAAGCTATTCCAAAGACAGTAAGAAATGCCGCGCCCAAGGCGGCTGGTTTTTTGGCTCCTTCCATCGGGCGTGTTGAAGTCCGTCCACATGGACATCCGCCGCGCTGCTTTGAGACAACCTGCTGTTGTCTTTTTGCCACAACTATTTATACCTACGCTTGCCAGGCCAATGGGTTCGCCTGGCAAGCACGCTTTCAGCCAAAACAGCCGGAGAGAGAAAACGGCCCCTGCCCCACACCGTATTGGATGGTTGCCATGAAGCAATATCCCCTGTCGTTGGATCTCTGTCTAGCAGGCAGGGGAGACTTCATTGATTGGAGGACATAGGAATGTCTGAGAAAAAGCGCGCCAGGCAAGATGACGAAACAATCGAGAGCACCAGCCCGATCGATAGCAGGCTGGGTGCCGACACGGCCCAGATCAAAGCATCGGCCCGACGGCATGTGGCACTCGTTGAAGGAAGCACTTCCCAACAAAGCCAGGAAACGCTTGATTTACGGGCAATGCGTCTACGTTCTGTGAACTTTTATTGGGTTCGGGCTTCGGCGGTGTTTTTAGTGCGAAGTCTGTTTTCGCTGTAGGATTATGTTGAGGGTGCTTTTGCTAGCGTTTTTTACGCTCACTTGGTAGTCACGGTCATGCCAGCATTGCCAGCATTACTGGCGTGACGACTGTGCGTGAAGTGTGAAAAAGTACACCGACATTTACGATTTGCCGAACTGCTAATTTTTGCAGGACCCGCCGCCTTCTTTTTTTTTGGATATCACAAGTTGATTCTTTGTGCTGAGTTGGGAGATGGGCACTCACATATTCCCAACATTTCGGGCGCGTGGACGCTATTGATTTTTAGCTATGCATTATTTGTCCCCAACACCTGGCGTCGAGCCTGCATTGGCCATCTGCTGATGGGAGTATGCCCACTGGCGATTATGGGCCTTGCCTATATGTGTTCTGAAAGTTTTGCTGCGCTTTCTTCTATGGGTGTGTTTCAAGGTGTATTTATTGAGCATTCGTTAATTATGCTCCTTGCGGTGGTGACAGCAACGGTGGGCGTGAAGAGTATAGGATCATTACGACGCGAAGTCTTCGTAGCACGCCAGTTAGGTCAGTATTGACTCAAGCAAATGTTGGGGGAGTGGGGGGATGGGAGAAGTCTATCTGGCAGAATACTAGATGATGAAACGTCCTTGCGCTATTAAAATCATCCGCCCCGAAAAAGCGGGTAATCCTCAAGTGATCGCTCGCTTTGAGCGCAAAGTACGCGCTACTGCCAAGCTCTCGCATTGGCACGCCATCGACATTTACGATTTTGGTCGTACGGAGGATGCGACGTTTTATTATGTCATGGAATTCTTGCCAGGACATAATCTTGGCGAACTCGTCGATGGCCATGGCATCTTGCCGACTGCTAGAATTGTGCATCTTATGACACAGTTCTGTAATGCACTGGCTGAGGCCCATGAACATGGTCTGGTACATCGCGATATTAAACCGGCAAATATTTTTTGTGCTGACCGGGGTGGACTGTTTGATGTGGCAAAATTACTCGACTTTGGTTTGGCCAAACCGACAACCGATGTTGAGGATGTTGGACTGACCCAAGAAGGTTCGATTACAGGTTCTCCCTTATTCATGTCACCTGAGCAGGCCACGGGGAGTGATCAGGTCGATGCCCGCAGCGATATCTATTTATTGGGTGCTGTTATGTACTTTATGGCTACAGGCAAGCCGCCGTTTGTATACGAACAACCTATCAAGGTGATGGTCGCTCATGCCTCAGAGGCACCGCGCCTACTACGGGAACTGAACCCTGAGATCTCAGCGGAGCTTGAAGAAATAATTCTCCGCTATCTAGAAAAAGAGTCCGATGATCGTTTTCAGGATGCCCAGTCCCTGCAAGATATGCTGGCCGGTGTCCCATGTCAGGACGCCTGGTCGAATCACGTGGCAGCCCAATGGTGGAGAGATTATGGTTGTCCCGAGCGTAAGGAGATGGAGAAAGAGGCCTTAGAAATGGCTGCTGTTTAACCAACCGTTTTGTCATCCCCCACTTTCTGTAGAGACCTAATCAGCGTAGAATGGTGGGTCTCGGTTTATTCCTATCCAGAGAATCGTCATTCAAGCAAGTAATCTAAAAAGACCATGACCAACCCAGCGAACCCGCCACAAACACTTTTTCAGAAAATTTGGGACAAGCACGTTGTCCACGACGATGAAGGTCGGCAAACGATTCTCTACATTGACCTTCAATTGGTACACGAAGTGACAAGTCCACAGGCCTTCGAAGGATTGCGTCTGGCAGGACGGACTGTGCGTCAGCCATCACACACTGTTGCAACTGCTGACCATAATGTGCCAACCACGGATCGTAGTTTGCCGATCGTGGACCAGATTTCCAAGCTCCAGATCGACACACTGCGAAAAAATTGCCAGGAATTTGGCATCAAATACTACGATCTTGGCGACCCTCTGCAAGGCATCGTCCATGTGATTGGTCCTGAGTTGGGATACACCCAACCTGGGATGACCATTGTCTGTGGAGATAGCCATACCTCCACGCATGGTGCTTTTGGAGCACTTGCCTTTGGTATCGGTACCAGCGAAGTAGAGCACGTCCTGGCAACACAAACGCTTTTGCAAGACAAGCCACAAACGTTGGAATTAAGAGTTGATGGTGAGCTTCGTGAGGGAGTTACAGCGAAAGACCTGATTCTTTATCTGATTGGCCAGATTACCACCGATGGCGGGACCGGCTATTGTGTGGAATACACGGGAGAAGCCATCCGTAGTCTGACGATGGAGAACCGCATGACGGTTTGCAATATGTCCATCGAAGGAGGTGCCCGGTCCGGCATGATTGCCCCCGACGAGACAACCTTTGAATATCTCCGTGGCCGTCAATTTGTCCCCCAGGATTTCGAAGCTGCGGTCAAGCAATGGCGCCAATTGCCTAGCGATGAGGGAGCCGTTTACGATAAGTCCCTACAATTCAAAGCGGAGGATATTGCACCCCAGGTTACCTGGGGCACAAACCCTGGTTTGGTGGTCTCAGTGGATGCCACGGTACCCAAGCCCTCGGACTACAGCGATCCGACCGAACAAAAGACGGCTGCCAACGCACTGTCGTACATGGGTCTGGAGGGAGGAGAGCGAATCGCCGATCTTCAGCTGGACAGAGTGTTTATCGGTTCGTGTACCAATGCACGGATTGAAGACCTCCGAGCTGCAGCCAAGGTCGCCAAAGGGCAGAAAGTGTCAGGTCATGTGAACGCCATGGTGGTGCCTGGAAGCGGGCAGGTCAAACAGCAAGCAGAAGACGAAGGACTTGATCAGATTTTCAAAGCAGCCGGGTTTGACTGGCGTGAAGCAGGTTGCAGTATGTGTCTGGCTATGAATCCTGATAAGCTTTCGCCTGGAGAACGCTGCGCATCAACCTCAAATAGAAATTTCGAAGGTCGCCAAGGCAAAGGGGGGCGTACGCACCTAGTCTCGCCAGCCATGGCCGCAGCCGCCGCCGTGGCTGGCCATTTTGTGGATATACGCGAGTGGGAGTGAGGAAGGGTATTACGAAACGGTTATTCGAAATGATATTTCTAGAATGTCATTCAAAGAGTAAATTTATTTAAGAATTAAGCATAGGGCTGGCATCGCAGTCACAATTATTATGAAAGCATTTACAACACATACGGGCCTTGTCGTTGCCATGGATCGGGCCAATGTTGATACAGACCAAATCATTCCCAAGCAGTTTCTTAAACGCATCGAACGAACAGGATTCGGTGAGTTTTTGTTTTGGGATTGGGCCAGACTCGACGACGGTTCGCCAAATCCGGATTTTGAGCTCAATCAACCTGAGGCAAAAGGTGCCAGTGTTTTGCTGGCCAGACGAAATTTCGGCTGTGGCTCCAGTCGAGAACATGCTCCTTGGGCATTGGAAGACTACGGATTTCGCGTGGTAATTGCTCCTAGCTTTGCTGACATCTTCTACAACAATTGTTTCAAGAATGGCATGTTGCCAATCAAACTTCCAGAACCGCAAGTCGATGACCTTTTTAGCCGCGCATCGCAGTATCCAAACTACGAACTGACTGCTGACCTCGAGCAGTGCACCCTCAGCGACCAGTACGGTTTTTCGACGACCCTGGAAGTGGATTCAACGCGTCGGCATTGTTTGCTGAATGGCTTGGACGACATCGGACAAACACTGGAGCACGAAGACAAGATTACTGCTTACGAAGCGAATGCTGCCGGGTAAGTGTTTGCTGCCCCCCCCATCATGCACGAGACCGGGTGACAAGGGTACCACATTGCCTTTTTTGGATGTGAGAATTACTGTTGAAGCAAATCTCTAGTGTTTTCGCCTTTCTTGCTCTAGGTTTCCTGCCCTTGCTCGCCTGGGGGCAGCCGAAAGCTAGTACGGTTCCGGTAGCGGACGAGACGGCCAATTTTGAAGTCGAAATCCTACTGCGTGATTTGGATAATCCGAGTGGATTGACGGTCCGATCCAGACGCTCCACTTCGGGGCCATTTGACCTGTTCATGGCTGAGAGTGGCGCAGGCCGCATACTGCAGCTTTCGACGGACAAGCCAGACCGGACGCGAGAAGTGATTACAGGGTTTCGCACGAACCCATTCAATGATCAATTGCCCTATCGTGTGGGACCTCTGAGTTTAGCTTTTTTAACACTACGAAGTAAGTTGATTGTTGGCGACTGCGGCCACCCCAACGGCAATGATCAGCTGAGTGTTTATATCGTTCCCAGTGAGAATGAGCCTCTCGATGCTTCCCAGCGAGATCATTTTGTAGGTGACTTGCGAAATAGTGACGGAGCAGATTCGGGCAGCATCAACTTTTTGGCCATGGTCAAATCTGCCGAAGTCGTTTACTTATCTGTCGGTGGAGATGACGACCAGGGAGTGCTGCTCAAAGCGGGCATCAAAGCCAATCGATTGGCTTACTTGCAACCTTTGCCCATAGAAGGCACATCCCGCCGGGCTGCGAGGGGAGGTATCGCTATGATTCCATCACCTCAACCGCCGTTTCTTGTAGTTGCTGATATTGGTTCCTACAAAAATCCGCATGACAGTGCACTGGAATTCTATATTCTAGCGTCCGGCAAGAAAGCGATGAGTTTACCGACAGGCTTGCACGACATGATGAGTTTGGCATACAGTCCGTCGGGTCAACTCTATGCGGCCGACTTTGCTTGGAGCGATCCGGAGGCAGGCGGTGTCTATCGTTTGGACGATATTCGCATCGAAGGAAGACAAGGTTGCCAGGCTGTTCGGATTGCTTCGGTAACCCATCCCATGACCCTGGCTTTTACTCCGGACGGAACACTATACGTGACGGCGTTTGGGTCGGGAGTCAACAAAAAGCAAGGGACACTGATCAAAATTACCGGAGATTTATGAACTATGCCATCGCGCCGTGAGAAAATCGAATCCATGCTGGCCGAAGATCCTGGTGATGTTTTTCTGCGCTACAGTCTGGCTATGGAACTGGATAAAGCGGGAGAGCATGACGCCAGTCTAGATAAGCTCAATGAACTGAGTTCTGAAATACCTCCCTATGTCCCAGCGTTTTTTATGGCTGCCCAGCAACTCGTACGATTGTCTCGTGTGGAAGAGTCTCGCACAATGCTGCGAGCAGGAATCGAACAAGCACGCCAACAAGGCGACAGTCACGCCGCTGGAGAAATGAGCGAATTCCTGGCATCACTGGGTGAACTGGGTTCCTAAAAGCCTCAAACCTAGTCCAAAACACCCTACTCCAGCACAGCTATTCCAGCTGTCTCTTATACACATCTGACGCTGCCGACGATACTCCTTGTGT
>CAWWCC010000163.1:0-6890 GCA_963935315.1 uncultured Planctomycetaceae bacterium | reverse complement strand
AGGAGTATCGTCGGCAGCGTCAGATGTGTATAAGAGACAGCCTCTTGCCTTCCTTTCGATTCGCTTGCAATACACGTGTTCAAGTCATACCGCTGATCAACCAAAAACTGCGCGGGCATGGCTTTACTGCAGGCGAAGAATCCCTCGACAACAAGGTGGACATTTATAGTGGCGACCATGTTGCTTTGGGTAAGGGAGAGGTTTTCATAAGATCCTAAGTTCTTGCAGACAGAATGCAATTTCCTCTCAGGGCCACAATTGCTATTCTAGGACCTCTATCCGGTTAGTCCCTAGTACGAATACACTTTTATGTCTCTCCTGCCATTTGTTGATGGGGCTTACCGCACGGCACCTCGACGTATTTTTTGGTTTGCTCGTTGGTTTCCCAGCGTTGTATTCTATCTGAAATTAACGCGGATTGTGCTGCGATCTGCTTCGCTGGCAAAGCGATCCCTCTACAGCAGCGACGAATGGGCGCGAAGTAGTTTAGACGTACTACGAGCCCTCGAATCGGTTGGGGTTGAATTCGAGATCACGGGAATTGAGCATCTCCAGCAATTAGAAGGCCCTTGTCTGGTTGTGGGCAATCACAATAGTACGCTCGAAACCATGATATTACCGTGCCTGGTACAGCCTTTTCATGAGGTGACTTTTGTCGTCAAGCAGGCATTGATCGACTATCCGGTTTTTAAGCATATCATGCGCTCACGTGATCCGATTGCGGTCACACAACGCGACGCGAGACGAGATTTAAAAACCATGCTGAGTGGTGGCTTGGAACGCCTTAAAAAGGGTGTCTCATTGATCATCTTTCCTGAGGGGAAACGCAGTTTGGATTTTGATCCAGAAAGATTCAACTCGATTGGCGTCAAGCTTGCCGCTCGTTCAAAGATGCCCATCGTGCCAGTAGCGCTGGAGACGAGTGCTTGGGGTCTGGGTCGGTTGATCAGCGATATGGGAAAGATTGATAATTCGAAAAAAGTTTATTTTTCTTTTGGGCCTGCCCTATATGCTGAAGGGCGAGGTAGTGAAGAGAATAAAGCGATTATTGATTTTATAAGCACAAAAATCGCACATTGGCAAAATAGAAAAGTAGATTGACGAAGAAAATAGGACGCGGGTCGATTCGATTTTAACTTCCGCTTCCCACAACGGGAATGTACACGCTTGACGGTTTAGTACAGGAGGACGATTTTGAAAGAAATCTGGCTCATTACCGGTGGTGCAGGCAATCTCGCATGTCAGTTGACTTACCGTCTGGCTGCATCGGATCGCACGATTGTGCTATTTGACATCGCCGATCAGCCCGTTGCTAATACGGCAGACGGATGCAAGTACATCCAGGGCGATATCAGCAATCCAGCTGATATTGCTCATGTTTTCGAGCACGCGCGTCCAGATGTCGTTGTCCACTTTGCTTCGCTGCTGTCTGGGCGGTCTGAATCTGATCGTGGACTGGCTTGGCGAGTCAACATGGACGGTGCATTCGAATTGTTCGAGCAATCTTTGCAATACAACGTCAATCGTTTTTTCTTCCCGAGTTCTGTTGCATCGTTTGGTGCACCGCTGCCAAATCCCGTACCCGAGGATTTTCCTCAGTGGCCCATCGGTTTCTACGGTGTCACCAAAGCCTGTATCGAACGGCTGGGCATCTACTACCACGAACGACACGGTCTCGACTTCCGCTGCATACGAGTGCCCATCGTCGTTTCTCCTTGGGCACATGCGGGAGCCGCCAGCTCCTATGCTTCTATGGCCTTTATCGAATCCATGCGCAACGGTCAGTTTACGTTCCGCGTCCGTCCGCAAAGTCACCCGGCCTTGATTTATATCGATGATCTCACTCGCGCGGTTGTTGAATTGTGCGAAGCGCCCGCTGAGCAACTGACGCGACGCTGCTACAACGTCCAGGCACTGTCTCCGTCATCGACGGAGTTGGCGGAAGCAATCCGCGCGCGAATTCCGAACGTCGAGGTCACATTTGAAACGGATCCAAAGATTGCAGACTTGATTGACAGTTGGCCCGTTAAGTTCGAGGACGCTTCTGCACGATCCGATTGGGGTTGGACCCCTCAGTTTGACCTCGACAGCATGGCCAACGATTTTACTTTACGATTGCAAAACTAGTCGAACAAGCCCGCCGTTGGCGACTGTCCGCATACTAAATACTCGATTCCCGAGAGCGGCTGTGTTGTTAAAGAATCCGTCGTACGAGCCGATTGTCGTGTATCTTAAAAGAGGGTCCAGAGGGTTTGGGAGCTCAAAATAGATCAAGTCGAGTTCTTCGTACACTGCGGGTCCGGGATTAGTGGCGTCGTATGTAATCGAGGCATTCGTGAGGCACACCCCTGCTACAGGAGAAAGCTGAGTCGTAATGCCGCCGCCAGGACTCGCGTTCGCGTAGTAGGTAAGCTCGCCCGTGAGTGAGAAGCCTTGGCCAGTATCCAGGTTTAAGGCATTAACAACGTTGTCTCCACCGCCAGGTTGGTCGCATGCGTCTCCATCAAAGCAACCAAACAGGCTAAAGGCTTGTCCAACAGATTTTTCTGAAGGAAACATCAAGTGCATGCAGAGGAAACTAAAGATCAAAATGCAGCAAGAGACTCTCGAACGCCACAGCACAGAATTCCTCACGAGGTTCCTCTCCTACAAAATGTTTACATTCAAGTTGTAAAGCTATAGCCCGGCCTTCATCTACAGTATCAGCCAGCGACAAGGAAAAAATCTAGAGATCGGGGTCTGACAAAGAATTCTACTGATGAGACTCAGTCCACCTATCTTTTTGAAGAAAAGATTGTTCGTAGAGATAGTTCTTCTCGCCAGGAGTTCGTGACCAGAGACACCCAAGGGCACAGAGACTTGATATGGCAGTGAGAACCATTATGCAAGCTATGTTGAGCTCAAAGCCCCCCCCATCATCCGGACGTACGTGCACAAGATCAAACTCAGGCTAGTTGAGGCAATCAGGGGTACCAATCAGTACGTGCTTATTCGATTCGATCGTACAAGGGTTTCTGAATGTCACGAAATTGAGCGACTGACGCACTGCAAAGCCATTCAGTCGTAGAGAAAGACTTCAACGTCCGTACCTGTCGGATATCCTGAGGAAGGGCCTGGTACCATAACAAAACCCGCCGCCCTGCAGCTTGAGCTGAGGACCGAAGCGCCACAGCCAACTAATGGCTGCAAAGTACCTGCCACGATTTCTACGCGAACATAATCCGTGCGTCCTACAGGTGATTGGATTTCTTTTGCCAGTTTCATCGTTGTTTTACGGTGGGGCAAATCGGGGGCATGGCCCCCCAGGCTACGTACTGCACGACCTGCAAATAAATCGTATCCACACAAACTAGCCACGGGGTTGCCAGGGAGTAGAAACACGAGCCGACCGGCAAGGGTTCCCAGGCCCAAGGGCGCTGCGGGTCGCATTGCCACTCCGTGGATTGCCAACTCACCCTGTTCGGCAACTAAAATAGGGACGTGGTCTTCCTGGCCCACACTGGAACCTCCAGATGCTATGAGAATATCGGCATCTTGAGAGAGTGCTTCGCGGATGGCCTCTCGATTGTCCGGGAGAATCCCCAGGTGGTGTGGCAATCCCCCATCTCGTTGGACGAGTTCAGAAAGCATTGGCCCATTGGAATCAACGATCTGGCATCCTGCCGGTTGTTGGCCGGCTGGCAAGAGCTCGCTTCCCGTAATCACCAAGTTGACACGCGGTCGACCTACCACTTCAACAACGCTATGGCCAATTGAGCAAAGCAAGCCAATGTCTTGGGGTCTTAGTGTGCGACCACGACGCAACACGATGTCGCCTTGCTGGATGTCTTCTCCAATCTGGCCAAAGTTCTTGCCCGCTGCCAGGGGTTGTTGAACGATGATGGAACCTTCGTTGGTCTGTGTTTTTTCAACAGGAAGCACGGCATCAACATCGAGAGGTAGCGGTGCCCCCGTCATGATTCTTACCGCTTGTCCGGGAGCAACAGTTCGCTCAAACTTTTTGCCGGGGAAACATTCGCCAATCACTTTTAACTGGATGGGTCGTGCGTCTGAAGCCAGTTCGATATCTGTTGAGCGGAGAGCATACCCGTCCATCATGGCACGCGAAAAACTGGGAACATGCACACGGCTAATAACGTCTTTTGCAAGCACACGCGAAGCCGCTTCGAAGACGGGAATCTTTTCAGAGCCAATAGGATTGAGCTGATCGATTTTACGTTGTAGCCATAACTGCGCTTCATCGTATGCAGAACGCTGGGTAAAACCTCGCATGCGAACATCAGTATTGGGGTGAGGTGTGGACATCGAATAGGAGCTCGGGAGTTCAGGATGGAAACAGCTAAAGCATCATAATACAAGGGATACCAAAGCAAATGGCAAAAAAATGAGTCGTGGAGAAGAGGTGCGCCCATGGGCAATTTAGCCAGGGTATTCTATACTTTCTCTCCCCAATCCCAAGGCGCAGGTTCGCAATCCGTTCTCGTGAGAGCCCGCCTTAACCATCCCCTCCTGCGGTGAGTATTCTTGTGGTGCATGTAATTCCAGATGTTGCCTGCACGGTATGTGGTTGTGTATGCGATGACCTGACGCTTCATATCGAAGAGGGCCGGGTAGCCAGGGCAGAGCGTGCCTGCGAGCTCAGCGAACCGTGGTTGCTGGAGCAAGACTCTGCGAGTGATCGGACACCCCTTGTTGCTGGGAAACACGCTTCGTTCGAATCGGCAATCGCTACCGCTGCAAAAATCCTCACTGCCGGTCGGGCACCGCTCCTTTATGGTCTGTCATCCAGCAGCACGGCAGGACAACGGGCCGCATGCCGCCTGTCAGATCTGATGGGTGCCACCATCGATACTACGGCCTCAACATGCCATGCTCCATCAATCGTAGCCCTGCAAGTAGTCGGTGAAAGCACTGCGACCTTGGGAGAGATAAAAAACCGAGCAGATTTAATTCTCTACTGGGGAAGTAATCCATTGAAGAGCCATCCTCGCCATGTTGAGCGCTATGTCGAAGCGACTGGGATGTTTGTGACTGGTGGGCGCAAGGATCGTCATCTGGTTGTGGTGGACAGCAAGCAGACGGCCACCACAGAGATTGCGGACCGTTTTGTTAAGGTTGATCCTGGCAAAGACTTTGAACTCATCTGGGCAATACGTACCTTGCTCCAGGGCAAGACCCTCAAGGAGTCTGTCGTGGCAGGTGTTACACGGGAAGAGATTGTAGCGCTGACCAATGCAATGAAGTCCTGTCGCTACGGGACACTGTTTTTTGGATTGGGATTAACCCAGCATGGCGTGACCCATGCAAATGTAGAAGCACTGATACGGCTGGTGACAGATCTCAATAGCCATGTACGTTTTGTGATCAGGCGGATGCGTGTGCCGGGAGACGTGGCGGGTGCCGACAGTGTGCTATGTTGGCAAACGGGTTTTCCGTTTAGTGTTAATCTTGCTCGTGGTTACCCGCGGTATAATCCGGGTGAATACACGGGAGGAAGGCTTCTGGAGCAGCAAGAAGTCGATGCTGTCTTGTTTTTGGGAACCGATGGCATCCCCAAGCTGTCGGACCAGGCGCTTCGACATTTGGAAACCATTCCTGCTATTGTTGTGGGCCATAGCCCAGCGGAGCAGTTTTCGTGGGCAGATGTTTGTATCCCGACAGCCACGTATGGAGTGCATCGTGCGGGAACCGCTTATCGGATGGATGAGGTACCTATCCCCCTGCGCCGTGTGCTGGAGAGCCCACTGCCCAGCGATGCAGAAGTCCTGCAGAAGATACAGGCGATGTGCAGCACTTAGCTGCGAAGTCGAGCAGCAAGATTTGCAAAAAGAGACTCTGTGATACGACAAGACTTTATATCGGTGGGCGTTTCGAGCCTGGTTGTGACTTTAGGCCTGGTCGTGACTTTAGGTTTGCAGGTTCCCGTCCATGCTGAAAGTTCTGCCCCGGTAACGGATAAGGACGCTCAAGCAAATCAGGCTACCCGTCCGCCGATCCAGATGTCTCGCTATACCCAGAAGATCCCTGGTACAGAAATCACATTTGAAATGATTCCGGTCCAGGGTGGCACTTTTGTGATGGGGAGCCCTGAAAATGAAGAAGGACACCAAACGGACGAAGGGCCACAGCTGCTGGTTCGTGTGCAGCCGTTTTGGATGGGCAAGTGCGAAGTCACCTGGCAAGAATATCGTGCCTTCATGAATCTTTATTATGCCTTTAAGAGCCTGGATACACAGAGGAGCAATTTAGCGCATGCAGGTGAGTTGACTGGTAAAGCAAAAAGTTTGAAAGCCTTGCAACAATTTTTGACGCAGGAATCGATAGAAGTCGATGGTGTCACCTGCCCGACCCCGCTCTACGATCCCGACACGACCTATATGGCGGGCGAAGAACCAAATAAACCTGCGGTGACGATGACCCAATTTGCGGCCAAACAATACACCAAATGGTTGAGCGGCATCACAGACAAACAGTATCGATTGCCCACAGAAGCCGAATGGGAATACGCTGCGCGGGCTGGGACCCGTACGTCTTTCTCCTGCGGCGAAGGAGATGCATTGGAGGATCATGCCTGGTATGCAGACAACTCAGACGAATTGACTCACGCGGTTGGCACAAAAATGCCAAATCCTTGGGGATTCTATGATATGCACGGCAACGCGGCTGAATGGGTTTTAGATGAATACAGTGAACAACACTACCAGGAATTGAGATCCCATGACGAACCAAAGCGCAAGGGAAAGACGAAGCTTCTAGGAGGGAGTAATACGATACGCTGGCCCACCCGCCTTTATCCCCGCGTTATACGGGGTGGCAGCTACTTCGACGCGCCTATTCAATTGCGCAGCGCAGCCCGTCATAAGTCGGCAGACCCCGAGTGGAACCTTTCG